>JALUPA010000377.1 GCA_027054335.1 Ardenticatenaceae bacterium
TCAAATGGCGGCTAATCCATTTGCTGGAGCTGAACAGCCACAAAGCGCCCAATCCCGCTACCAGATAAGCCAGCCGGATTAACATCTCCCGCGCAGAGCCGGCATTGACAAAGGTCAGCATGGAAGAAGAGATGACCGTGACTACGCCAATGCTGCCCAACCGGATGACAATGGTGACAATACGCCGCCGTACCGGATGGTTAACGATGTGTTCCGATTCGGACGTGGTAAAGCCCA
Source organism: Ardenticatenaceae bacterium (assembly GCA_027054335.1). Lineage (GTDB taxonomy): Bacteria > Chloroflexota > Anaerolineae > Promineifilales > Promineifilaceae > JAJRTP01. The sequence continues at coordinate 238 of JALUPA010000377.1, forward strand.
CGCCGGTAAATGCGGAAAGCGCCTGAAATTTGGCAATATCGCGGGAAATTCCCGTCATGGCCAACGCCTCCGCCGCTATCCGGGTAATGAGTATAGACAAAGCTACAGCAACAAACAGGGAAAGTAAAGCAAGCATGATATTTTTTGTATTGCGTATTGCGTATTCCGTGTTCTGTACTGTCTTTACGCAATACGGAATACGCAATACGCCTCACGTCCATTGCATGGTGTACAGGTTGTAGTAGCGGCCTCTTTGCGCCAGGAGTTCTTCGTGCGTGCCTTGTTCCACGATACGGCCGTTGTCCAACACCACAATCTCATCCGCATTCACGATTGTACTCAACCGGTGAGCAATGACAAAACTGGTGCGCCCTTCCATCAACGTGTCCAGCGCCTGTTGAATCACCTTCTCCGTGGCCGTATCCACGCTGCTCGTCGCCTCATCCAGGATGAGAATGCGAGGGTCAGCCAGCAAGGCGCGGGCAAAAGAGATGATCTGCCGCTGCCCTACGCTCAGGTTTACGCCGTCTTCACCCACTTCCGTATCGTAGCCGTCCGGCATGTGACTGATGAACTCGTGCGCTCCGACTGCTTTGGCGGCTTCGACTACCTCTTCATCGGTGGCATCGAGACGGCCGTAACGAATATTATCCCGCACCGTGCCCGCAAACAAAAACGGGTCTTGCAGCACAATGCCCAACTGCGACCGCAGCGAAGCCATCGTTACCTGCCGGATGTCCACCCCGTCAATCTCAATCGCCCCGGCTGTCACGTCAAAAAAGCGGGCCAGCAAGCGAATAATCGTACTCTTGCCCGCACCCGTCTCCCCCACCAGGGCAATCCGCTCCCCCGGCTCCGCGTGCAGGGTGATACCCCGCAGCACCGGCTCTCCATCCTGGTAAGCAAACCAGACATCCCTGAAATCCACCCGCCCCGCAATTGGCGGCAGCGTAAACGCATCCGGCGCGTCCACCAGGTCCGGTTCCGTATCCAGCAAGCCAAATACCCGCTCGCTGGAGGCCATCGTCGCCTGAAACGTGTTGTACCGCTGCGCCAGCTCCCGAATCGGGTCAAAGAAGCGGCGTATATACAAAATGAAGGCCACCAGCACGCCTGTCGTCAAGGCATCCTGCAAAACCAGCCAGCCACCCACCGTCACCACCAACGCTGTCGCCAGCGACCCCATGAAGTCCACACCGGGGAAGAACAGCGCCGTCAGCCGGGAAGCCCGCACATTGGCGTCAAAATAAGAGCGGTTGAGGTCATAGAAATGTTGGGCATTCACCTCTTCGCGGGTAAAACTTTTGGTCACGCGGATGCCGGAAATAGATTCGTTGAGATAGCCATTGATCAGCGCCAACCGCTGCCGCGTCGCCCGATACACCCGGCGCACCCGCACCTGCCAGTAGCGCGTCAAAATAAACATCAACGGCAACACCGAAAACGTCACCAGCGCCAGCTTCCAGTCCAGCAGCAGCATGGCAACCACAATCCCCGTCAAGGTGAAGAAGGAGCGGAACAGGCCGGTAATACTCCAGGTGATGAAATCCTGTAACACGCCCACGTCGCTGATCAGGCGGCTCATCAGGCGGCCCACGCTGTAATTGTTGTGGAAATTGAGCGACAGGGTATGTAAATGGCGGAACAGTTCGCTGCGATAATCGGCGACCACTTTTGTGCCGACGTAAGCCATGATGGCAATGCGCCAACGGTTGGTAATCCACTCAATAATAGCGACCAGCAGGAAAAGTACCGTCCACGTGCGCACCGTCTGTAAAGAACCGGTGACAATCCCTTCGTCAATCGCCTTCCCCACAATAGCCGGCTGCACTACCGCCATCAAAGAACTGGTAATCATCAGCAAAATAGCCAGAATCAGCCGGGGAAGATACGGCCGCATGTAAGCCAGTAGCCGCCGCACTAACCGGGAATCATACGCCTTGCCCAGCAGTTCATCTTCATCATTCAGCAAGGCCCGAATCCGCGCTTCCCGTGTTTCCCGCCCCTCTTTTTCCCGCAGATATTCGTGTCTGGTCTGGGTAGTATTATCACGAGACATAGTTTTCCCCCACAGCCATCTGTTCCTGCAACGCCGTAAACTCTTCCTGATCCTTTAATTGCAAATCGTAAATCTGGCGGTAAAGACCATCGAGACGCAGCAATTCCTCGTGCGTCCCCCGCTCCACAATCTCGCCTTTGTCCAGCACCAGGATGCAGTCGGCGCTTTTCAGGGTAAGGAGACGCTGGGCAATAACGAAGGTCGTGCGCCCTTCCATCAGAGCCGCCAGCGCTTCCTGGATAAGATGCTCGGTTTCTGTGTCTACGCTGCTGGTGGAATCGTCCAGGATGAGGATGCGCGGGTCGGTAAGCAGGGCGCGGGCGATGGCTACGCGCTGCTTCTGCCCGCCGCTCAGGGTAACGCCCCGCTCGCCCACGGCCGTATCATACCCATCCGGGAAGCCGACAATAAATTCATGCGCATGAGCCGCTTTCGCCGCCGCCACAATCTCCTCATAACTGGCATCGGGACGGCCGTAAGCGATATTCTCGGCAATGGTCTGGCTAAACAGGAAGGGCGATTGCAGCACAATGCCAATGTGCTGCCGCAGTGATTTTAGCTCCAGGTCACGCACGTCGTAACCGTCAATCAGGATACGGCCGTCACTCACGTCATAAAACCGGGGAATCAGACTCGTCACCGTAGACTTGCCCGAACCGGTCGGCCCAATCAAGGCTACCGTTTCCCCTGGCGCTGCCTGAAACGTCACGTCATGCAAAATCGGCCGTTCCGCATCATAAGTAAAACCCACATGCTCAAACGTCACCGCTCCCTGCATCTCCTCCAGCACAATCGCGCCCGACTTCTCCTCAATTTCACTGGGCGTATCAATGATGTCAAACACCCGCTGGGCGCTGGCCCCGGCCGTCGCCGCCAGATTCACCAGAAAGCCCAACCGCTGCACCGGCCCGCTCAACAGCAAAACGTAGGAAAACATGGCAAACAACGATCCCACCGTAATCACCCCATCCAAAGCCAGCGGCGCGCCAAACCAGAGCAGCAGGAAAATGCTGAAAGCGATCAAAAAGGTAAAAAACGGCCAGTTATTGGCCCACGTTTTGATAATGTGATAACGGCGCCGGAACCATTCCTCATTAGCCTCGTCAAACTTGGCCAACTCATACGGCTCACGGGCAAACGCCTTCACCACCCGGATGCCCGTCATGCTCTCCTGCATCGTGGCCGAAAGCACCGCCATCTGCTCCTGAATCCCCTTAAACATGGGGCGCACCTTGCCGCCAAACCGGATGGCAGCAATCACCAGCACCACAATCGGCCCCAACGCTACCAAAGCCAGCCGGGGTTCCTCCCAAAACATAGCCGCCAGCACGCCAGCCATTAGCAGCGACGTGGAAACCAGCCCCATCAGGCCAATCCCCACAAACCGCTCCGTTTCCGTGATGTCACTGGTAGCCCGGCTCATCAATTCGCCGGTATGGGTGCGGTCATGGAAGGCAAAGGGCAGCCATTGCACCCGCAGGTAAAAATTCTGGCGCAAGTCGAAGGCCACGCTGTGAGTCAACCATTCGCCAAAATACATCTCGTTAAAGCCCATCATCCCCCGCACGATGGCGATGAGCAGGATAATTCCTCCGGCGATAAACAGCCTGACCGCATTACCGGAGGTCACGCCGTCGTCAATGACGCGCTTGATAATCTGGGGCACAACTAAATTCAGTCCAACGGACAGCAGCATGGCCGTATATGCCAGCAGCAGTTGCCGCCAGTACGGTTTGAGATACCCCAGCAATCGTTTGTAAACGGCCGTTTTGTTCATAGACTACCCATCCTCCATACAACGGATGCAAATTTTGTTTTACACCCCGGCATTAGACAAACATCTAACAGAACGCATTAGTTTATCTGATAAACGCGCAAATGTCTACTTTATCAGGCATACGCGCCCGGATGCCCCCGGAATGCCACTTTTTACCCTACAATCTCTTCATAATTTCCCCATATTTTCCTATAAGTTTTTTTACACACAGGTTTTATGGTAGGGTAATTGATAAATCGTGGAGGTAATCATTATGAAACGCTCTGTTATTTTTTGGATCGCCCTATTCTCATTGATTATCGTGGGCTGCGGGCAGGCAGTTGAGCCGGTGGAAACGGCAACGGCCGTGCCCACCACCCCGCCAACCAATCCTTCGCCCACCCAGCCGCAGCCGGAGGGGGAAACGGCCGTATCTCCCCCCGCCACCATGCTCCCCATCGTCGTATCCGGCTCCGGCGCAACGGACAGTCCACCCCAATTTGGTCTCAACTTCATCCGCTTCTACTGGGAAAACAATAACGCCGCCGGAACCGGCCAGACGCCCGACTATCTGCTGCCCGACTTCATCTTTAGCGACTTTGCCGACCTGGGCGTGGACGCCTACCGTCAGTTTATCAAGGCCGATCTTTTTTGGGACATTGTGGAACCGCAGAACGACCAATGGAATTTTACCGCGGCGGACAGCGTCATCATGGCAGATAGCAGCGCAGAACCCATCGTCACCCTGTTCAGCCTGCAATACGCCTCCCCCACGCCGCCCTGGGCGCAGCCAGGCCAGTTTCAAAAGGAGGTCGGCCCGGAAGCGGCCAATTATCTGACCACCGTCGTGCAGCGCTACGCACCCTACGTCACCTACTGGGAAATCGGCAACGAGATGGACCATTGGCGTGCCTTTGACCCCGGCGGCAGCGACAACATGCCGCCGCCCCAACGTCCCCCGGCTGTCGTCCCGGAAGACGGTTTTTCCCCGCAGGAACAAGGTGTTTTTCTGGCGCAAGTGGCCGAAATCATCCGGGCCAATGACCCGGACGCGGTTATCCTGCTGCCGGGAATGGGTGGGCTGGACGATTATACGCTGAATACCTGGCTGGCCGGCGTGCTGGAAGGCGGCGGCGCGGACTGGTTTGACGTAGTGAATTACCATTATTACGGTCCCTGGTACCGCTTCCCCTTTGACCGGCAGAAGCTGGGCGATTTTCTGGCGGCCAATGGCCTGACGGGCAAACCGGTCTGGCTGACGGAAACGGGCGCGACGAATGATCCCACCCTGAACGGCCGTACCGATTACCCCAACAGCCCCGAAGAACAAGCTGCCGACGTGTTCCGCCGCACCATCCAAGCCTGGGGCCTGGGCGATAGCTTTGTAGCCTGGCACACCTACATCGGCTCTCCCGCCACGCCCAACAATCTGTGGCGCGGCTACGGCATCCGCAGCGACCAAGGCGTGCCCCAACTGAGCTACTTCGCCGCGCAACTGCTCACCTCGGAACTGCTGCCTTACGCCCAGGTAGACCCGCTTCAGGCAGAAGGGCAGAACGGGGTTAACCTGTACCGCATCACCACCCAGGACGGCGCAGTAAAATACGTGGCCTGGGGGCAGGGCAGCCTCCCCATCCCCGATGGCGTAACGCAGATGACCAGTGTGGTTCCCCGTGATGATTTGACGTATGAATGGGATACGGCCGTGCCCGGCCAAACAACCACACTTTCCTCCATACCCATTTTATTTAAATAAGATTTGAGATTGGAGATTTGCAGTAATAAGCTGTTGCAAATCCCCAATCTCTTACTCTCTAATCTCCCAACAACGCCTGCACCCGTTCTTCATCCCAGGCAACAAATTCGCCGCTCCATTCCGGCGGAGCATACAGGGCCAATGCGGCCAGGGCTGCGCCCGGTTTTTCTGGCGGTAAAAGCTGCCCGTCTTCATACTTCCTGACAAAACGCTTATACACGTCCGGAGCCATTCCCGTCGCCCCCTGCTCCCGGATGACCCGCTGCATTTCCGTATTCACCGCGCCGGGGCGCACGGCAACGGCCGTAACCAACGGTTCTTCTGCCGCCAACACCCGCGTCAACTGGTTCAACGCCCCTTTTGCCGCGCAATACGCGCCCCAACCGGGCAGTCCATACTCCGCCGCCCCGCTGGACACGTTGATCACCCGCCCCCGCCGCGCCCGTAAATGGGGCAAGGCGGCCTGCGTCAGTTGCAGCGGGCCAAGCAGATTGACGGCCCAATTCTTCTGCCAGGCTGCCGCATCCGCCGCGGCAATGGGAGCGATGGGTTCGATTGTGCCGGCGTTGTTGATCAGGGCGTCTATACGGCCGTATTCCGCCAACGTCTTCTCCACCACCCGCGCACAATCTTCCCGCTTCGTCACGTTGCCGGGAACGGGTACGGCCGTACCGCCTTCCGCTCCAATCAACCGCGCCGCTTCCGCCAGTTCCGCCGCAGACCGCGCCATTAACGCCACATTAGCCCTGACCGCTACAAACCGCGCCGCCGCCAACCCTAACCCTCTGGACGCCCCTGTAATAATCACCGTTGGTTTACTCATCACAACCTCCTTCAACCACTTTCACGCATCACGCCTTCACGCATCACGTCTTGACAGACGGCCGTTACCGCCCCAAAATAAACCCATGGCAGAATTCGTCTTCAGTCTCGGCTACCTGGGACTCTTTCTCGTCAGCCTGCTGGGAGCCACCATCATACCCCTATCCACCGAGATATTTGTCGTGGGGATGCCCCTGCTGGGCTACAACACCTGGATTGTCATCCTGGTCGCCACGCTGGGCGGCTACGTCGGCAACTTAATCAATTATACCGTAGGTCGTAAGGGAACAGAGTTCATTTTTTCCCGTTACGTTACTATCAAACCAGAACATTGGGAGCCAGCCGCCGCCTGGTTCCAGCATTGGGGCGCGGCCGTTCTCTTTTTCTCCTGGCTGCCCGTCATCGGCGATCCCCTCACCATCGTCGCCGGCGCCTTCCACACAGACCTGCGCATTTTCACCTTCTGGGTTATCCTGGGCAAGATCATTCGCTACCTCATCCTGCTGGGAATTACGAATGCGTTGTTTAGTCAGGTATAATGTAACTGGAGATTGGAGATTAGAGATTAGCCAATCTCCAATCTCTAATCTCAACAATAAAGGAGACACACATGAAATTTATAGACTTAACCATCCCTCTGGGCGTCGGCACACCGCCCTGGCCCACTTACGAACCGCTGCAAGTAAAATATTTCAAACGGCTGGCCCCCAACGGAGCCAACGGCCAGATTGTCACCCACAGCAACCACGTGGGCACGCATCTGGACGGGGAAATTCATTTTTACACGCCCGGCAAAGACATCGCCCAGCTCGACTTTGAGTTCCTGGCCGGAGAAGCGGCCATAGTGGATTTGAGCGACGTGTGCGGCGATTACGACGTGTACACGCCGGAAATGATCGAGGAACGGGTGGAAGTGCGCGAAGGGGACATCCTCATCATTCACACCGGCTACCACCATTTCGGCTGGGATCAGCCTTACGGCAACGAGGTGCGCTACATGGTCATGCACCCCGGCCCGGACGCCCGTTTTGCCAACTGGTGCATCGAAAAGAAACTCAAGTGGATTGGCGTAGACTGCGGCAGCGCCGATCATCCCATGAACACCAAAATCCGGGACTGGATGCCGGCCCAGGCTGAAGACGCCGACGCCCACTTCCGGGAAAAGTACGGCAAGCCGTTGGCGGAATACTTTACTAAAGATATGTACCAGATGATGCACCTGTGGATGTTCGACAAGGGGATCATTCACGCCGAGTGTGTGGGCGGGGATATTGATTTACTGGTGAACCGGCGCGTCCAGGTAGCCTGTTTCCCCTGGCGCTTTGTGGACGGGGAGGCCTCCATTGCCCGCATTGTAGCCATGGTGGACGATGACGAATACGAAGAACTGATGGCGAAAAAGGCGACGATGCCCCTCACCAAATACGGCGACTGCTATGACCCGGTTCACGTGGAACGGCTGGGGGGACGGGGGAAGGTTTATTAGGAAGACTGGAGATTGGAGATTGCCAGCCGTTTACGGCAAATCCCCAATCTCTAATCACCAATCTCCAAGGCCCCCATCACCGTGTTCAAATCCTTGTCTCCCCGGCCGCTCAAGTTCACAATGATGATTTGATCTGGCCGCATTTTAGGGGCTTGTTTGATGGCTTCGGCCACGGCGTGACTGGATTCCAGGGCGGGGATGATGCCTTCCGTGCGGCAAAGCGTCTGGAAGGCGGCTAACGCTTCCTCGTCTGTGGCGTAAGTGTAGCCGGCCCGCTCCTCGTCGCGGAAGAGGGCGTGTTCCGGCCCCACGCTGGGATAATCCAGGCCGGCGCTGATGCTGTGCGTCTCCATAATCTGGCCATCCGGCGTTTGCATGACGTAACTTTTGGTGCCGTGCAAGACGCCAATCCGGGCCGCATTCATATCGGCAAAACGGGCAGCGTGACGGCCGTTTTCAATCCCCTCGCCCCCCGCTTCCACGCCGACAAACTGCACCCCCTCGTCATCCCGGAAGGCGTGAAAGATGCCCATAGCGTTACTGCCGCCCCCCACACAGGCAATAATCATGTCCGGCAAACGGCCGCATTCCGCCAATACCTGCTCCCGCGCCTCCACGCCAATCACACTCTGGAAATCCCGCACCATCATCGGGTACGGATGCGGCCCCAGGACGGAACCGAGCAGGTAATGGGTCGTCGCCACATTCGTCACCCAGTCGCGGATGGCTTCATTGATGGCATCCTTGAGCGTCTGGCTGCCGCTGGCTACCGGGCGCACTGCCGCCCCCAGCAGTTTCATGCGGTAGACGTTGGGCTGCTGCCGGGCAATATCCACTGTGCCCATGTAAACGACACATTCCAGCCCCAGCAAAGCGCAGGCGGTGGCTGTGCCTACGCCGTGCTGCCCCGCCCCCGTCTCGGCCACAATGCGGGTTTTACCCATGCGCTGCGCCAGTAAGGCCTGACCCAGGGCATTATTGATTTTGTGCGCCCCGGAATGGTTCAGATCTTCCCGCTTCAGGTAAATTTGCGCCCCACCCAGTTGTTGGCTAAGTCGTTTGGCATGGCTGAGGGGCGACGGCCGTCCCACATACGTGCGCAGCAAATACTCAAACTCCGTCATAAAATCCGGATCATGGATCGCCTCGTCATAGGCGCGGATCAATTCATCCAGCACCGGCATCAACGTTTCCGGCACAAACTGCCCGCCATACGGCCCAAATTTACCGCGTTCATCCGGTACGTTTACTTTTTTTATCTGCATAATGGTTCCTTGATTGGTGGCTGGTGGTTGGTTGCTGGTAGCTGCGGTATCCTTCCCACAAGTTGGTCACTAAATTTCACTTTGCCCTGCCTGATCATCCTGTTTATCGTTTCGGTTACAATTTCGTCCGCAATTCGTTCTGCTTCTTCCCGCCCCATCTCTTTGTTTCGGTCGTCCACTTCTAAAGCGATTGGCTTTAACTCCTCAATTGCTTCCCGCATACGCTGTTTTTTCTCATCACTGTCGTACCTGCTATCAGTTGACATAAAAACCCTCCTTCCAACCCCCATATCAAAAACTGAAACTGCTATCGCAGCATACGAGATAATAGCATGAAAGCCAGACCCCGATCAAACGCAACAATCATCCAAAATCCTAATCTCTCAATCTCCCAATAACATCTCTTTCAAATAAGCTTCACACAAAAAAATAACCAAGGCGGAAGGGGCGTCGGTAATCTGACCAGCGTGGGCCATACGCAAGACTTCGGCAATGGGCACGGGGTGAATTTCCATCAGTTCGGCCGGTTCGTGCGTGGTCGACCCCAAAGTGACGCCGGTTGCCAGAAAGTAATACCCTTCTTCGTTGCAAATGCCGTTGGCAGTGTAGAACCGGCCCCGCTTTTCCAGCGATTGCGCCCGCCCGCCAATTTCTTCGTGAAGTTCTTCCCGCGCGGCTTCCACCACCGTCTGCCCCGGCTTGACGCCGCCGGCCGGAATCTCCCAGCACCAGTCGTCAACGGTGTAGCGGTAATGGCGTAGCAAGACGATTTCGCCAGCCGGAGTAACGGGCACTATCCAAACGGCCGCTCCCTTAACAATGGTGTTGTACTCTCCCTCCTCCCCATTGGGCAGCATAATTTTGTCCTGCCGCACAGCGTACCAGGGGCACGACCAGACGATGTTGGAGGAAAGGGTGCGGAATGGTTTGTCGCTCATGCGGGTAAGTTTAGCCTGTAACCGGAGAATTGGCAGGGAAACGGCCGTATCAACCTGCACCTGTGCTATAATACGCCTGTAGCAACAGGAGAACAGGCATGAGCAAAGAAATTGTGATCACTTTACCCGACCGCGTTTACCGGCAGGTGCAGCAAATCTCTCGGGTTGAGCAACGGCCGTTAAACGATGTTATCGAAGAAGCGTTAACCAAAGCGTTTCCTCCAGTCTCCACAAGGTGGGTAACCGAGCGATATTATTTGGCTCAAGAAAAAGCGTTAACTAAAGCATTTCCCTCCGTTCACGTCAACCCTCAAAGGGCCAAAATGAAAGAGGAGCAAGCGGCATTTCAGGCGATGAAACCGGATTTATTGCGTCGTTACGAGGGACAATACGTAGCTATACACAATGGCGAACTGGTAGATTACGATTCAGACCAGACAACATTGGCTTTGCGTATAAATGACCAGTATCCGAATACGGCCGTACTCATCAAGAAAGTTTCACCGGAACCCGACAAAATTCTGCATATGCGCTCCCCGTGACAATGAATGGCCTGGCAAATATTGTGGGAATCTCGCAATAAGCAGGCAGCCTCTCTCTTATCCCATTTTCGCATTTGCTATAAAAGCCCGCACCTTGTTCGGGTCTTTCTTGCCGGGGGAGGCTTCCACGCCACTGGCAACGTCTACGGCATACGGCCGTACCATCCTGACTGCTTCCCCCACATTTTCCGGCGTCAGCCCGCCCGCCAGCATCAAACCGGGCGTCTGCTGCGCCAGTTTTGCGCTGATCGCCCAATCGCCCGTTTCCCCTGTGCCACCACGCAGAGTAGGGTGCCAGGTGTCTATTAAAATAGAAGGCATGACCGGAGCGGCGTACTGCTGCACGGCCGTAACCGCCTCAGCCGGGCTGGCGGGACGAATCGCTTTGTAGGCCCGGCCATACAACCCCAACCATTCATCCGTGACCAAAGCAGCCGCTTCCTCCCCACTCAACTGCGCCAAATCCAGACCCACCTCGTCCAGAACGACCGTCATTCTCGCCGCCGATTCATTGACAAACACCCCCACCAACACCGGACAATCCACCCGCTGCCGCAAAGTTACCACCATTCCCTTCACCACGCTTATGTCAACTGAACGCTTGCTCGGCGGATAAAAAATGAAGCCCAAATAATCCGCCCCTGCTGCTACGGCCGTCAGCGCGTCGTCCAAATTTGTAATACCGCATATTTTCACTTTCATCACAATTCCTGACGTGATACGTGATGCGTGATTCGTGAGAAAAAATTACGCATCACGCATCACAAATCACACTCCGGATACGCCTCCCGCTCCAGCGGCCGGGAAGCGGCGTGCCGGCCCCATCACATTCCGCCTGTTGCGCGCTTTGCGGTTAGACAAGTTTTGTCAGTCAATCAGCCAATATCCCAATCTCCAATCACTCAATCTCCAATCTCCGCCTTCCGCCGCAGCCGCGCCAGCCGGTGCGCCAACTCCGCCCGCGCCATCTCACCCGGCGACAAGGCCAGCGCCCGCTCCGTCCACAAAATCGCCTGGGGGATGTCCCGCGCGTGCCATTCGTAAAACTTTGCCAGTTCCACGTGCGCCGCCACGTCCGTAAAGCTGGTCGCGGCAATCTGCTGCCAGATGGGGACGGCTTCCGCCCGCCGATCTTGCCGCTTGAGCAGCCAGCCCAACCGGTACAAATTTTTATGGAACAGTTCCAGCGGCAAATCCCCCTGCGCCGCCTGCCGCAAATGTCGTTCCGCCGCCTCCGTCAGCCCCAAATCTGCCTGCCACTTGCCCAGGCTGTACAGATCAATGGGATGATCCGCCCCCTCCGGCTGATGAAACTGGCGTAAAATCCGGGCGGCCAGCGTGACCATCGAGAGCATGTCAATCTGGTTGTGATAAAAGACCCGCGCCAGTTCACGGCCGTCCCCGGAACGCAGGTATTGATGATACAAACCGGGAATCATCCAGCCGGGCACGTCCTCCTGCGTGCGGCGCACCCCCAGCAGCGCCGGTTCCAGCGCCCCCAGGGCCACCGACCCCAGCCGCGCCCGCCACAGACGGCGAGACGGCGGCAGCAAATCCAGATGGGGCCGCTGGCGAATGTCGCAGGGGAGGCGGTTCATCAAGAAACGGCCGTCCAGCAGAGGCACGTCAAAGGTACGGCCGTTAAACGTCACCAGCCCGTCCCGCGCTGCCAGCAAATCGTCCAGCAAAAGCAGCATCGCCGCCTCGTCGCTATGATCCCGCAGGAAAAACTGGCGCACCACCAGCGCATCCCCCTCAAAAAAGGCTGCCCCCACCATGAAGGCAATCGTGCCCGCGCCCGCCAGCCCCGTCGTCTCCGTATCCAGAAAGAGAAAATTGTGGAAATCCAGGTTGGCAAAACGTTCGTCGCCAGTCAGGGGCACGGCCGTATCTGCCCCAAACACCAGCAAATCTGCCAACCGATCTGCCCCATGCCGGTACGTCAACGGATACACCTTGTCCAGCACGTAACACGCCCCCTCCGCCGTCTCCTCCAGGCGCAGCCCCGGCAGCAGTTTTTCGATGGGCTGCGGGTCGCCAGTGATCGGTGAGCGGTGAGCGGCGGCCGGTAATCGGTCATCGGTAATCGGTGGCGGCGCGGGTTTCAGGTTCCGCACGCCCTTCACCACTCCCAGGCGGCGTAATTTGGTTTGCCATGCTTGGTCTGGATCAGTCATGATCAAAAGCCCGCCAAATGCAGTTCAGTATTCAGGGCGAGACTTTACCGGAAATAACGTTATGTAAATTTGGACACTGATTAACGCAGATAACGCTGATTTTTTATCTTTTGATCTGCGTCATCAGTGTTAATCAGCGTCCGAAAAGACAAAACACTTATTTGCAATTCCAGGTTCGGCCTCACCGTCCTCATCCAATTATAACCGTTTGCACCATCTCGCCCGCCTCCAAATCCAAAATGGGCTGACTTTTTGTAGAATCAACCAGAGCTGCCTGCCGGGGCTCGAGGGGGAGGATGCGACGGTTAGTAACAGCCCACAAAGCAAAACCACGCGCAGGCAGCACGGCCGTAACCACCCCCCGCCGCGCCAACAATGATTTCCCCTTGCTGTTCTCCTTCTCCGGCTGCGGTATCCATTCGGCCAACAGGCGACGGCCGTACCCATCCCGCGTCAAAAGCAGCAACTCATCTTCCGGTTGACATAACAACGCACTCACCACCCGGTCATCTGCGCCGCAGTTGAGCGCCTGCGTGCCGCTGCCCCGCATCTGCCCCACCGGCCAGCATGCCCCCCGCCGCTTTTCCGTGACGAGAACGGCCGTATCCCCCGCATCCGCCCCCGCCGCCAGCACCGGCACGCCAAAAAGCTGGTTGTCAAATTTGAAGGGCACGGGGGCTTCGATATTTTCCTGCATGAGACGGGTGGGATACGGCCGTGTCAGCCCCAACGAGGTGATAATCAACAGCTTTTCGCGCCGCTTAATCGCCTCCCAGCGGCTCAGGCTACACAACGATTCCCGCTGCCCCAGCATATACACGTCCGCCGGGCGCACATTGACGCTTTGCCGTTCCAGCAGTTGGCGCGGCGTCAGGAGCAGGAAGCGGTAGTGGGAGGTGATGATGAGGAGCGGTTCGTCGGGGTGGGCGAGGAGAGCTTTTGTGACCGGAGATTGGAGATCGGAGATTGGGGATTGGGTTATGGGGGTATTGAGAGGTACGGCCGTAATCTGCTGACCTTCCCCCAAAAACACCAGAACCTGCTCCGTTTCGAGGGGCGCGTCCAGGACGCCCTCCTGAATAAGGATGCGCCGTTTGAGCAAAGCCAGGTTGGCCGGGTTGATGGCCGGATTGGAACCGGGCGTTTCGGCTGTAACCGCGGCGTCGGCCGGCGTATAAGCTGCGGCCTCAATTTCGCCCTGCTCAATGCCATACCCTATCACCCCCAAACCGGCCGTCACGCTGCTGAACGTATCAATCTGCCGCACCTTCTCCGCGCCAAATTTCCGCGCCAGCATCTCCGCAAACGCCGGAATCTGGGAGGAACCGCCGGTGCGGATTACGGCGTCAATCTGTGCCGCCCGCAGCCCAGACGCCCGCAGCGTCTCGTCCACGTGCTGCTCAATCGCCACAATCTCCTGGCGGATGATGCGCTCAAATTCCGTGCGCGTCACAAATTCCAGTACCTTAAAGCCAGGGCCTTCCAGCGTGATGGCCGCGCCCCGCTTCTGGGAAAGCTGCCGCTTGGCCTGCTCCACAATGTCAAACATCCGTTGGCCGTAATTGCTGGAAACCAACGCTTCCAGCATCTCAATCTGGTAGCGGCGCTGGGCTGTCTGGGCAATTTCCCGCAGGATTTTGCGGTTGGCGTCCGATTGCAGTTCCAGAATGGTTTGCCAGTTGGAAAAGGTATCGTAAATCCAGGGGGGCACAGTCAGCTTTTTGTGGCGGGGGCCGTAATAGCTGCCTTCGCCAAAATGGGGTGGCAGCTTGTGGCGCACCAGCTTCTGGTCAAACACGTCGCCGGCCACGGGAATACCGCCGGTCGCCAAAACACGCCGATTCTGCGGATGGCCCAGGCGCATGACGGTCAAATCCAGCGTGCCGCCGCCAAAGTCAAACACCAGGACGTTTTGCTCCCTGTCCAGACTGGTTTCGTAACTGTAGGCAGCGGCAATCGGCTCCGGCTGCAAGTAAACGGTTTCGTATCCGGCCAGGAAGGCCGCTTCCAGCAGACGCGCCTGGGCCAGTTTGTCCCGCTCCGGATCATGGGCAAAGCGCACGGGACGGCCGAGAACAACCTGGGTCAACGGCCGTCCCAATGCCCGCTCCGCCCGCACTTTGGTCACGTGCAGGTAAAGGCCAATCAACTTTTCCAGCGTGTAAAATTGCTGGCCGACAATACTGCCGGGGTAGTCGGGGTCGCGCAGGCCGGTTTTGATGGAGAGAAAGAGGCGGCCCGGCGCCAACACATCCACGTATACGTACACGTCGGTGACGTAGTGCATATCGCCGCCCCGTATTTCGATCTCGCCCACCCACACCTTTTTGGCGCGGGAAGAGCGCCCCACGTTTTGCGTGAAGTATTGGTCTACGGCCGCCCGGCCAATGGCGATCTCCTGCTGGTTGGTCAGGTAAAGGGCGGTGCGGGCCACGCGCGGATTGCTGTTGGCCGGGTCCAGGGGCAGGATGTTGACGGTACGGCCGTCGTACACGGCCATGCCGGAATTAGTCGTGCCAAAATCCATGCCGATGATCATGTACCCTCCTACATCCATGTTGGGCGATTTGGCAAATCGCCTTACTTACTCGCTGCCAGATAATGCTCGTAATGGTAAAAGGCGGCCACCACAAGCGCATGGGTAATACGGCCGTGCCGAATCATATCCGGAATCTCGGCCGCGTCTGCCAGGACTACTTCAATGTCCTCTGCGCCGTCAAACTGCGGCTCCTGCACCTTGCGGACGTTGGTCGCCAGGTAGGTGTATGTCTGGTTGTTCAAAAAAGCAGGATTGGAATGGACGGAACCGAGGTAAATCATATCTTCTGCCGCGTAACCCGTCTCCTCCAGCAGTTCCCGCCGCCCCGCTGCGGCCGCGTCACCATCCGTCCCATCCACCATGCCGCCGGGGATTTCCAGCGTTATTTGCTCAATGCCGTGCCGGTACTGGCGAATCAACACAATCTGACCCTGCGGCGTCACCGGAATCACATTCACCCAATCCGGCGACTCCAGGACAAAAAAGGCATGTTCCCGCCCGGTGCGCGGCGAAAGACTGGTATCTTTTCTGGTCGAAAATATACGGAAGTCGGCTATCGGCTGGCTGTCAATCTTTTCCCATTTGCGAATCATAACATTCCTCTGATGCGTGATACGTGAAAGCGTGAAGACGTATCGCGTCCCCGTTTTCACGCCTCACATTTTCACGTATAATAGCCGTATTCGTCCATCATCAACTCAAGGGAGATTAACATGCACACTTTACTTCTGCAAAACAAACCCCGCGCCGGTTCTTCCGGCAACACCTGGTCAATTGAAGTGATTGGTCAGGATAGCGCAGTGAAAACGGCCGTCAAAGAAGCCGTCCGCAGCCTGGAACACCATCCCGCCAAAGCCGCCCGCCGTTCCCTGATTGACCTGCTCACCCTCATCGAAAATTTCAATTTCGAGATCAAGTATACCGAACATTTTTACACGGATGACAATCTGGAAGGCTGGTCATTCGTTTTGCAAGGGTGATTTTTCAGACACGAATTACACGAATTTTCACGAACCAAAAAAATCGTGTTTAATTCGGGTAATTTGTGGCAAATATTTTTAAGGATAAATATTATGGCTGAAAATCTATGGACATTGCGGAAAAAGCGCAATATGAAAGTGGGCCAATTGGCCTCCAAATCGGGCATCCCTGCCAAGCAGATTATTGCTTATGAAAAGGGGGAGCGGATCAAGGTGGCGCACAAAGCCCGCCTGGCCCGCGCCCTGTTTGTGGAGCAGGAAGATATTAAGTGGGAATCGGAACCGGAACAAAAAAAGAAACCCAAACCACCGCCAAAACCGGCTCCCAAGCCCAAACCGGCCAAAGAAGCGGCCCAAACGCCGACATCCCCCAAGAAAGTCCGCAAAACACCGGCGATGCTGTCGGCCCGCCCCACACAGCTTGAACATCTGCGAAATTTACTGGAGAAACTGGGTATTGAAGAAACGGCCATCGCCGCAGAAATCGGTAAGCCGCTAGACGAGTTGAACCAGGGGCAGGCCGGCCGTTTGTTGAGCGAATACACCCGTCAATGGACGGAATATCGCCAGGTGCATCCGCCGGGCACGCTGGGCATCGCCAACAACCAGGGTAAACGGGCCATTCTGCCGGAGGGGATAGACCGTTTTGAATTTGAGTACCTGGAAGCGCGGCAAGAAGCAGGGGACGTACTGGCCTTTACCTTGTTTGACGGGTCGGTGAAACACGGCCGTATCCTCGGCTTCACCCCCTACCACATCACCATCCGGGAAGAAAACGGGGACGAAACCACCATCCAGCGGCTGGCCCTGGCCTACTACACCCGCACCGCCGGGGCAGACGCGGTAGCAGCGGAGGCGGACGTATGAGCCTGGCAGACCATTTACGCTACCTGCGCGCCCTGAAAGGCGGCCCCCACATCGCTGAAGTGGCCGAAGCTATCGGCTGGGAAAAAGTGTCCGACATTACCCTGGCGGAAAAGCGGTACCGGCCGCTGGAAGATGAGGAACTAATGGCTAAACTGGCCGATTATTACGGCCGTCCCCTGGAAGAGTTTGTCTGGCACAACGGCCGTTCTCGCAAGCAGCTAACCAGCTACATCTACCAGGCCAAAGAAAACGACGCCCCCGTCAGCCTCACCCTGCGCCACGGCGAAACCCTGACGGGGCGGCCGCTCTGGTGGGATTTGGCGGCTGTGGGGTTGGAGATGGAAGACGGCCGTACCGTGATTGTGCTGCGTCATGCGGTGGTGGATTGGAAGGAATAGTTACGCACCACCCTTACTACCTCATCTGCCGGCAGCCCCAACCGTGCATTCCCATCCCGGCCGACAACGGTATGGGCCATGAGCAGGCTGTTGTAAATCGCTTCCTCCACCGCCTCGATGACGGCTAAAGAAAACTGGTTCATAACTGGCTGCTCGTAAAACGCTTCCTTCTGCACGGCTAACGCTTCCGGCCGATCCGGGATGCGGTTCGTCGTGCTGAAGGCGATAACAAAATCGCCGCTGCCCCCGGCACGTCCGTAATCCCATTCAGCGGCCTGGCCGGTAAATCCCTAATTCCCTGATTCGCGGCATGATTTCCTCCGTGATACGTGATGTGTGATGCGTGATGCGTGATGCGTGATGCCTGTCCCCCTCATCCCCTCACACCTCATCCCCTCACCTTGTCACCCCTTCACCACCCCGCCTGCCGCCAAGATCAATGCCCGCGCCAGAATCAGCGTCGGGTCTACCACAACCATGTCGCCGATGCGGGATTCGGTGATGACCAAGGGGATTTCTGTGCAGCCGAGGACAATGGCTTGCGTGCCGGCTTCCTGCAAGGCGGCCGCGCCCCGCAGCAAATCCACCCGCGCCCGATCCGCCGCCGCGCCCAGCGCCTTGATGCCATACTCCGGGTGGCAGATGGCCGGATGGACGTATTGCTCCAGCAAATCGAAGGGAGGCGTCACGGCCGTAAACCCCGCCCCCTGCAACACCTGCGGATACACCTCAGCCTGATACGTCCCCACCGTAGACAAAATACCCACCCGTTCCACCTCTGGATAATTCGTCTGCAAAAAACGGCCCACTTCCTCAATCATATGCAGCAAGTGTACCGGCAAATCGGCCGTTTCTGCCCGGATCACGTCAAAAATGCGCGGCGCGTGGGCCGTGTTACAGGGAATCCCCACCACCGTCGCCCCCATTCGGGCCAACAGCCGCACCTGCTCCGCCATCGCGTACCCCGGATTCACCGGTTCCCGCCCCAGCAGATATTCCGTCCGGTCGCCAATCGGTCCCGGCTGGGAAATGCTCAGGATGGGCAGATGATCCTGATCCCTGGCTGCTTCCGTCTGCTCTGCAATTTTACGCAGCAAATCTACCCCGGCAAAAGGTCCCACCCCGCCTACCACGCCAATCATCTGTTTTTCGTTCATGCCACTATTTTATCAGGAGTCTCGCGTATTCCATAAAGTACGCAGCCACAACCAAAAGAAGCCGGACGCAGATTAACACAGATGAACACAGATAAGAAAAATCAGCGTCATCTGCGTTAATCAGCGTCTTAAAAATCAACGAATATGGCGCAAATCCCCCAAATCAGGGAAAATACGCCCCATGACTGATTCGCTCAAAATATTGTTCCTCAGCGCGGAAGTGGCCCCATTTGCCAAAACCGGCGGGCTGGGCGATGTGGTTGGCTCGTTGCCCAAAGCACTGCGCCAGATGGGGCACGACGTGCGGGTAGCTATGCCCGCTTACCCGGCCATCGAGGCCGGCTATCCTGGCGTGGAGCCACTGCCGGACAGCCTGCCCGTGCCGTTGGGCTTTGGCATGTTGCAGGCGGGGGTGTATCACGGCCGTTTGCCCCATAGCGACGTTCCCATCTACTTCATCGCCGAGCAAAACCTGTTCAACCGCTCCCAAATCTACGGCTACCAGGACGATCCGTACCGCTTCGCCTTCTTCAGCCGGGCCGCGCTGGAACTGACCCGCGCCCTGGATTGGCAGCCGGACATCATCCACGCCCACGACTGGCACGCCGCGCCCGCCCTCACCTGGCTGGCTACTACCGGGCAGGGAGACGACTGGTTTCGCGGCATTTCCACCATTTTCACCATTCATAATCTGGCCCACCAGGGAAAAGCACCCTGGGGCGTATTCGATTATCTGGGCATCCAGACCTTTTCCCTGCACGAGGAAGCCTATGGCGAGGTCAACTTCATGGCGCGGGGCATCTACCACGCTACCATGCTGAACACCGTCAGCCCCACCTACGCCCGCGAGATTACGACGGAAGCGGGTGGGGCCGGTTTGGACGGCCTGCTGCGCCATCGCCATTTTGATTTGCACGGCATCCTGAACGGCCTGGATTATGGGGTGTGGAATCCGATGACAGACGACCGTCTCCCCCACCATTTTGACGCCGAGAACCTGGACAAACGACTGAAAAACCGCCGCGCCCTGCAAAGCCGCCTCCACCTGCCCCAAACAGACGGCATCCCCCTGGTGGCAATGGTCACGCGGCTGGATTGGCAGAAAGGGCTGGACATCACCGGGCACGTGGTGGATTTGCTCATGCGCAGCTACGCTGGGGACGCCCAATTTGTGGTCTTGGGGACGGGGGACGGCCGTTACGAAGCGATGTTCGCCCATCTGGAATCTCTCTACCCCCACAAAATGCGGGCTGTGCTGGCCTACGACGCCCAACTGGCCCCGCTCATCTACGCCGGCAGCGACATCTTCCTGATGCCCTCCCTGTTCGAGCCGTGCGGCCTGGGGCAGCTCATTGCCATGCGCTATGGCAGCGTCCCCGTCGTGCGAGCCACCGGCGGCCTGGCCGACACCGTCCTGGAAGGGGAAACCGGCTTCACTTTTCACGATTACAATGCCGGCGCCTTTTGGGAGGCGTTGCAGCGGGCCATCTACGTTTACAACGTAGACAAATCCCGCTGGCAGCACATCCAGCAAGTGGGTATGCGCGCCGATTTCTCCTGGCAGCGCTCGGCGCGCAGTTATGAGCAGTTGTATGAATGGGCCATTGCCCGGACGAATGGATAGAGATTGGAGATTGGAGAATAGAGATTAGGTGTAAGCTCCAATTCCCAATCTCCCAAAGGAAACTATGCGATTCAAACGCGCCGCAGGCGTCTTACTGCACCCCACATCTCTCCCCGGCCGTTACGGCATTGGTGATTTTGGCCCGGCCGCTTACCGGTTTGTAGATTTTCTGGTCGAAGCGAAACAATCTTACTGGCAAACGCTGCCTCTGGGGCCAACCGGCTACGGGGATTCACCTTACCAGAGTTTTTCCGCCTTTGCCGGGAATCCGCTGTTGATTAGCCCGGACACATTAGTGGAAGAAGGGTATCTGCCGCCAGAAGCCATCGCCGCAGTGCCGCCTTTCCTGGCCGATTCGGTGGATTATGGGCCGGTGATTGCGTACAAGATGGCTTTGCTGCGGCAGGCACACGATTATTATTTGGCAGCGGGCGCGGCCGTACAGCAAACCGAATTTACCGAATTTTGCCGCATATCCGCCTACTGGCTGGACGATTACGCCCTGTTCATGGCCCTGAAAAACCGGTTCATGGCCCAGGCTGGCGGCGTCTGGAACACCTGGCCCCGTCCCATCGCCACGCGCCGGCCGGAAGCAATGGCTGAATGGCAGGAAAAGCTGGCAGACGACGTATCCCTGCACAAATTCAGCCAGTTTCTCTTCTTCAAGCAATGGCTGGCCCTGAAACAATACGCCAATGAGCGGGGTGTGCAAATTATTGGCGACATCCCCATTTTTGTGGCCTTCGACAGCGCTGACGTGTGGGCCCATCCCGACTTGTATTATCTGGATGAGGACGGTTCGCCCACATTTATTGCCGGGGTGCCGCCCGATTATTTCAGCGAGACGGGGCAGCGTTGGGGCAACCCGCTTTACCGCTGGGACCGGATGAAGGCGAACCGGTACACCTGGTGGGCGGCGCGGCTGCGCATGTGCTTCACCCAGGCGGACATTGTGCGCATTGACCATTTTCGCGGCTTTGAGGCGTATTGGCAGATTCCGGCGGCGGAACCTACGGCTGTTGTCGGGCAATGGGTTCCGGGGCCAGGTGCAGACTTTTTCCGGGAAATGCAGCGGCAGTTGGGCGACCTGCCCCTCATCGCCGAAGATTTGGGCGTCATCACCCCGGAAGTAGAAGCGCTGCGGGATGAATTTGATTTCCCCGGCATGAAGATTTTGCAGTTTGCCTTTGGCGGAGAACGGAACAGCCAGTTTTTGCCGCACAATTTTGCGCATAACTGTGTTTGTTACGTGGGCACGCATGACAATGAAACGGCCGTTGGCTGGTACGAGAACGCTTCCGAAGATGAACGAGACCACATTCGCCGTTACATCGGGGTGGATGGGCACGATATTGCCTGGGATATGACCCGGCTGGCCTGGATGTCGGTGGCGGATACGGCCGTAGCCACGATGCAAGACCTGCTAAGACTGGGCAACGAGGCCCGGATGAATTTCCCCGGTAAGGTAGGCGGCTACTGGCGCTGGCGTTACACAGAAGAGATGCTGGCCGACTGGATCGCCCCCCGCCTGCGTGAATTGACGGAGTTGTACGGCCGTGTGCCTCTCAAGCCAACTGCGTAAACACATCCGGACGCTGCTCGGCAATACGCAGTAACGATTTAGCCGGGCCGCTTGGTTCGCGCCGGCCCTGTTCCCAATCCTGAACAGTACGTAAACTCACCCCCATCAACCCGGCAAAAGCGGCCTGGGATATGCCCAGTTTTTTCCGAATTTCTTTCGGTGAAGATGGCTCTAATAATTCCCGTGTTCGCAAATCAATCTTACCCGCCTTAAACGCCTTGATTTCTCGAATCCCTTCCAATATTTCCAGACCTAAATCTCTGTCAGACATTTTTAATTTCCTCCGCGATTTTTTTCAAAACATGTGCGGGTATGTTTTCCTTTACATTTTTGGCATATACAGTTAAAAGCCATATTTCATCATCTTTGGCTTTCCAATAATAAATAATACGCAGCCCGCCGCGTTTACCTTTACCCGACATTGTCCAGCGCAGCTTTCTCACACCCCCAGAACCAGGAACAATACGTCCCGCTTCAGGGCGTACTAACAAAAAGCTCTGCAATCCGAGATATTCGTCATCAGTCAGGTATTTAACGATCAATTTCGTAAAAAGAGTTGTTTCGATAAAAACCATAACACTCTATACTATACGGCAATGCCGTATATTTTTCAATGGTATAGAGAAAATCGGACGTTAATGACAAGCTGATTGGAAAACGTATCTAATTGGGTTATTCTACCTGCTATGAAACCAATTCATCTGTACACAACTATTTCCAGCCCGCTGGGAGAAATTTTGCTGGCGCGTAATGACCAGGGTTTGACCCACCTCAATTTTCAGGAAGGGGCGCATCCCCTGCCCATCGATCCGGCGTGGCGCCAGGAACGTGACGCCTTCCGGGACACGGTTGCTCAGTTGGACGCTTATTTTGCCGGGGAACTGCGGGAGTTTGACCTGCCGCTGGCCCCGCAAGGCACACCGTTCCAACTGGCAGTCTGGCAGGCGCTGCAAACGATTCCTTACGGCCGTACCCTCACCTACGCTCAACTGGCCCAACAACTTGACAAACCAAAAGCTGTACGCGCTGTGGGGGCAGCTAACGGCCGTAACCCCCTCCCCCTCATCATCCCCTGCCACCGCGTCATCGGCGCAGACGGCTCGCTCACCGGCTACGGCGGCGGTCTCCCCATTAAAGAAGCCTTGCTGTCACTGGAACAATACGGCACGCTTCAACCCCCACAGCAGCTCTCCATATTTTGATTCAGTGAAAAACCACAGACACACCGCGTAACTGTTCAGGACTGGCTACAGCCGAGAGAGTGAGTAGTTACCACACCGCTAAAATTGCCCTTGCACCAGCTAAAGTTACCTCCTACACTTAAGTTGGAAAATAAAGCTTCATTGACATATTGGGGAAAAGTTGGTCGTAGTGTGCCCCGCCAACAAACCCGCGCAAGGTTAGCATTTATGAATTTATCCCGTTGGACGGCCGTTCTCCTCATCAGCCTGAATATCCTATTAGCCGCCTGCACCGACACGCAGCCAGAGCAGCCCATCCCCCCGGCAACGGCCACGCCTGAACAGATAAAACCCACCCTCTTGCCAATTACACCAACGGCCGTTAAAGATAAAATAGTCATCGGCGCCATCCTTTTTCAAAATGACAATTTCTTTGAAACCGTCGCCCTGGGCATGGAAGAGACAGCCGAAGCCGCCGGAGCCGATATTTTATTCCGTTTTCACGAACATGATTTGGATTTGGAA
Source organism: Ardenticatenaceae bacterium (assembly GCA_027054335.1). Classification (GTDB taxonomy): domain Bacteria; phylum Chloroflexota; class Anaerolineae; order Promineifilales; family Promineifilaceae; genus JAJRTP01. The sequence continues at coordinate 23,892 of JALUPA010000377.1, forward strand.
ACCCAATGGATTGAAGAATTTACAGAACAAGGGGTAGATGCCATTATCATCTCGCCGCGCGTTGAGGATGGTTCTGTAGACGCTATACAAAAAGCTTACGAAGCGGGCATAAAAATTGTTTGTTTCAACGGTTGTTTTACCGAAGACGCCACAGACAAATATGTTTCCGCTGTTTTGGAAACAGATCAGTATAATCTGGGCTACCAAGTAGGAGAATATCTGGCCGGCTGGTTGGTAGAACAGGAAATAGATGAACCGTATGTGGGTATTTTAAGCTGCTGTGACCGGCGGGAAGCCGGCTTTCGCCAGGCGTTAGCCGACAACGGCGTCGCCTGGTCTGAAGCAGTCAACATGGAGGGGTATCTGGCTGAACCGGCTACGGCCGTAGGCGAAACCATCCTGCAAAACTACCCCCAGGTCAACATTCTCTGGGCCGAAAATGAGGGCGGTACTGTCGGGGCCGTCAATGCTATCCGCCACCAAAATCAAGCTGGCGAAGTATTTGTCTTTGGTATTGACGTCAGCCCGCAACTGGCCCAAATGCTCCTGGACGAAGATGACATCTTGCAAGCTGTCGGCGCTCAATCCCCCCGCCAAATGGGGAATCTGGCCGTACAAGCCGCCTTGAACGCCGTAACCACGGGTCAGGACGCCGGTTACAATCACGTCCCCACAGCCTTCTACTCGCGGGATAACCGGGAAGCTGTTGAAACATATCTGCAAACGCCATAAAATCAGACAACTTTTACAGCGCATCAGGGGAGTACACAATAGCCAGCAAACACGCCTTCGTCAGACCAGGCAAACAATTCATGCTCGGCTTCCCCGTGATTTACCACGCAAGGACACGCAATGAGTAACCGTAGTTTCCGTCACAAAATAAACTGGCAAATTGGTCGTTTCAGTTTGCGCACCAAACTCATCCTCGTTTTCCTCATCATCAGCCTGTCCACAGTAACGGCCGTAGCCCTGGCCCTGAACTACACCACCAGCAAAACCCTTACCGATGCCGTCGGGACAGACCTGCACAACTTAGCCAACAGTCAAGGCATTGCTGTAGGCGACTTGCTGCAAAATCAGATAAATCTTTTGGAATCGCTGAGCCTGAATGAAATATTGCGCAACAAAATCGAACTGGCTAACACCCTCTACCCGAATGACCCGGAAAAGGTCTTAAGTAAAATTACCGCCAATGAGGCTGCCTGGCAAGATGTGGCAGAAACAGATCGCCTGGCCCAAATCATCCTCACCAACACGGCCGCTGATGAACTGAATATATTTCGGGAACGTTTTCCGTCCCATCAGGAGATTTTTATTACCGATAGGTATGGCGCATTGGTAGCCAGCACCGATCTGATCGAAGATTTTTACGTCTCAGACCAGACCTGGTGGCAAAAAACGTTCAACGACGGCCGTGGCCGTCCCTTTATTGGTCGGCCCACGTTTGACGCCGGCAGCCAGACACTCATCCTGCAAATGGCCGTGCCTGTTTATGCCCCGGACGACGCAACCGTTATTGGTATCCTGCATACAACCTACGATCTTACCCCCCTGGCTAATCTGCTTGATATTGCTTCCCTGAAAGGAAACGACCTCTTTCTGGATTTACTCCTGCCGGACGGAATCATCCCGGTTCAATTCTCGTTGTCGGGCAACGATAACATTACGACAGATACGGCCGTCCCCCTGGACAAAGCCACCATTGAAAATCTAAAAACAATGGTCTACGAGCAGATCGAAATTGATGGCGTCGGCTATCTGGCCAGCCTGGCCCCCATTGCTGCCATCGACGGCAATCCCCTTATCACCGATTTAGGTTGGGGCATTGTGGCCCGGCAAAACAGGCAAACAGCCCTCACCCTCATCGCCGACCAACAACGCACCATCATCCTTGTTTCCATTTTAGTAATGGGCCTTTCCATCATTGGCGGCATTTTTGCCGCCCAATATCTGACCCGCCCTATTCTCAATCTGACCAAAGCGGCTCAGGAAGTAAGAGAGGGCAACCTGAACGTGCAGGCTCCCGTCCAATCCCGTGACGAAATCGGCGAACTGGCTCTCGCCTTTAACAGTATGACCCAGCGTTTACAGGACAGTATTACCCGGCTGGAACAGGACCGCGATCAATTGGAACAGCGCGTGGTTGAGCGTACGGCCGAACTGGAACAGCAAACCCAAATGCTGGATGTCATCCTCTCCACCACGCCTACTTACTTCTTTATTTTTGACCAGGAAGAGTATTGTCTCTATGCCAGCCCGCCTGCTCTGGCCGCCATGGGCCTCACCCAGGACGAATTGCATGGGAAAACCTTACGGGATACGCCCCACTTGCTTTCCGAACATTTTTACGCGGACCTGCAACAAGTATTCCACACAAAACAGACCATCCACAATGCGTTCCAGTTCACCTACAAGGGGAAGACCGCATATTTTGAATATGCGTTCAATCCGGTGCAAACAAAAGAAGGCGCTGTGGCTTCCGTTGTGGCCACCGTCCGTGACGTAACGGAACAAAAACTGGCCCAGGAAGCGTTATGGCACACACAAAAGATGGAAAGTCTGGGCATCCTGGCCGGCGGCGTGGCCCATGATTTCAACAATCTGCTGGTGGCTATGCTCAGCCAATCTTCTTTGGCTTTGCACAAAATGCCGCCGGATGCGCCAGCCCGCCCCCACGTGAACAAGACAATGGTAGCCGCAGAACGGGCAGCAGATTTAACGAAGCAGCTATTAGCCTATTCGGGAAAAGGCAATTTTGCCATGCAACCTATTTCTCTGAATGAGTTAATCCGGGAAAACGTGCATTTGTTTGCGGCCGTTATCTCCAAAAGCATCCGGCTAACTCTTAACCTGGCCAACGACCTGCCTGCCTTTCAGGGCGATCCGGGCCAAATGCAGCAAATCGTGATGAACCTGATTCTGAACGCCGCCGAAGCCATCGGGGATAATACCGGACAAGTCACCATTTCCACCCGCTACCAGAAAATAACAACCGACAAACTTTACTGGCAGCAAACCCAAGAACCGTTTATACCCGGCAACTACGTTAATTTACGGGTAAAGGATGATGGCGCAGGTATGGACGACGAAACATTATCCCGCATATTCGATCCCTTCTTTACCACCAAGTTCACCGGCAGAGGGTTGGGATTGGCGGCCGTTTTGGGCATTGTACGCGGCCACAAAGGCAGCCTGCGCGTTATCAGCCAGCCAGAGACCGGTACTGTTTTCGAGATTATCTTCCCAGCGACGACGGCCGTACCGCCCCTGCCTGTGGAAAACGATGCGGCGCAGCAACCGCCGCCGTCCGCCGCCATCCTGGTAATAGATGACGAAGAATCGGTACGCGAGGCCGTGGCCGACATTTTGGAAATGGAAGATATCCGGGTGTACACAGCCATAGACGGCCAAACAGGCATCACTCTCTATCAGGAACATCAACAGGAAATAGACCTGGTTTTACTCGATCTTTCTATGCCCGGACTCAGCGGCCATCAGACATTTCAGGCGCTGCGGCAAATGGACGGGGAGCTGAAAATCATCCTCTCCTCCGGCTACAGCGAAGCGGAAATAAACCACCAGTTTTCCGGGGAAAATATTGCCGGCTTCCTGTCCAAACCATTTAGATTAGACACCCTCGTGCAAATAGTACAGCGGCATTTAACCTAGATTGGCCCAACAGACGCAGCTCGCAGCCGGGCGCATTGGCGACATATGCGTTCCAGCCCTACATTTGACAACCGCGTATGCGCTCGCCGTTCCTGAATCCGCTGGCCGCACAACGTCGTTTCCGAGCGGCGGCTGTCTTCTACAATGTGCCACTTATCGCCGCTCAACAACAAGACCGGGTTTTGTTCAGCCATGAGCCTGTGATTTCAATTTATCCTGGAACGATTTGCGGAATTTACGCACTTTGGGGTCAATCACAGCCCGGCAATACGGTTGGGAACGGTGCTGGTTGAAGTAATTTTGATGGTACGTCTCGGCCGGCCAGAATTTTTCCAGCGGCACAATTTCCGTCACGATGGGATTGGGGTACAACACGGCCGCTTCTGCCATTGATTTTTCGGCGATTTGCTGCTGCGTTGCGTCGTGAGTGAGGATGATGGAGCGGTATTGCGGCCCCACGTCATTCCCCTGCCGGTTCGGTGTAGTCGGGTCGTGGATGCGCCAGAAGATGAAGAGCAGTTCCTCGTATGAGATAACCTCCGGGTCATAGGTAATTTGCACCACTTCGGCGTGTCCGGTACGGCCGTAACACACCTCCTCATATGTGGGATTGACGGCCGTGCCCCCCGCATACCCCGACACAACCTGCGCCACTCCCGCCACATCCTGGTAAATCACTTCCAGACACCAGAAACAGCCCCCGCCCAACGTTGCCTGTTCACGTTTTTCACCCATATGCCCTACCCCTTCTTACTCAATCACGCCAAGAAGTTCAACTTCTGCTTGCAATCTATGCCCATAGTTAAGACAAATGGTAGCAACTTATGGGAAGATATACCACAATGTGAGACAAAATGAGGCCAACCGAACGTTTATGACTCTGTATTTTTCTCTTCACTCACCTGCTCTATAGCTGCCCATAAATCGGCCACAAATTCACGCTGGGGCAAACCATAAACCTTTACTGCATCAGAAATGGTGCAAAAGGGGGCAATGGCACAACCTATGCAAGAAGATGAATAATAATTAAACACGCTTGCCGTTTGCGGCCAGCGTGACAAGATTTCTTCTATCGTCAACTCTTCCAGGAAAATTTCTTTATTCACAATTTTCGGACGAAGCGTCGCACAGCGACGTTAACAATTACAACCACAAGCCATCAACTGCTTGTAACTATTATGCTTGATATTGGAGCAGGATTCTTTGCGTTAGCGCAAATAAGGAGATTTATCGGGGAATACCTTCGGCAATAATAACCAGTTCGTGAGGCTGGCACAAGGCAACTTGTCGACGGCCGATATGCACCAGACCTTCCTTTTCCCATTTTCGCAGGATGCGGCTGACGTTATATAAATTCGTACCGGTCATCTCGCCCAAATCCTGGCGGGAAAGGGGAATATCAATCAACACGCCGTATTCCGTGCGCTTGCCAAACTGCCGCACCAGGCGCAGCAAGGTAAGCGCCACGCGCTGCTCCACCCGCTGCGTAGCCAATTCCCGGTATCTTTTTTGCAGCATGGCAAACCGTTGCGCCACAATTTCCATACCATTCAAGGCCATTTGGGGATAATTCCGCATAAGCGCCTGCGTCGTTTCCCGGTCCCAGGAAAGGGCCGTGCAATCTTCTATGGCGTAGGCAGAGGCCGGGTAAGCCATCCGGCCCAAAACCACGATGATGCCGAAACCATCTCCCGGTCCGAAATAATGCAAAATGACCTGATGTCCGTCCGGGGTAAGCTGGGTGAGTTTGACCTGGCCGCTGA
>JALUPA010000378.1 GCA_027054335.1 Ardenticatenaceae bacterium
TTCCCATCCCCCCCGCCGCCCGCATCCAGAACGTGCGCCACGAATTTCAGGAATGGAACAACTGCGGCCCGGCCACCTTAGCCATGACCCTGAGCGTGTTTGACCTCAATTTAACGCAAAAAGACACCGCGCCCGTCCTCAAGCCCAATCCCGAAGACCGCAACGTCAGCCCTCACGAGATGGCCGCTTACGTCAACGAGCAGACCGATTTCCAGGCCCTGTTCCGGGTCAACGGGCAGGCGGACACGGTGAAGCGGTTGGTGGCTAACGGCATCCCCGTCATCCTGGAGATCGGCATCGAACCGCCGGGTGAGTTTCGCTGGATGGGTTGGTACGGCCATTACATGCTGGTGGTGGCCTACGATGAGGCTCAGGCGCAGTTCTGGGTGTACGATTCCTGGCTGGGGACGAGTGAAGTGCCTCTGGAAAATGCCGGGCCGGACGGCCGTATCCTGACCTACGAAACGTTAGAGCGGGATTGGCCCCACTTCAACCGCAACTACATCGCCGTCTACCGCCCGGAGCAAGCCCAACTGGTGGCCGACATTGTGGGTGAAGATATGGATGACGCGGTCATGTGGGCCAACGCGCTGGAAACTTCCCGCCAGGCGGCCGCTGCCGATCCGGAAAATGCTTTTTACTGGTTCAATTTGGGAACCGCTTACGACGCTTTAGGCGATTATGAATCAGCCGCCGCCGCTTTTGACCAGGCGCGGGCGATTGGTCTGCCCTGGCGTATGTTGTGGTATCAATTTGGCCCGTATGAAGCGTATTACCGGGCAGGCCGTTACGAAGATGTAATTTTACTGGCCGATACGACCTTGAAAGACCGGCCCTATTTTGAAGAATCGTTCTACTACAAAGGGTTGGCCCAGGCTGCTTTGGGTGACGCCAAAGCAGCCCGCAAAAGCCTGGAAAAAGCGGCCGATCTGAATCCGAATTTTGTCCCCGCCGCCGCGGCCCTGGCGCAAATGGAAACGGCCGTAGAAAATTGACCTAAATGCAGCATCTGGTATTGATCCGCCACGCCGCGGTGCAGATTTCCCCGAATGTTCCGGCAGTGGAATGGCAGTTATCGGCAAACGGCCGTACCTTGACCCGCCAGTTAGCCTCCCAACTTATTCCCTATCATCTGAATCGTATTATCACCAGCACAGAGCCAAAGGCCCGCGAGACTGGGCAGATTTTGGCCGGCGAATTAGGGTTGCCCCGGCAAACGGCCGTTAATCTGCACGAACATGACCGGCAAGGCGTCCCTTTTTTTGAGCAGCGTGAAGATTTTGTGACGGCCGTCACCCGCTTCTTTACCCAGCCTGACGAACTGGTTTTGGGCCGGGAAACGGCCGTACAAGCCAGAGAGCGTTTTGCTACGGCCGTCACTCGTCTGATCACGGCCCATCCCCAGGAGAACCTCGCCGTCGTCGCTCACGGTACGGTCATCACTCTTTATCTTTGTCATACTAATCCGAGCATAGACCCCATTGCTTTTTGGAAAAAACTAACTGCTCCAGCTGCCTTTATCCTGGCTCTGCCGCAAAAAACTCTGAAACGTAGCGTCTATAGCATCTTTACCGGAGTGGCTTAACTGGTAACTATGACCCCCATTTCATCCAGGAAGATGACTTTTTCCCCGACCGCATCTTCCAGAGTGAGTTGGCGAGTTTGCCGGAGGTAGCGGAAGTTTTGCGTGGTTTCGTGGCCTTCTTTGTCAGTGTAGACGAGTTGGCCCCACACGGCCGTATCATCTCTTCCCCGCAAACGCAAAGATGCGTCGTGCCAGCGGCAATAGTTGACCAATGGTTTCATGTGACGGCCTCATACTGTTCAAAAATGCGGCGGTAAGCCGGTGACTTCTGCACCAACTCCTCGTGCGTGCCCTGCGCTTCCAGCCGCCCCTTGCGCATGACCAGTACCAGGTCAGCCCAGCGGATTTGGGAGAGGCGGTGGGTGATGAGAAACGTAGTGCGGTTGGTAGCAGCGTGAATGATGGCCTTTTGAATTTGGTCCTCGGTGGCGCTGTCTACCGCGCTGGTCGAGTCATCCAATACCAAAATACGGGGGTTGGTGAGGAAGGCGCGGGCCAGGGCCAGCCGCTGCCGCTGCCCGCCAGACAGAGTAACACCCCGCTCGCCAATCACCGTGTCGTACCCGTCCTGAAAGGTAAGGATAAAATCGTGCGCCTGGGCGGCCTGGGCCGCCTCGATGACCATTTCTCGCGTAGCGCCGGGGCAGCCAAAGGCGATATTGTCGGCCAGGGAGCGGGAGAAGAGGAAGATGTCTTGCTCGATGATGGAGATTTGCCGGCGCAGGGAAGCCAGATTCCAGGCGCGCACGTCAATACCGTCTACCAGGACACGGCCGTGGGTCACATCATACGTCCGGTTCAGCAGCTTGACCACACTGCTCTTGCCCGATCCCGTCTGGCCTACGATGGCTACCGTCTGCCCCGGCTGCACTGAAAAACTAATGTTTTGCAGCACTTCGACGCCATCTACGTAGCCAAAAGAAACGGCTTCAAATGTCACAGCGCCGACAATCTCGCCCTGACAGCCGCCCACATTCTCGTCCAGATCAGTCTCCTCATTCATCATCTCCAGCACCCGCCGCGCCCCGGCTAACCCCAGGGAGATGCGGGAATAGGCCATCAGGGAGATGAAGGTGGGGAAGCCGAACAGGGACAGCAGCCCCATGTAAGCCACTACGTCACCCACATTGATCTGACCTTGCAGGTAAAGATAGAGGGCCAGGCCAAAACCAAAGCCGATAGTCAGACCCATGAAGAGGAGGGGGAGAAAGCGGGCTTCGATGTAGCCTTGCTGCACGGTGGCGTTCCGGTATTCGGCAGCGTTGTGTTGGAATACGGCCGTTTCCTGATCCTCCTGCGCCGACCCTTTCACCAGTTCAATACCATCAATCGCCTCCGCCAGCCGGCTGTTCATCCGGCCAAACGCCCGCCGCACCCGGTCCGATACCGGTTCCAGAACGCGCAAATAGCGCATCAGGGCAATAACGTAAGATAAAACGAAAAACAACGGGGGGATAATAAGCCAGGAATGATACCGCGAGGCTAATAACAGCGGCATCAGTAAAAAATTAGCCGATCCGATGACCAGGTTCACGCCCGGATAGATCATCAGATTAACTTCGTGGACGTCATTGGTGGCGCGGGCCATTGTGTCCCCTACCGGCTGCATGTCGTGGAAGGTCATGCTTTTGGCCAGCAGGCTTAGATAAAGCTCCTCGCGCATATCCCGCTCCATGCGTTCGCCGATGACGGCGCTGGAAAAATTGCGCCCCAGTTGCAGCACAGACCGCACCGCCTGGCTGATGATCACGGCCAGAGCAGCCAGCCCAATCCGGCGGGTATTGGGCGGATTGGCCAGGGCGGCATTGAAAGCAACACCCAGCATAACCGGAATTACCGCAGCCAGGGCAGCATTACCAAAGGCCCCCAACAACATCACCACAATAAGTAGTTTTTGGTGCAGGAAATGGGAAAACACCCAACGGTTAGTGGTACTTTTGTCCGATGTTATCGCACTATTTACGACAAATTCACTCACGCTTGCTCCCTAATCCTTTAGGATTGAGTCAAATCAAGGACTTTTTAACAATTAGGTACGAAGTATGACTATCAATTTGCTGTATTCTTCCTTAGCAACCAGCTAACGATGACATCATCGCAGCTACTTTAACTGATTATCTCATAATGACACGGTTTGAACATCAAATAAGGTCTTCGCAATATCAGCAGTATAATTCAGCTATCAATCGAGTCATCATCATTGGCTCCAGCGGTTCTGGTAAATCTACGTTGGCCCGGCAGTTGGGCGCCAGTTTGGAACTACCCGTCATCCATCTGGACCGGCATTTTTGGCATCCGGGTTGGGTGAAAACACCTCTGGAGGAGTGGTGCACGGAAGTAACCCGCCTCATACAGCGCAGGCAGTGGGTGATGGACGGAAATTACCGGGAAACGCTGGATATACGGCTGGATGCGGCTGATATGGTGGTTTTCCTGGATTTACACCCGCTGGTTTGTGCCTGGCGCACCCTGAAGCGACGAGTCCAGTATTATAATCGCCCCCGGCCAGACATGGCTCAGG
>JALUPA010000379.1 GCA_027054335.1 Ardenticatenaceae bacterium
GGTTTAGACTATGGGGGAAACATATCAAATCAGCCCCAAACCCGGACTATGTGCTAATTCCAACTTCTTTTTTCAATGGTCTGGTGGATTCTATGTGTTACACCACTTAAAATGGATAAAGTCGAGTCCAGGGCATTTGGGCAAATTTATCTACCGTGGCAATGAGCAAAGTGGGTAAGCGGCGGTAAATCTCTTCATCCACGACGACGATAGGCAGCCCTTCGTCGGGGGATTGCTTGTAACTGAACGGGCAGCGGCCCAGCGGATCGCTGCAATACTGGAACGTGCGCCCCCTCCCCTGCTCAACCGTTTCTACCCGGATGTTTTTGCCGGGGTCAATGGGCCGGCCGCACCAGGGGCAGTTGGTCAGTTGATAGGGCGTCCCTTTGCCCCCGACCCCTTTTCCTTGCCACATGCCTCGATCCTGTTTGATGGCTTCGGCGGATTGCTTTGTCCAGTTGGGTGTGCTGCTTTGTCCTACCCATAACCCTATACGAAACGGCTCTGCCCCCCAATTGGCCGGATCATTGCGCCGGATGAGTTCGCAGGCGGCGATGAGTGTCGTGGCTCGCTGGAATTGTTGCAGGGTGAGCAGGCGCAGCGTGTAACGCATGAGGACGGTGACCCCTGCCAGCCCGGAATGGCCGCCTACCTCCCGCTGCAAGCGGCGAATCCCCATGGCAAAAGCAGCCACGCCCAGATACGCCTCCGTTTTGCCGCCGCCGGTGGGAAACCAGAGCAAGTCGGCCAAAGCCTGGGTGGGATCGCTGCGTTCCGGGTGCGCGGGGTTGACCAGGCCGGGCAGATTGAGCAGCAGGAAGGCCAATTGAAACGGCCGCCAGCTTCGGTTTTGGGGAATGTCTATCGCCTTCATGTCCGGCTTTTGCCCCTGCCGCGCCTGAGAGGCGTAAATGGAGCGGGTGCGTTGGTACCACATGGCGCGGTTGGCAAAGCGGAACGCTTCGGCCGCCTGGGGATCGTTGTCTATGAGGGTGATGCCCGCTTCGATGCGGCGCAGCGTTTCCCGACCGTTAGCCAGGGCTGCGGTTGCTTCCACTTGATAACCGTCTAAATCAGCGCTGCCGGCTGTTTTCGCCTCCTGGCGCGTCAGCCATGCGGCGTAAGCGCGGGTAAGCGGAGTGAGCAGATCGGCAAAGCCGCCTGTTTCCCGTTCCGCCAGCGTTTTCATGTCGAATTCTGTTTCGGCCAGCAAGGGAATCTCCGCGGCCGTCGGCGACTCCATCATCTCCACTTCGTAGCTGGGGATAACGGCCGTCCTGATTTCCACCGCCCGTTCCCAACTCAACGCGGACAGTGCCGCGTGGGTGGCGACGCCGTGCCCCACGGCAAACTCCACTTCCCGCCGGTAGAGCATTTGCATTGCCCGATCTTCGGAATTTTGGTTGTCGAGGCCGTCGGGTAACGGCCGTTTGATGAAAATGGCTTTGTCCGGCGCATCCTCCGGGGCGGTGACGATTAGTTCCGGCTGAAAAAGCCACGCCTCATCCTTGTTTTTCTCCGGTTCGCTTTGGGCGTTGACCAGGAAGAGTGTGACCGTCCATGCCTTGTCCCGTTGGCGGCAAATGCCGCGCACGTATACGTCCTGGTTGTCGGGATCGGGATAGAAGACGCCCAGTTCCCCGTTGCGCAGCGTGAGAACGGCCGTGCCTTCTTTGGGCCGGCGCTGCCACACCAGCGGCGCATTCCCTTTGTCGTCGGGCGGCAAGGCGTCGCTGCGGACGCGGCGGTAATGGCCCAATTTGGCCGTGACGCGGATGGCTGTTGCCGCGCCGCTGACGGTGCAGGTGAGGCCGATGGATGAGGGGAGCATGGAGGCAGTTTGGGGTACGGCCGTGGCCGCCTTCCCGTCCTGCCCCACGTCTGCCCCGTCCACCGCCAGCCCGTCGTCGTCATCGGGGAGCAGGCTTTGCCCTTTGGGGGCCAGCAGGCCGACGATATACCGGCCGCGCACGTTCCGTTCTTCCAGTTCTTCCCGCTCGCCGCCGGCCGGGCCGAGTAAATCCCGCCGCACCAGTTTGTCCAGTTCGGCGCGGAGTTGAAGGGGTGTGGGTGCTTTTAATTGTTCGCTCATAGGTTCTCTTCAATTTGCTCGCCTTTTCAGATCGCGCCTAATGTTTGCCCTAACTGCTCCAAATCTACCAGAATGGCTTGATGATTTTGCGCTTCGGCAACGGCCGCTTCGGTAAACCCGGACCGGCTAAAGAAAGCGTAATGTACCTGCCAGCCCTGGCCATCGTCAGGCACAACCAAATCTGCTTTTTCCACCAATCCGCGCACGATGCTGCGCCTGACAGGGTCGTTTGTCCATTTGGCTTCGCCAAGTAAAATTGTTTTCAGCCGCCAGTTAATAGCCGCGACGTCTATTTGCGCTTTGGGACTCCAATGGCTGCCGACATATTCGGGCATAAAGGGTAATTCGCCGGCTCTTGCTTTGGTAAGCGTCCACTCCCGGCACAGTTCTTCAAAGGCATATGTGCCGATAAAAGCACGCAATTGCTCGCTGATTAATTGCCAGAGCCAATTGTGTAAATCTTGCGCCAACAGATGTTGGTTTGGGTGGATAAAACGATAATAGAAGCGCATGTACGGGTCAGCCAGGGTGTACCGTCCTTTGCGTGATGACGCTCGTTTGGCGGGTGGCACGGTGACGGGTATATCCCGATAGATAAAGTGTAATTCTTGCAGGCGGTTCAGATAGGAAGTGACGTGATCCAGGCCTGTAGATCGGATGATGTCGCTCTGCGTGCGCTGGCCGGAAGCAATGGACAGGAGGATGGCGAGATAGTTATGTGGCTGCTGTACTTCATCTTGAAGTAGAAATTGCGGTTCTATGCGAAACATGCCTGTCGGCCGGAACAGATGACGGTGCACATTGTCGGCTAAAGAAATCTGGTCGTTAAAGCGTTCCAGATAGCCGGGTACGCCGCCTAAAATGGCGTAAACTGCTACCCGTTGTTCTAATGAATAGGCGGGCAGGAAAGCGGCGGTTGCTGAAAAAGGAAGCGGCTTTAGCTCCATTTGCCCCGTAATCCGCCCGAATAATGGGGCCTGGTGCGCTTGCAGCTTTTTCATCATACCGATGTGGCTGCCGCACAGTATCAGGAATATCTCTGTTTGTTTGAGTGTGTGGTCCCAAACGTTTTGCAAGACAGAAGGCAGCGCCGGTTCGACTTCTACCGCGTAGGAAAATTCATCCAGAATGACGATTAAACGCTGCTGCACGGCCGTTTCCGCCAATTGTTGCAGCGCCATTTCCCAGGTAGGGTAGCTGAAGTTGGGATCAACGGCCGTATCGGGATGAAGGTGGGCGTACACCGTTTGGGAGAAGGATTGTAATAGCTGTTTGGCCGAGACCCGGCTGGCGACCCAATAAAGGGACGGCCGTTGGCTGGTTTTAGCCCATTCAATCAGCAGCGTTGTTTTCCCCAACCGCCGCCGCCCGGACACGATCAGGAATTGACTGCCCGGTTCGTTCAGGACAAAATTTAGCTCGTCTAACTCTGCGTTGCGGTCAAATAACATTGACCTCTCTCCGGTAAGATAATGACGGTTATCATAATTGCCATTATCTTAACCCCGAAGGCCGTACAAAGCAAAATGTCAGTTCTTCCGCTCGCCGCCGGCCGGGCCGAGTAAATCCCGCCGCACCAGTTTGTCCAGTTCGGCGCGGAGTTGGAGGGGTGTGGGCGGTTTTAATTTTTCACTCATAGCGCACCTTCAGTTTACTTTTTACGTCCCTTCTCTGCGTCTTTACGCGAGGATTTTTGACATGGTTCAAAACCTGGAATGCCAGCTTTAACACTTGTAGGGCGATTTTGTAAATCGCCCAGAGAACGATTTGCAAAATCGTTCTACAAATTGTAAAGATGATTTTGCTCAAAATGAACCATGCCCAATTTTTCTATTTTTACCCACGCGCCCGACGATAATGGGTACTGCGTCCTTTTCCCTGCCGCACAAGCAGGCCCAGCGCAATCAGTTTGTTGAAATCCTGGGTGCGGGTGGCTTTGGCCCTGGCGGTCAATTGGGCGTAATCCTTGTCTGTGATGAAGCCGTGCCGGTCAATGTAATCCAGGATTTGTT
>JALUPA010000380.1 GCA_027054335.1 Ardenticatenaceae bacterium
TAAGGAGGTGGAGATTGGTGATTAGAGATTTGCTGTAACCGACTTGCAATCGCCAATCTCCAATCCCTAATCTCCAAAAAAATATGAAAGTTTTTAGCGTAGCGGAAATGGTAGCAGTAGAAAAGGCGGCGGATGCGGCTGGCGTATCTTATGCCCAGATGATGGAGACGGCCGGGAAAGGGGTCGCTGACGCCATCATTGCCCGCTGGCCGGTGGAAGGGGCCAGCGTCCTGGTTCTGGTGGGACCGGGGAATAATGGCGGGGATGGTTTGGTCTGCGGTCGTTATCTGGCTGAAGCCGGGGCGGACGTGGCTTTTTACCTTTACAAGCCCCGCGACCCAGAAAAAGACGACAATTATGCCCAGATTTTGGAGATGGGTTTATTCGCCGTCGAAGCCGGTTTTGACCAACGCTACCGCGTCCTGCGTACCCGCCTGGACATCACGGACATTCTGGTAGACGCTCTGCTGGGAACCGGCGTTTCCCGCCCTATTGGCGGCAATCTGGGCAAGTTGATGCGCGTGGTGCGTGACAAGGTGACAAGACGACAAGGTGACAGGGTGACAGATTCTTCTCACCTTGTCTCTGTATTATCCCCTCACCTTGTCACCCCTTCACCTTGTCACCCTGTCATCATAGCCGTAGATTGCCCCAGCGGGTTGAACTGCGACACGGGCGCACTGGACCCGCTGGCCTTCCCGGCCGATCTGACGGTGACGTTTGCCGGGCCGAAGCGGGGACATTTTATTTTTCCCGGCGCGGCGGCCTGTGGGGAGTTGGTAGCGGCAGATATTGGCATTCCGTCGGCTTTGCCGGAAGTGAAGAGGGTGAAAGTGGCGGTGGCTACGGCCGTAACTGCCCAATCCCTCCTGCCGCCCCGCCCGCCTGACGGCCACAAAGGCACCTTCGGCAAAGTCCTCATCGCCTCTGGTTGCGATTTATACCGGGGCGCACCCGTCCTGGCTGCCAAAGCCGCCTTCCGCACCGGTTCCGGGCTGGTGGCCCTGGCTGTGCCCCAGGTCATTCGTCAATCCTCCACCGTCCTCTTGCCCGAAGCCACCTACGTCCCCGTCAGCGATGAAACGTTGCTCTCGGCCGAAACCGCCCGGCAATTATTGGCACAAATGGGCCAGTACAAAGCGTTACTCGTTGGCCCCGGCCTGGGCGATGCGGCCGACTTTTTAACTGCGCTGCTGGCCGGAAAAGAAAACCTACCCCCGCTGGTTGTGGACGCTGATGGCCTCAACATCCTTTCTCGCACTCCCGATTGGCCTGCGCTGCTGCCCTCCGAAACGATCCTTACCCCTCATCCCGGCGAAATGTCCCGGCTGATGGGTATTCCTCTGGCAGAATTGAAAACGCGGGATCGGGTGACGGTGGCTCAGGCGCAGGCCGTAACGTGGGGGCATATTGTTTTGCTTAAAGGAGCTTATACGGTGGTGGCCCGGCCGTCCGGCGCAGCCACAATCATCCCCTTTGCCAATCCGGCCCTGGCCGTCGGCGGCAGCGGGGATGTGTTGAGCGGCATTATTGTTTCCTTGCTGGGTCAGGGGATGGCAGCGTATGAGGCGGCCGTCCTCAGCGCGTATCTGCACGGTGCGGCGGCGGCACTGTATCCCGGTTCCTCCGGCCTCCTGTCCGGCGAACTGGCTGATCTTGTGCCGCAGGCAATGGGGAACTTGAAAATAGTTGAGAAATCGGCATCACTGAAAAATTGATAGTCTCCCTTAGATAAACTAGAGGTGAGGAGGCATGACGATTTCAAGGGGATAAAAATGAAACACCTTTTTGGCGGTATTGAAGCGGGCGGGACGAAGTTTGTTTGCGCGGTGGGGACGGTGCCGGATGATATTCGGGCGGAGACGCGGTTTCCTACAACGACGCCGGCGGAGACGCTGGGGAAAGCGGCGGCGTTTTTTCGGGAGTGGGCGGGGATTACGGCCGTAGGCATTGCCAGCTTCGGTCCCCTTGACCCTGATCCTCAATCCCCTACGTATGGCCACATTACCAGCACGCCAAAACCAGGCTGGGCCAACGTAGATTTGGGCGGCGCGATTCAGCGGGCGTTAGGCGTGCCCATCGTTTTTGACACGGATACCAACGGGGCCGCTCTGGCCGAATGGCGCTGGGGCGCGGCGCAAGGGCTGGACAATTTCATTTACCTGACCATTGGTACCGGCATTGGCGGCGGCGGGCTGGTCAACGGCAAGCTGCTGCACGGCCTCGTCCACCCGGAAATGGGCCACATCCCCCTGCCGCACGATTGGGCCCAAGACCCGTATCCGGGGCGCTGCCCGTATCATGGCGACTGCCTGGAGGGGCTGGCGGCCGGCCCGGCTATTGCGGAACGGTGGGGTGTGCCGGGGCCGGAACTGCCAGCGGATCATCCGGCCTGGGAATTGGAGGCGCATTACCTGGCGCTGGCCTTGCGCGTTTTTATCTGCACCCTCTCGCCGCAGCGGATTATTCTGGGCGGCGGGGTGATGGCCCAGCGGCAGTTGTTCCCCCTGGTGCGGCAGAAGACGCAGGCGTACCTGAACGGCTATATCCAGTCACCGACCATTTTGCGGGAAATTGATAAATATATTGTGTCGCCCGGGCTGGGTAGCCGGGCCGGGGTGTTGGGGGCCTTGGCGTTGGCGCAGTTGCGGGGGAGAGGATAACGAATTGGGGAAGAAATAGATGGTTTTTTGGGCATGGTTCATTTTGGGCAAAAGTGTCTTTACAAATTGTAGAACGATTTGCAAAATCGTTCTCTGGGCGATTTGCAAAATCGCCCTACAAAGTGTTAAGCTGGTTTTCCGGGTTTTTGAACCATGCCGAATTGTGTAAAATACGAGTAAGCATGGGACGTTCTCCTGTTGGAACCGGTGGGTTAACTGTTCTACAATTATCCCACTCAGGAGTCGTCCTATGCCCACTTTTTTGGACTTAATTTCGGATTTGCTGTAATTTTTTGTTAAAGAGGCTCTGAGAATTTTTCGCCAGAGTCGAGTATGTAATTGGTAATTACCCAATTACCAGTTACCAATTACCAACCATGAACAAAACAGAACAACTCAAACAACAACTGGAACAACGTATCCTCATCCTGGACGGGGCGATGGGGTCTCTCATTCAAACGTACCACCTGGACGAAGCCGGTTTTCGCGGGGAACAGTTTGCCGATCATCCGTATGACGTGAAGGGGAACAACGACCTGCTCAACCTGACCCAGCCAGACATCATCCGGGCCATCTACACTGCCTACCTGGAAGCGGGCGCCGACATCATTACCACCAACACCTTCAACGCCACATCCATCTCCCAAGTCGATTACCACCTCTCCCCCCACGCCTACGAAATGAACCGCGCCGCTGCCGCCCTCGCCTGCGAAGCCATCGCCAATTACCAATTACCAATTACCAATTACCAATTACCCAAATTCATTGCCGGCTCTCTCGGCCCCCTCAACCGCACCCTCTCCCTCTCCCCCGACGTCAACGACCCCGGCTACCGCAGCGTCACCTGGGACGAAGTTGTGGCCGCTTACTACGACGCGGCGCGGGGCCTGCTGGACGGCGGGGCTGACATCATCCTCATCGAGACGATTTTTGATACGCTCAACGCCAAAGCAGCCATCTTTGCCGTGAAGACGCTGTTTGAAGAACGGGGTGAGGCGCTGCCCATTATGATCTCCGGCACAATTACCGACGCCAGCGGCCGTACCCTGTCCGGGCAGACGATGGAGGCGTTTTACTACTCTATCCGCCACGCCGAGCCGCTGATTGTGGGGTTGAATTGTTCATTGGGGCCGGAAGCGTTACGGCCGTACATCACCACCATCGCCCAACTGGCCAATAGCTACGTCAGCATTTATCCCAACGCCGGGCTGCCTAACGAATTTGGCGAGTTCGACGAAACGCCGGAATTGATGGCCCCCGTTCTGCGCCAGTTTGCCGAGGAAGGGCTGCTCAACATCGTCGGCGGCTGCTGCGGCACCACCCCGGCGCACATCAAAGCCTTCGCCCAGGCCATTGAAGGGTTGCCGCCGCGCCCCATCCCCCAAATCGAGCGGCACACCCGCCTGAGCGGACTGGAACCGTTGGTCATCACCCCAGAACTGAACTTCGTCAACATTGGCGAGCGCACCAACGTCACCGGGTCGCGCCGCTTTGCCCGCCTCATCCGTGAGGAAAATTACGAGGAAGCGTTGAGCGTGGCCCGGCAGCAGGTAGAAAACGGGGCGCAGATGATTGACATCAACATGGACGAAGGGATGCTGGATTCGGAAGCGGCCATGGTGCGCTTCCTCAACCTGATCGCCGCCGAACCGGACATCTGCCGCGTGCCCATCGTCCTGGATTCCTCCAAATGGTCGGTGATTGAGGCCGGGTTGAAGTGCATCCAGGGGAAGCCGGTGGTCAACTCCATCAGCATGAAGGAAGGGGAAGCGGCCTTCATCGAACACGCCCGGTTAGCCCGCAAATATGGCGCGGCCGTCATTGTGATGGCTTTTGACGAAGAGGGCCAGGCGGACACACTGGAGCGCAAAATTGAAATCAGCCAGCGCGCCTACCGCATCCTGACGGAAGAGGTCGGCTTTCCGCCGGAAGATATTATTCTGGACCCCAACATTTTTGCCATTGCCACGGGGATTGAGGAACATAACGAATACGGCGTCGCCTTCATCGAGGCCACGCGCTGGATCAAGCAAAACCTGCCCCACGCCTTGGTCAGCGGCGGTGTGAGCAACATCTCCTTTAGCTTCCGGGGCAACAATACCGTGCGCGAGGCCATCCACGCCGCCTTTTTGTACCACGCCATTCAGGCCGGGCTGGATATGGCTATCGTCAATGCCGGGCAGTTGGAAGTGTACGCCGAAGTGGAACCGGAACTGCTGGCGCGGGTGGAAGATGTGCTGTTCAACCGCCGGCCGGACGCCACGGAGCGGCTGGTGGAGTACGCGGAAACAGTGCGCGGTCAGAAAAAGGAACGCAAAGAGGATTTGTCCTGGCGGGAAGCACCGGTAGCCGAACGATTGGCCCATGCCTTGGTCAAAGGCATCACAGAATACATTATTGAGGATACGGAAGAAGCGCGGCAGCAGGCGGAACGGCCGTTGCACGTCATCGAAGGGCCGCTCATGGACGGCATGAACATCGTGGGCGATCTGTTCGGCTCCGGCCAGATGTTCCTGCCCCAGGTGGTCAAATCTGCCCGCGTGATGAAGCAGGCCGTCGCTTACCTCGTCCCCTTCATCGAGGCAGACAACGCCGCCCGTGGTCAGGCCAATCAGGCCAACGGCAAAATCATCATGGCTACCGTCAAGGGGGACGTCCACGACATCGGCAAGAAAATCGTGGGCGTGGTGCTGCAATGCAACGGCTACGACGTGGTGGATTTGGGGGTAATGGTACCTGCCGAGCAGATTTTACAAGTGGCCCGCGAGGAAAAGGCAGACATCATCGGCCTGTCCGGTCTGATCACCCCCTCACTGGAAGAAATGCGTCACGTAGCCAGCGAGATGGAACGGCAGGAGATGGATTTGCCTTTGCTGATTGGGGGGGCGACGACGAGTAAGATACATACGGCCGTAAAAATTGAACCAAACTACAGCCGCGCCCCGGCCATCCACGTGGTAGACGCCTCCCGCGCCGTGGGCGTTGTCTCCAATTTACTGGGCAGCGAAACAGAAAGTTACGCCGCCGCCATCCGGGAAGAGTACGCCAACCTGCGCCGCCAGCACGACGGCCGTCGCGCCCGCCAACGCCTCATCCCCCTGGCCGACGCCCGTCAACGCCGCCTGCAAATTGATTGGGCCGCCTACGCCCCGCCTAAACCCCACTGTCTCGGCATCAAATCCTGGCAAAATTACCCAATCACCCAATTACGCAACTTTATTGACTGGACGCCCTTTTTCACCGCCTGGGAGTTGTCCGGCAAATTTCCCCGCATCCTGGACGATCCCAAAGTAGGCCAATCGGCCACACAGTTATACAACGACGCTCAAGCCATGCTGGATCGCCTCATTGCGGAAAACTGGCTGACGGCGAAAGCAGTCATCGGCCTCTTCCCGGCCGGCAGTGTAGGGGACGACGTCCTTGTATATGTGGATGAATCCCGGACAGAGCGGCTAACCACAGTCCACTTCCTGCGCCAGCAGATGGAAAAGCCACCGGGCCGCCCCAATCTTTCCCTGGCCGACTTCATCGCCCCCGAAGAAACCGGCATCCCCGACTATCTGGGTATGTTTGTAGTGACAACGGGTATTGGTCTGGCGGAAAAGGTGGCCGAATTTGAAGCGCAGCACGACGATTACAACGCCATCCTCCTCAAAGCCCTGGCCGACCGGCTGGCGGAAGCATTTGCCGAGGTGATGCACGGCTGCGTCCGCCGTGAGTATTGGGGCTACGCCCCGGACGAAACGCTGGACAGCGCCGCTCTCATCGCCGAAACGTACCAGGGTATCCGCCCGGCCCCCGGTTACCCCGCCTGCCCCGACCATACGGAAAAGGGAGACCTGTTCCGCGTTTTGGATGCCACAAACCGGGCTGGAGTGACGTTGACGGAGAGTTACGCCATGCTGCCGGCAGCGGCCGTTTCCGGTTACTACTTTGCTCATCCGCAGGCCAGCTATTTCGGCATCGGCCGTATCGCCCAGGACCAACTCAGCGATTACGCGCAACGCAAGGGGCTGGATTTGACGACGGCCGAACGCTGGCTGGCCGCCAATTTGGGCTATGAGAATTGAGGGGCTTACGAATTTAACGAATTGGATAGATCAATCTGTGGTTCCTAATTCGGGGGCAGGCGTGGCCACAAAACGCAGGTTTTGGAAGGTTAACTGCCAGCCTCCCTCACGGCCGTCGTCGCACGGTTCAATACGCAGGCCGCTTACTTCCGGGCTGCCCTCGGCCAGGACGACGGTGTAGGAAACGTCCGGTTCCATCATAAAATCGCCGTAGCCGGGGCCGTTGGCTGGTTTGAAGCCGGTAAAGAAACGGTCTGCGCCATTTTGCCAGGTAACGAGGACCTCCACACCGGGCTGGTCGTTGAGGAAGGCGTCCTGGGTGATGACGGTGATAAGGGGCGTGTCTTCCCCCGGCTGGCAGAGGCGTTGCTGGTCCAGCAGTCGATAATTAAGGTCCGGGGCGCTGGTGGGGGTGAGTGTCGAAAGCGGCGTAGGCGAGGGCTGTGATGTGGGAAAGGGGGTGTTGGTGGGGGATACGGCCGTTTCCCCGGCAGCAATCGTGGGCGTCGGCCGTAAATTGGGCAGTGGCGTAGGGGCAAACAAAGCCACCGTCTGCGTATCTACGCCCATTTGCCGGGCCAGCAAAGCCAGTGTGCGAATATCTTCCGGCGCTTTTTGCTCACGGACAAACCGGGCCAGCAAGGCGTCCACCGTATCCGCCAGTTCCGGATCATTTAGCCGGGCCAGACGGCTTTCAGCGCGGGGCCAATCGTTGTCCCAGGCAAAGTTCTGGCTGACGAGGAGGATGTACTCCGCCCGATAGCGGTCGCTGAAACGGGCCGGGCTGGCGTCAGTATACACCACCGGGCTGATAATCCAGGCATAGTACAGGCTTAAGCCCAAACCAACGAGCAACCCCAGCAGCAACCAGCCGGCCGGAGAAATGCGCTGCAGCTTGCTCATGGGGTCAGCTCCGGGCAGCGGGCCAGATACGGTTCCATCGCCGGGGAATACTGCCCGGTGGCGTTGACCAGGCAGGCCAATTGGCTGGTATCCTGCTCATTCTGCCCGCTCAGGATCATCTCCAGCAGCGTGTCCATGACAAACTGCCCTCCGTCCCGCCCCAGGCTGCCCAGGCGTTGCCGGGCCAGGGGCAGGTTACCGTTGGCAGCATAGGCGGCGGCAATCATCAGGGCGTAATCCCGGCGGGCGTCTTCCTGGAGAAGGGCGGGTGTGGCGTCGGTAAATTCAGTGGGCCAGGCGACCCATCCCAAATACAGCCCCAATCCGCCGCCAATGACCAGACCCAAAAGAAGCAGCGCGAGGGGAAACAGTCGTTTCATAATTGGCCTGTCAGATTTTCACTCATAAAAAAAGAGTCGCCCATCGCTGAACAACTCTCCATAATTTGCCCGGCTTTTCCAGGGGGCTTATAATCGCATAAATATGAACTTTTGCTCATATAAAATGCCGAAGGTGGGAATCGAACCCACACTCCCGAAGGAACACGAGTTTGAGTCGTGCGCGTCTACCAATTCCGCCACTTCGGCCCTTTTTCGAGTGTGGCGAGAGTATAAAACAAGGCGTTTTATCTGTCAACTTGTTTTGGTAACTGCGTAATTTGGTAATTGGGTAATTGGCAGATTATCCGACTACTTGACTAAAGACTACCTGACTAAATGGACGAACCCGCGCTTATCCAACAAGCCAAACAAGGAGACGTAAACGCCTATAACCGGCTGGTTTTGCATTACCAGGAGTTGGTTTACAATGTGACGTACCGCATTATGGGGGAACCGCAGTCGGCGGAGGATGCTACGCAGGAGGCGTTTATCTCGGCGTACAAGTCGCTGAACAAGTTTCGCGGGGGGAATTTCAAGGCGTGGCTGCTGCGCATTGCCACGAATGCCTGTTATGATGAACTGCGCCGCCGCAAACGCCGCCCCCAATCTTCCCTGGATGAGTTGACTGAAGAGAATGAATCGTTTGCTTTTATGCGCGATCCGGCGGAAGGGCCGGAGGCGCACCAGCAAAAGATGGATTTGGCGCGGGCGATTGAGGATTGTTTGCAGACGTTGCCGGAGGATCAGCGGGTTACGGCCGTCCTCTGTGATGTGGAAGGATACGATTACAACGAAATTGCCGCCATCACCTCTGTTTCCCTGGGCACGGTAAAATCCCGCGTCAGCCGGGCGCGGGCCAAACTACGTGACTGCCTGCAAGGGGTTCAGGAACTTTTACCGGCGTCATATCGTCTTGATACTGTAGGATGATGGTAATAATGTAATTGGTAATTGAGTAACTGGGTAATTATCCAGTTACTCAATTACCCAATATCAAAATGTTTGACTTTTTGCGGAATATCACCAAACCGGCCGAGGAGAAGCAGCAGGAAGCGTTGTACGCTTACCTGAATGACGCCTTGCCGCCAAAAGAGCGCCAGCAGTTTGAGGCGCAGTTGGCGCAGGACGCCGGCTTGCAGGCGGAACTGGAGCAGTTGCGGGCGTTACGTCAGGCAATGCGCCAGATGCCGCGGCGGCGTGTTCCGCGTAATTTTACGTTAGACCCGGCCGTGTACGGCCGTCCGGCTCGCCAGCTGCTTATCCGGGCTTATCCCATTTTGCGCGGGGCCACAGCGTTAACGGCCGTATTCCTCATTTTTGCTCTGGCCGCCGGTCTCTTCACAGGATTGGGAGGCGGGGCACAATCTATGGCTGTAGAAATGGCTCCAGCTGAAGAAGTGGCTATGGAAGCGGCGCCGATTGAAGAAGTTGTTGAAGAAGAAGGAGAGATGGTAGAGGTAACGCGGGTTGTGGCGGAAACTATTGTGGAAGCAGAAGCGGCAGACAGCGCCGTTGAAGAAATAGAGATACCAGCAGAAGTACCGTTGGCAGAAGAAGCGCCGTCTGAGGCCCCGCCATTGGCGGAAGCTGCGGCTACAAAGGGACTGGGTCCAGACAATCTGGCTGGCGCAGCCGAAGCGGAAGAGGCAGTGGAAGAAGAAGCTTTGCCTATGCCTACATCTACGGCGTCACTTGCACTGACGATGACGCCTACACCTACCCCGATGAGTACGGCCGTACCCCTGGCTCAAGCTACCGTACCCGCCCCGTCTTCCCGGCAGGCCGGCGATTCGGAGATAAGTGGTGGTCAGTCACAGGTGAGTGTGGAACCAACTGTGATGGCGTTTGCAGCGGAAAAGATTGGTGGAGAGGAGACCCCCGTATCCCCTTTATTTACCCTCACGTCTTTGCAATGGCTGCAACTGGGATTACTGCTGCTCCTGCTGGTATTAGCGGCCGTCACTTTGTATGCCCGACGACAGCTAAACTAAAACTAACTAGCCGCGGATGGCGCGGATTAGCGCGGATTTTTATACAATCAATCCTATAAATCCGCGTAATCCGCGGCTAAAAAATGTTATGACCAACTCAGCCCCGGAAAACATCAAATTTTGTTCTCATTGCGGCGCGCCGCTGATTACCCGGCAGGTGGGTGACAAGCTGCGCCGCGCCTGCCCGGATTGTGGCTTTGTGCATTTTACAGACCCTAAAGTGGGTGTGGGGGTGCTGCTGGTGCAGAATGGCAAAATTTTGCTGATTCAACGGGGGGCGGAACCGGAACGGGGCAAGTGGAGCATTCCGGCCGGGTACCTGGATGCGGGGGAGGACCCCAGGGTTACGGCCGTGCGTGAAGCGGCCGAAGAAACTGGCCTGGAAGTCGCCATTGAGCGTTTGGTGGACGTTTTCTCCAATCCGCCGGGGCAAGGTGGCGCGTCCATTTTTCTGTTATTTGAGGTCCGGTTGGTGGGTGGTACGATTCAGGCGGGGGACGATGCAGCGGCAGTGGGTTTTTTCAGCCCGGATGATTTGCCGGAAATCGCTTTTGCCAGCACACGTGAGGCTATTACGTTGCTAATTCATGCCTGAACGATTTGTAAATCACGTCCAGTTTGTAAAACAAATTACCGATCAATCGGAGAAACCCCAGGGTATGATATACTAATCAGACAAAAATTCGTCTCTTTTTCAGGTGAACAAAGCCGGACATTTTTAAGGTACGCAATATACATATGTCATTTCATGCCCTTGTTATTTCCCTGATTATCTCCTCAGCCATCTGCTTTGGGCTGGCGGCTGCCTTCTGGCGGCAGCGGGATGAAGGGAATTGGGTCTGGCCAGCTGTTATTTTGGCATTGGCTACGGCCGTATGGTCATTAGGCCAGGCACTGGAAATACAGGCGGCCGATCTACCCACCAAAATATTCTGGGCCAAAATACAATACCTGGGTATCGTGGCTATTTCTCCGGCCTGGTTCATCTTTGCTACACGACGCGCCGGCTGGAGCTTGTGGACCAACCGTCGTATCCTACTCATCTCCATTATCCCCCTCCTCACTCTTCTGCTTGCCTTCACCAATGAAAGCCACTACCTGCTTTGGGACAGTATGACGATAGACGGTAACGGGTCATTCTCGATGCTAGTTATTTCGCACGGCCCCTGGTATTGGGTCAATATCACTTACGCCTTATTATTACAATTGATTGGCGTTATTGCTCTGGCCAGCGCTTTTAACCATCACGCCAAGGTATACCGCCGCCAAAACATCACCCTATTGGTCGGGTTGGCATTTCCCCTGGTTGTTGGCCTGCCCTTCATTTTTAGCTCTACTCGTGACATAGTGGTTGCTGTCATTCCTTTAGCGGTAACGAGCAGTGTCTTGCTCATAGCCGGGGCCACTTTACACTTGCACCTGTTTAATATGACGCCGGTGGCACGCTGGATCGTTGTGGATAATATGAGTAACGGCATGGTGGTACTGGACAGGAAAAATCACATTGCAGACCTGAATCCGGCTGCCCAAGCCATTTTCGGTCTTACAGAAAAAGGGCTGATAGGGCAACCGGTCACCCAATTGCTGGCCCAAAAACCGGGATTGGCCGTAATTTTCAGCGCTGCTCCAGACCCTTCGGCTTCGCTTAGTACAGGCGTTAGCGGTGAAATCTCCCTGAAAGTGGCCGGGGAACAATGTTCCTATAATTGGCACGCTTCTTTTTTGCGCGATGGACAAGGACGGCTGAACGGCCGTATTTTCACCTTTAACGACATCACCAAGTGGCAGCAGACGGAAGAACAATTGCGCAAACTCTCCCGCGCCGTCGAGCAAAGTGGCAGTAGCATCGTCATCACTGATCTGGAAGGCATCATTGAGTTTGTTAATCCCGCCTTTTCCCGCATCACCGGCTATGCACCGGCAGAGGCCATTGGCCAAAACCCCCGTATCTTAAAATCCGGCCGCCAACCGCCAGAAACGTACCGAGAACTGTGGAACACCATCAGCCGGGGTGACATCTGGCAAGGAGAATTGCAGAACAAAAGGAAAAA
Organism: Ardenticatenaceae bacterium; assembly: GCA_027054335.1. Classification (GTDB taxonomy): domain Bacteria; phylum Chloroflexota; class Anaerolineae; order Promineifilales; family Promineifilaceae; genus JAJRTP01. The sequence continues at coordinate 12,059 of JALUPA010000380.1, forward strand.
TGGTGAATTGTACTGGGAAGCGGCTACTATTTCACCCGTCAAAGATGCAGCTGGTGCGACAACCCATTACCTGGCAATTAAAGAAGATATTACGCTGCGCAAACAGACGGAGGCTGCGCGCCAGCGTGCCGAAGCAGAAACTCGGCTGTTGCTTTCATTAACCAGAGGCATCAGTGAAGCGCCCGATTTTTTAACGGCGTTGGGTGTCGCCCTGAACCTGGTAGGCGAACACACCAGCTGGATATTTGGCGAAGCCTGGATTCCTCGTCAAGATGGTAGTATGCTGGAAAACAGCCATCTCTTTTACTACCGCGATAAATCTGACGAAACGTTACTTGAGTTTCATCATTCCAGCCAGACGTTTACGTTTGCGCCTGGAGCCGGCTTACCTGGTCGCGTCTGGGTTTCCCGACAGCCGGAGTGGCGGAAAAATATCAGCGACCAACCAGAAGAATCCTATCACCGGGCTGAATTGGCACGACAGGCCGGCTTTAAAGCAACGCTAGGCGTTCCCATTCTGATTGGTGACGAGGTGGTGGTGGTGGTCGTTTTCTACATGGATAAGCCTCACGCCGAGGATCGCCGCTTGGTAGAATTGGTCACGGCCGTTGCCACCCAATTAGGCGCCACCTTGCAACAAAAACGGGCTGAGGAACAAATTCGCAAACTATCCCGGGCCATCGAGCAAAGCGCCAACGCCATTCTTATTACCAACCTGGAGGGCGAGATAGAGTTTGTCAACCCGGCCTTCAGCCGCGCCACTGGCTATACTGCCGAAGAAATCATCGGCCAAAACCCACGCATCCTGCAATCCGGCCATCATCCGCCCCAAATGTACCAGGAGATGTGGAAACTCCTCAGCCGGGGCGACGTCTGGCAGGGGGAGATGTTAAATCGCAAGAAAAATGGTGAATTATATTGGGAAATAGCCACTATCTCCCCCATCAAAGATAAAACCGGCAAAACGACTCATTACCTGGCGATAAAGGAAGACATCAGCCAGCGTAAACAGGCTGAAGCCACTTTACAAAAAACGCACCGGGAATTGGAAGCCCGCGTAGATGAACTATCCCGCCTGAACGACATCATCCAAGTGCTCTCCGGAGCTACCGATTTGAGTGATGCGCTGCACCTGGTTACCCGCGCCATGACCCATCTGTTTGACACCTTCCAGTGTGGCATTGCCCTCTTTGATACCGAACAAAACAGCCTGATCCTCACCGCACAACACTCAACAAACCCGAATCGGCCCAACATCATTGGTACCGTAATTCCCCTGGAAGGCAACGTTCATACCCAGCAGGTTATTGCCACCGGCAAACCTGTTTACATTTCCCAAGCACAGACAGACCCTTTGATAGCGCCAGCCACTCGCGACTTAATGCGCACACAGGGCATTTACAGCCTTCTGATTTTACCGCTGCTGGCACGCGGGGAAGTTATTGGCACCATCGGTATTGACGTAGACCGACCGGGACGGCAGTTCAGCGAAGATGAAATTCAGCTGGCACAGACGGTAGCCGGACAAATCGCCAGTGTTATCGCCAATGCCCGCCTGCTGGATGAACGGCAAAAGGCGAGGGAGGCGGCCGAAGCGGCTAACAAGGCCAAGAGCATCTTTTTGGCTAATATGAGTCACGAACTGCGTACGCCGATGAACGCCATCCTCGGCTTTGTCCAGTTGATGCAGCGCGACCCTGATCTGACGCTGGCGCAACGGGATAACTTGAACGTCATCGGCCACAGCGGTGAACATTTGTTGGCTTTGATCAATGATGTGCTGGAAATGTCCAAAATTGAAGCGGGGCGCATGACCCTGAATATGCGTAGTTTTGACTTGCGCCAACTGCTGGATAATGTCATTTCCATGCTGGCGGTGAAGGCAGAAGAGAAAGGGTTGTTGTTAACGGCCGTATACGACCCCACCCTCCCTCAATACGTGCGTACCGACGAGAAAAAACTACGCCAGATTTTGATCAACCTGTTAGGCAATGCCATCAAGTTTACCGCCTCCGGCAGCGTAACCCTGCACGCCCGTCGTAAAGAAAAATGCTACGACGCCGACGCCCAAAAACAGAACACGGGCTTCTTGGCACACGTTCACACATGTACACTTATTTTCGAGGTGACAGATACCGGCCCTGGCATTCCCCCGGACAGATTGGAGACGATTTTTGATCCCTTCGTCCAGGTTGAAAACGGCCGTGGACAGCAAGGAACGGGACTGGGATTATCCATCAGCCGCCGCTTTGTGGAATTGATGGAGGGCGAGATGCGCGTCCACAGTGAAGTGGGATGCGGCACGACTTTTACTTTTGACATCCAGGTAACACCGGCCTCTTTTGCCGATGCCGCTCACCCGGAAACACCACGTCGCGTAACCGGATTAGCGCCGGGGCAGCCTGCGTACCGTATTTTGCTGGTAGAAGATGATGCAGCAAATCGGACGCTGTTGACCAAGTTGTTACAGCCGTTGGGATTCGTGGTGCGCGGGGTAGAAAACGGCCGTGAAGGTGTAGACTTGACCCTTAGCTGGCAGCCGCACCTCATCTTCATGGACATGCGGATGCCGGTGATGGGGGGATGGGAAGCAACGCGGCTGATCAAGGCCCAGTCACCCCACATACCAGTAATCGCTCTAACAGCCAGTACCTTTTCCCAAAATCGGGATGCAGCTATTGATGCTGGCTGCGATGATTTTGTACTCAAACCGGTGGATACGGCCGTACTCTTCCGCAAACTCAGCCAACATCTTGGCGTACAGTTCATTTATGAAGCAGAAGCGGAGACGGCAACGCTACCCGCTGTGCAACTATCGCCCGAACGTCTGGCAGACGTACCGCCCCCGTTGCGCGCCCAACTACACCAGGCCGCCCTCATCGCCGACCGGCGTGCCGCCCACGACACTATCGCCTCAATCCGCCAACAAGACGACCCCCTGGCCGATATGTTAGATGCCTTGGTAGAAAACTTTCAATTTGACTGGCTTGCCGACTTGGTAAAGTGATCAAACCACCACATTATTTTTGACGGAGCTATTGATGAAAGACACCAACAAACCGGCTGACATTCTCGTTATAGACGACACCCTTGCCAATCTGAAAGTTTTGGTATCCATGCTGGATCAACAAGGATACTCTGTACGTCCAGTGAGCAGCGGAGTCGCGGGGTTGCGTGCCGCCCAATTAGCCAAACCCGACCTGATTCTGCTAGACATTCAGATGCCGGAAATGGATGGTTTCGCAGTGTGCCGCCAATTAAAAGCAAATGGGGAGACCGACGATATTCCCGTTATCTTCATCAGTGCTCTGGGTGATATTCAAGACAAAGTAAAAGCGTTTCAAGCTGGCGGGGTAGACTATATTACCAAGCCGTTTCAGTTGGAAGAAGTATTGATGCGGGTAGAAACTCACCTGGAAATTCAACGGCTGCGGCGGCAGGATCAATTACGTATCCGAGAACAGGAGCAATTAATTGGAGAACTGGATGCCTTCGCCCATACCGTCGCTCACGATCTCAAGAACCCCCTGACAATCATCAGCATCTATGCCCAACTACTAACCACAAAAAATTCCCGGATCAATGAAGAGAAGCGCCAGCAGCTGCTACAAATGATAGAGCAAAGTGCTTCCCGGATGAACGGCATCATTGAATCGCTTTTACTGCTGGCCAGTGTGCGTAAAATGGATGAAGTAGCCATAGAACCTTTATCTATGGCTGACATCTTGACCGAAGTACAGGCGCGGCAACACCTGCTCATCCAGGAACATGAGGTTGAAATCAGGCTGCCCGATACCTGGCCTCACGCTTTTGGTTACGCTCCCTGGGTCGAGGAGATTTGGGTCAATTACGTTAACAATGGCATCAAGTATGGTGGACGGCCGTGCCGTATTGAATTAGGGGCTGATATTCAGCCGGAGGGCATGGTGCGTTTTTGGGTAAAGGATAATGGCAAAGGGCTTACGTCTGAAGAACAGGCAAAATTGTTCACGCCATTTACTCAGTTGGGGCAGGTCAATGTAGAAGGACATGGCTTGGGCTTATCTATCGTGCGGCGTATTGTAGAAAAACTGGGCGGAATGGTAGGCGTTGAAAGTACACCAGGCCAGGGAAGCCTCTTTTTCTTTACGCTGCCACAATCGCCATAGTCAAACTTGAACGAGCCGCAAACTCCTTTCCTTTTACCCTACCATGAGGTGTCCACTGATCGGACGACGTTTTGTCCGATCAGTGCCATGTCCCAATAGCTACTCTATAATGCCCAACTCCCGACCACCTTCGATGATAGTGTCAGCGCAGTAGTTGATATCTTCGGTAGTGTGCGCGGCAGAGACGCAAGCGCGCAAGCGGGCCTGCCCTTCCGGCACGACAGGGGAACCAACGGCCTGGATGAAGATGCCTTTTTGTTGGCAATGGTGGGCCAGACGCACGGCCGTTTCCGTCTCGCCACAGACCACCGGTACAATAGCCGCTTCCGTGTGCAGCAAATTAAACCCGGCTTCGCGCAGACGATTGGCAAACAGTCCGTAATTTTCCTGCAATTTGGTTACGCGCCACGGTTCCTCATCAATAACGTCAAAGGCGACTCTGGCTGCGGCCGTGGAAGCGGGTGGCAAGGCTGCCGAAAAGATAAAGCCACGCGCTTCATGCTTGAGAAATTCAATCAGACGGGCTGAGCCGGCTATGTACCCCCCGGCGCTGGGGATGGTTTTGCTCAATGTCCCCATCTTGATGTCAATTACATCAGGCGGCAAGTCGAAATGTTCTTCAATACCGTGCCCCTTTTGGCCCAAAACACCCAGAGAGTGCGCTTCGTCAATCATCAGGTAGGCGTCATACTTCTGACAGAGGCGCACGATTTCCGGCAGGTTAATGATGTCCCCATCCATGCTGAATACGGCGTCGGCAATAACCAGTTTACGGCCGTCGGGATTCGCATCTCTCAGCCGTTTTTCCAGATGGTCCATGTCATTGTGCCGGAAGCGAACGTGTTTAGCCATCGCCAGCAGACAACCATCCACAATGCTGGCGTGATTCAACTTGTCGCTGATGACAGTGTCCCCCTTCCGCAGCAAGGAGGAAATGGTAGATAAGTTAGTTACGTAACCGCTGGAATAGGTAATGGCGGCGTCTGTTTGCTTGAATTCGGCGATGCGGGCTTCCAGTTGATTATGAATATCCAGAGAACCGGCCAACAGGCGGACACCGTGCGTGCCGGTACCGTATTTGTCAATGGCTGCTTTAGCGGCTTCGTTAATTTTGGGATGGCCGATTAAACCCAAATAGGAATAGCTGCCCATCATGATCATTTCTCCATAATTGATCACGTCCACACGGCCGTTAGGCAGCATCTCTTGTGTGGCTTCCAGGTAGAAATAAAGCCCGGTCTCTTTATAATATTCAATATCCCACATCGTATCCGGTGTCAGCGGGAGTCTACTACTTGCAATTGCATCACCCATTTTACAAATCTCCTCATCTAAAATAAGGCGTCCATATCAACATCTCTCGATGCAACGCCTGAAGTTTGATTTCTGCTTGCGTATCGCGTATTGGATAAAATTCCTGCAAATAGTATACGCCATACACAATACGAAATTGAAAGTAAGGTTATAGGGCAATTTTAGCCCCAGTAAAGCAATTCGGCTAATCAAGATTACATCTAATCCGCCATTTTCTTTTACTTCAGGAGGATTTATAATCTACATCTCTATATAATGCGGCAAGGCGGCAAGTCGCCTGCACCCTGTGACTTTGCAACTCTGCTGCTTTGCCACCCAACCGGAGACAATTATGGCTGTCACACAAATGACGTTTTTACGGAATCGGTCGTACCAGGCCGTTTCTATGTCGCACTTTTTTATAGACATCCTCAACAGCAGCCGCAATTTGTTGGTAGCGATTATTGCTGTGGCCATGGGGCTAACCAATACCCAAGTGGGGATTGTCCTGCTGCTCTACAACGTCGGAGGGTCTCTGTCGCAGCCGTTTTTTGGCTGGCTGGCCGACCGGATCGGGGCGCGCTGGCTGGTCATTGGCGGCCTCGGTTGGATGATTACTTTCTTTGGCCTGGCCGCTATCACCAGTAATTGGCTGGCTTTGGTTTCCCTGACGGCGGCCGGCTTAGGATCAGGCGCTTTCCATCCCACAGGAACAATGGTTGCCAGCCAGACCAGCCAATCAAGCAAGGGGAAGGCCACGGCCGTATTTTTCTTCTCCGGTCAATTTGGCCTATTCCTGGGACCGGTGCTGGCAGGAATATTGCTACAACAATACGGCCGTCCCGGTTACATCGTTCTGCCCGCTTTGGCCGTTATCGCCTTTGTCTACGCCTGGCAATATCTGCCCGTCAACCACCAAATCCTCCACGAGAAAAAAGAAGAACGCGCTCAGGCACAGCAAACTCACGGGCTGCATTGGACCACCTTTGTCCGCCGCAGTGTGCCCCTAATCATTATCATCCTCACCGGCAGCACCGTCAGTATCGCTGCCATTACCTTCGCCCCCAAATTGTTTACCGAAATAGGGTACCTGCCGGCCTACGTGGGTCTGCTTTCCGGCTTTTATATGTTGGGGTCGGCCGCGGGCGTCATTGTGGGCGGCGCGCTGGCAGATCGGATCCTCTGGAAAAGGGTCATCATTTTGGGGATGGTGGGGCTGGTCGTTCCTATTTATTTCTATATTCCGGCCGTGGGTACTATTCAGGTCATCTTGCTCTTGACGGCCGGGTTTTTCAGCGGAGTACCGCACACCATTTTGGTATTGATGGTGCAGTCACTGTTCCCCGGCCGCCAGGCGATGGCTTCCGGGCTGGCCTTGGGGTTGATGTTTACCGGCGGGGCTATTGGCAGTTTTGGTCTTGGCGTTATTGCAGATCGTATCGGGCTGGCAACGGCGTTGCAGGGTACGGCCGTACTGCCCATTATTGGTCTGGTGGCCGCCTTGTTTTTACCCCAACGCGGCAAGGTGAAGGGTTGAGAGGCGAGAGGACGAGAGGCGGCCCGTCACTCATCACCCATCACGTCTTCCCGTACCATTTTAGCCAAAACCATAGCCCGTTCTGCCGCCGTTCCCGTGTAATCTGTCGCATCCATTAACCGGGTAATCTGCTCAGCCGTCAGATATTGACCAATCCGTTCATCCGCCAGCAGCAAATCCAGCAGCGGGTTTTCGGCTGATTGCTTCAGGGCGGCCCAGGCAGCCAGGCTGGCTCCTCGAATCCATTCGTGCGCCTCCTGGCGGCTGGCCCCGGCTTTGACCAACGCCATGAGAACGCGCTCGGTAGCAGCAAAGGGGCCGTAAGCCGCAACGTTACGGGTTACGGCCGTTTCCTCCACCACCATCCCCCGCACCAACCGGGCCATCCGTCGCACCATTTCTTCCGCCGCTAAAAAACCCTCCGCCATAAAAATACGCCGGTTGGCCGAATCGTCCAGGCTGCGCTCCAGAACAGCTTGCCCGGCGTTGTCCCAGGCCGGCGTCACCAGCCCGGCCACGTAGCGGGCCAGCGAGCAAATATTTTCCGCATTGATCGGATTACGCTTGAAAGGCATGGCAGAGGAACCGACCTGCTGGCGGCCAAACGGCTCGGCCCATTCACCAAAAGGGGGTGATTGCAGGATGCGCCAATCGGTGGCAAATTTGTGCAGGGAGGCGGCCAGTCCGGCCAACACCTGCATCAGACGCAAATCCTGTTGGCGGGTGTAGGTTTGGGTGGCGATGGGGAAGTAAGAGAGTTCCAGCCGGGCCATGGCGGCCGCTTCCATTTGTTGGGGAGTAACGGCCGTATCCGCCAGCAACTCGGCAAAACTGGCCTGCGTCCCCACCGCTCCCTTGAACCCCTTACCCCGTAAATTGGCAAGCAACGCCTGCAAATCCCGGTAATCCTGCCCCAAATCCTGGGCATAGCCGGCCAGCCGGTAGCCCAGCGTCGTCGGTTCGGCCGGTTGGATGTGAGTGTAGGCCATCACCGTCAGATCGGCCGTGGCCTCAATGCGATCCGCCAGGGCCAGCAGTAGTTCCCGCAGCCGGTCAGCCAGCAAAACGGCCGCTTCCCGTTGGCGCAGCACATCCACGTTGTCCGTAATATCCGCACTGGTGGCCCCCAGATGGAGTATGCCGCCCCCCGCCGGGCACTGCTCGGCAAAGGTGCGGATCTCGGCCATGACGTCGTGCCGTGTTTCCCGCTCAATTGCCTGAGCGCGGGCAATGTCAATGTCGTCTTGATGGGTTTGCAGATCGGTTAGTTGGACGGCCGTAACCAATCCCGCTTCCTGTTGGGCGGCGGCCAACGCCACCCATACCCGCCGCATCAGCCGCCGCTTATGCGTCTCCGACCAAATCCGGCGCATCTCCCCACTGCCATATCGCCAGGTGAAGGGGGATATGTAGGTGTCGTGGGTGAAGTCCATGCGGCAGTGTGCAGTGTTCAGTGTGCAGTGTTCAACAGGCAGCTTACTGAACACTGATTACTGAACACTGATTACTGATTACCGATCACCGGCTGCGGTTTCTTCTTCCGTCCCGGCCGGCGTTTGGCCTGTTCCTGCAAAGCGCGGGTTTCTTCCGCCAGACGCATTTTTTCCGCCTCCAGGCGAGCCAGGATTTCTGCGTTACGTTGTTTCTGTTCGTCTGTCAGTTCAACTTTCTTTTTTGCCATAAAGTAGTCTCCATCATACGTGATGCGAATCGCGTGTTAATATTTCCTCATCCCCTTGTCCTATTTTCACCGTCGCACTTGGTAGTTCGGCGCTTCTTTCGTAATAAGTATACCATGCGGATGGCTTTCCAGGAGACCGGCGTTGGTGATTCGCGTGAAACGGGCCTTTTCGTGCAGTTCCGGCAGCGAGGCCGCGCCTACGTACCCCATGCCGGAACGCAAGCCGCCCATCATCTGGTACAGCACGTCGTCCAGTTTGCCTCGGTAGGGAACCTGCCCTTCCACCCCTTCCGGTACCAGCTTGTCCCGCTCGCTGCTGGACTTGACGCCGCTGGCGTACCGGTCCGCGCCGTGCCCCTGCATGGCGCCCAGGCTGCCCATACCGCGATACACCTTGTAACGCCGCCCTTCATAGAGGATGATGTCGCCCGGACTTTCTTCCAGTCCGGCCAAAACAGACCCCAGCATGACAGAATCGGCCCCGGCAGCCAGGGCTTTGACAATATCACCGCTGTATTTGATGCCGCCGTCGGTAATGCAGGGGATGTCGTGTTTGTGGGCAGCGGCTGCACATTCCAGCACGGCCGTCAACTGAGGCATCCCCGCTCCGGCCACAATGCGCGTCGTGCAGATTGATCCCGCGCCAATACCCACCTTTACCGCATCCGCCCCGGCCTGGGCCAGATCGCGCACGCCGTCGGCCGTCGCCACATTCCCGGCAATCACTGTCAGGCGGGGATGGCGGCCCTTAATTTCCCGTACAGTGTCCAGCACCAGCGCCGTATGACCGTGCGCCGTATCCATCACAATAACGTCCACGCCGGCCTGCACCAGCCGTTCCATGCGAGACAGCCCTTTTTCCCCAACACCAATCGCGGCCGCACAAATGAGACGGCCGTTGTCGTCCGTCACTTCCTGGGGATAATCTACCCGTTTCAGGATGTCCTTCACGGTAATGAGGCCCTTAAGACGGCCGTTGCCATCTACCAAAGGCAGTTTTTCAATGCGGTGCGCGTGCAAAATCTCTTTGGCTTCTTCCAGCGTTGTGCCCACCGGCGCAGTGACCAGATTGTCGTGAGTCATAAACTCGGAAACAGGTTGTGGCCCTGGCTCCACAAAGCGGATGTCCCGATTGGTGAGGATGCCTACGAGACGGCCGTCATCTTCCGTAATCGGTACGCCGGAAATGTGGAAGCGGCTCATCAATGCCTCCGCATCTGCCAGCGTATTGTCCGCCCGCAGCGTTACCGGGTCTACAATCATGCCCGACTGGGAACGTTTCACCTTGTCCACTTCTTCCGCCTGCGCTTCCGGCGACAGGTTGCGGTGAATCACGCCAATCCCGCCCAACCGGGCCAGGCCAATGGCCATGGGCGCTTCCGTCACCGTATCCATCGCCGCCGACAGGACGGGCAGATTCAGCCAGATGTCGCCGGCCAGCCGGGTGCGTAGATTCACTTCGGCCGGCAGCACAGCCGAATAGCCGGGGGTTAACAAGACGTCGTCAAAAGTGAGGGCTAAATCGCCTACTTTTTCATGTAAGTTTATTTTCATTTTTACGCTTCACCTGTTTGATGACGGGAGATCAACTGTTCCAACTCTTCAATGATTTGGGGCAAATTGGGCCTATCAAAGCTCAAACCCGGCGCGGGTATACGATTTCGTTTAATGTTGGGCGGTACATGTTTGTGGTGCGGGTATGTTGAGGCCAATGTCGGATCATTTGGATGGGGAAAATCATCATACCAATACAATTTCTCAACTGCCTGATAAATTTCATACCCATAGGATGTAATCAGTTGATCCTCAAAATCAATTTCTTCGCGCATACGCAAGCGAAGCCCGCCGGTAAAAAACAATTCCCCTTCAGCAATGCCAGTATAAGGACTGGCAGACCAAACAGTTATCGTGGAGCGTGTTACGTTTGGCCTGTTCAACAATTTTGCTAAAAATTGACTATAATCAGCAAGGGAGCCGAGAGGATTTTGGGACATGTTAATAGGCGGGCTGGAAGCGCAGCGAATCTACGATATTCTGCTTTTTGATTTGGGCGTCATATTTTTGTTTGCGCCGCTGCCATGTTTCATAGATGCCTTTCCAGCGGCTAAAGTCAGCGCGTGTTTCGTCATATTCATCATAGTCCTCGAGCTGCCCATTCATCAACGCCTGATAAAAGTTTTCGCTTAGAATGCCATATTTTTCCTCATACAAGGTAAGTCGGCGCTCAAGTATTTTCATCTCAACAACGAGTTCGTGAATCTCCATATTTTTCCTCACCTAACGCAATTGTTCTAACGTGCAGAATTTTCTCGGCAAAATAAATTGATAACATCATTTTACCCAATTATACCCAAAGAATGGGATACGTTACCCAATTGTCATCTGCTCAATCATCCTCTCTTCGGTTTTGGCTTTGCCGGCCGTTTTTTCTTTTTGGGACGGGACGATTTGGGCAGTTTGTTGTTGCGGGAGAGGATGATGTATACACCTACCAGCGCCAGGCCAATTGACATAAGCATGGAGTAAGTGATAAATGTGTTGCCCACCGTGGCTTGATCGGGGCGGAACAGTTCAATCCAGGCCCGGTTGCCGCCCCACCAGACGAGAAAGATGCCAAATAGTGTACCCGACGGCCATTTGTCCCGGTAACGGCCGTTCAACCACACCAGCAAGATAAAGCCGACAAAAAGGGCGATAGATTCGTATAAAAATGTGGGATGGAAGCGGGTTTCCGGCGGGTATTCTGCCAGGCTGCTGTATTCCATCAGGCGGTATTGGGGTTCAATGAGGATACCCCAGGGCAAATCTGTGGGGGGGCCGTAAAGCTCCTGGTTGATGAAATTACCCCAACGGCCGATAGCCTGAGCAATCAGCAGCGCCGGCCCAGCCACGTCCGCGTAATCCCAGATTTTTACTCGTTTCCACTTGGCAAAAATCCAGCCGATGACAGCCGCACCCATAAAACCGCCCAGAATATTCACGCCCCCGGCCCGGATATTTAGCACGTCGCTCCAGGTATTGTACTGCGCCCCGTCGAGTATATCCAAAATAACATAGGTCAACCGGGCAAAGAAATAACCGGAAAACACGACGATGATAAGACCGGTGTAAAAGGTATCAATGTCCTTTTCACCATACCCCCGCTTACACAGTTCGCGGGCAGCCCACCAGGCGCCAATGGCGATCCCAATGACAATAATAATACCATACCAAAAAATCTCATATGGCCAGAAGGGCAGTTCAATCGCTACTCTGTCAATTTGCAAAAAATCCAGCATACAAAACCTCGCTCGTAATGCGTGATGCGTGATGATCGTCACGCATCACGTATCACGCATCATTCAATGTATCCCAACCCACGCAGGCGTTGGGTCAAATGCTCATCTATTTCTACTTCGCCGCTTGCCGCCAGATTGTCTCGCTGGCGTTGGGTATTGGCGCTGATGCGGTTGATCTCCTGGTTGAGGGTGACGGCCGTATCCCCCATCACCTCCAGCACATCCGCCAGTTCCAGCGGGTCGGCCGTCAAGTCAAACAACTCGTCCGGCGTCTCATCCACCTGAATCAGCTTGAAGGCGCTGTCAGCCTCACCGCTCTCTGCCTGACGCACCACCGCTTTACGCACGGAGAGGCAGCGGAACGGTTCCAGTAAATGGGGCTGCCGGTTTTCAATGGCCCGCACAAAAGTCATGGGGGGATAGATTTCGCTGTAAGCCACGCCGTTTTCCGGGTCACGGCCGTGTACCGAATTGAGCAGCGTCAGACCACGCACAGAAATTGGCTCGACGACGGCCGTATCCGGCAGCCGCCCCGCCGCATCCAGAATCGTGTGGAACACCCGGCGCGTACTCACCGGCGTGGCGATGCGGGCCGGTTGAGGCAGACGTTTGGGCCACTGCATCAGCAAAGGCACGTGGACCAACTCCTGGTAGGCCACAAAAGCGTGCCCCATGTAGCCATGCTCGCCCAACCCGTCCCCATGATCACTGACGATGACAGTCAGCGTATTGTCGGCATTGGGCCGGGCAGCCAGCACGTCGAAAAGTTCGCCCAGGTAATCATCCTGGTAAGCCACTTCCGCATCATACATATCACTCAAAACCCGGCTTTCCAGTTCGCCCAGTGGTTCGGCCAATGGTGCAGCCCAGCGGTACGCTTCCCGGTTCCAGGCACGCATGATTTCCCGCGCTGCCCGGCTTTCCCGGAAGTAGGGCGCAATCTTGTCCACGTATTCACCGGGCGGCCAGAAAGGCAGGTGGGTTTCCATCAGATTGAGGAAGAGGAACAACGGCCGTTCCCCTCGCCGCTGCCGCAAAAAATAACTCACGTCCTGCACAGAACGTTGATTCTGCCCTTTGAAATTGGCAAAGCGAGACCACAACGGCGTAGCCCAGGCGTTCAGCGACAAGCGGAAGGCCAGATCGGATTGGCCGAAACTGTTTTGGATGGGATAGGAGATGCGGCGCAAAAATTGGGTGTACGCTTCGGCCAGATGGTTTAACGGCCGTGGCAGCCGGGACGAATGATTTGGCGTGCTGGGGAATGCACCGCCGTAATTATAAAACGTCTCGAAGCCCCGTTTCAGGCCGTTATTCAGCACCCCCACCAGTGGATTATTACAAAAACCAATCGTCTCGTACCCTGCCTGGCCCAAAATTTCCGCCAGATGAGGCCGGTCGGCCATCAGGCTTTGGTTGGCCTGGATGAGTTGGTGCGCCGTGGGGTACAAGCCGGTAAACAGTGAGCCGTGGCTGGGAATTGTCCACTGCGCCGGAGAAATTGCCTGCTCAAACAAAATCCCTTCGGCCGCAAAGCGATCTAAATGAGGCGTAACTGCTTTTTGATGTCCGTAACAGCCCAGGCGATCTGCCCGCTGCGTATCCAGGACAATGAAGACAATATCCGGTTGATCCATCACAAGGTTCTATTTTACCTGTGCGGCGGTCTGATTGCACGTGCAATTTTGACGTAATGTGTGAAAGCGCGCTGCGTGAGAATTTTTAACTCTTCACGCATCAATTGGCAAAGCCGAACCAGACCATCAGATTGTCAAACAACGTCGCCTGGGCCTCTTCCGGGAGGACGGCAAAAGGGAACAGCATGAAAACAGACTTCTGGCTGCTGAAAGAATCAGTGGGGGCGAGAGCAGCAATGTTGCCGGGACTCTCGCTGGCGGGGCCGCGCAGGAAAAAAACCTCGCTGCCGGGATCGGCGTCTTCTTCCAGCAGGTCAGACAAGGCCGTCTCGTAAACGCCAGTCAGTGTGATGATCTCGCCGGGCGTAAAGCCTGCCACCAGCACGCTGTCGCTGCTGACAACTTCCACGTCGCCCAGGGGAGCCAATTCAATATCGCCGACAAGCGCCGGGGAGGAGCCGGTGATGAATACCGAATTGCCGCTGTCCAGATAGCTAAAGATAACGTTAGCGTCCGGGTCGGCAAACCCTGCTTCCGTCTTGTAATCGCCCGAATCCCAGATGAGGAAGTCTGTTCCTTCCAGTGTGTCATCCTGCAAGGGGCCATCGGCTATAGATGACCAGACCTGTACTTCATACTGCTGGGCCAGCAACAGGCCCAGCAGTGCGTCCGCGCTGGTAAAGCCTTCACCAATGGGCGTGCCGTCGTCGTCAATGAAGTAGAAGATATTGAGTTCACCGTCATCCAGCGGCCCTGCGGCTTCGCTGACGGTCAGGCTGTAGCTGCCGCCATTGCCAAAGAAGTCGCGCACGACAATGGTGTAATCCTTGTCGTCCCCGATGGCTGCGTTGATAATTTCTTCGCCGACGCCGGCGCCCACGTTGTCGCTGGAACGGAGCAGTTCGCCGTCCGGGTTGTACAGTTCAATCACACCATCCATCTCTGCGCTGACGGTGACGGAGATGTTGACGGTAGCCGGCCCCTGGTTGAATATCCAGGCGTGGCTGACGGCTGGGGCCAACTCACCTTCCACTGTCTCATCGAGGCCGACAACACCTTGCAGTTCCGCTTCCACACCGGGTGGCAGGGTCAGGTCGCCGGGCGGCAAACTTTCTTCTGCCGGGGTTACGGCCGTGCCGCCCGTCAACAGTTCTGCCTCCACCTCCTCATCCGCAATACCTGTAGGGCACAACGCCAGATTATCCTGGATGAGGCAGCCCTCCATCGCATAATCCGCATTCAGAGGAATCAGATTCAGCAGCCGGTTGCTGGCGCTGCGCAGGCCGTCTTTGCTGGCGGCCAGCACCACCAGATGGCGCTGCCCGCCGCTCTCATCCAGCAAGATCAAGGCCATGCCGGACATCTGCACATTGCCCAAATCGGACTGGATGATGCGGGTTTGGCTGACTTCCTCTTCGGCCCCATTTTCGTTACCGTTGTCACTGTTGGCGTTTTCGTTGTCATTTTCCGCATCGGCCTCATTTTCGGCGCCGTTTTCGTTAGCCGCCTCTTCTTCCAGCGCTTTTTGCTCTTCTTCCGTCAGGATGGGCGGCTCAATCACCAGCGTGACGTCGTGCGCTTCTAAAATATCGGTCACGTCATCTGACTGGTTATACAGACCCAGGTAAAAGCTGTCGGTTTTAGCGTCCGCTGTACCGGCCAGATTGAGAGTTTTGCCAATACGCTGGAACGCTTTTTGCAAGGGGATGATGTCGGCAAAGGCTTCGGCCCCCAGGTCGGGCTGATCGGTGTAAACCAGGTTCACCTCATCCGCGAAGAAGTAGGGAAAGTCGTTGAGGATAAATTCGCGGCCGGGTTCGGCCAGAAAATCGGCGATCTGGGCCACGAAACGGCCGTTGTCATACACAGTGTAGTACGGTTCGCCGATAAAATGAATGTCGCCCAGAGCCAGGACACGGCCGTTTTGACTGGTGGCGGCCAGCGTCAGGCCGCCGGGCCGGTCGGTGGCCGATGACCAGGTGTTGTCGTCCCCGGCCAGCAATGTTTTGCTCTCCGGCCCCAAATCCAGCGAATGCGCCCCGTAAAAGGCCAGCCGCTTTACCCCTGCCGTCAGGCTGCTCTCGCCTATTCCCGCTTCTTTGAGGATGATGTTGCGGAAATTACCTTCGTTTTCCAGGGTGTTGTACAGGTAATCCCCTTTGAACACGATGTCGAAAGGGTTAGCCAGGGAATTAAGCGGGATTTGGTCGTCTTCGATTATAAAGTTGAAATCGAGTGATTCTTCGTCCAGGGTAACGTTGAAGCGGGTGGGATCGCCCACCATCAGCAAACGGCCGCCGCGCCCTACAAAATCAGAGACGGCCTGCACCTCGTCCGGGCTGAATTCTGCCAGAGGCACAATGACAACAAAGGCATTGACGCCGCGCAAGGCGCTGACCAGATCGCCCTCGGTAAAAGGGATGAGTTTGAGGCCACGGGCGGATAAACGGCCGTGCAAATAATCAATATCCTTCATTTCAAACAGATTGTTATGAGCCTGATCCAACAGCACAACCCCGTCCCCCACTTCCGGGTCGTCCACAAAGCTGGCGGCTGACGGGGTGGGAACGCTCTTTACCGATTCGGCCGGGTCGTAGGCCGGAGGCGTGGCCCGCTCAGTACCGCTCAATTGGTTATACTGCCCATAACGAATAACGCTGGGTAACACCAGCAAAATCACAAAAATAACGATGGCAATAATTCCTCGGCGCATAATCAAATCCTGGGGAGGGATTGGGAAATTGGAGATTAGCAAATCTCTCAATCTCCAATCTCCGATCTCTAATGTGTAAAATCCATGTAGCGGTAATAAAATCCGGGCGGCAGGTCAGAGGGGATAGCCCAGAGGCGTTCGGTATCAATGGGCGGGGCTTGCCAGGTGACGGCCGTTACGCCATCTTCGCCAAACGTCAGGGGGTACAACTCCACCACCTCGTAATCCCGCAAGCCGGCCATCTTGGCCGCCTCGTCAATCGCCTCCGTGGTGGAACGAATGCCGTCAATCAGGCCCAGTTCTTCCGCCCGCACCCCATCAAAAATTTCGGCGCGGGACAAAAAGTCCAGGTCGGCTTGCAAACGGTCGCCACGACCGTTCGCCACCGCGTCCAAAAAGGCAAACTTCAGCGTCTCCGTGCGGCGCACAAAGCCATCCCGCGTGCCGCCAAAACTTTTGTACGGCCCCGTCGTCAGCAAATCTTCGTCAATAAACACCCCGTCCGGCAAAAAAGTGATGACGCCGATGCTGCCGATGGCTGAACCCGGCTTAGCGTAAACGGCGTCCGTGGCTGCCGCCAGATAATACGCGCCGCTGGCGGCCAAAAAATCTACTGTAGCCACCACGGGCATATCTCGCCGGGCATCCAGCACCTCCAGGTACAGATTTTCGCTGTCCGAAGCCGTGCCGCCGGGGCTGTTAATTACGACGACCACTGCTTTGAGGGCCGGATCGTGGCGAGCGTAAGTCAATTGCTGGCTAAATTCATAGGCCGTCTGGTTATTGATGTCGTAATTGAGGCGAATGAGGCCGATTTGGGGCGCCGGCACCAGCCGCGGCGCAGCGTACAGGCCAATTGCCAGAGGGACAATAATAACCAGGACAAACAGAAGAATTATTCGTAATGGTGAGCGATTTGTGCTGCCGTTTTGGGCCATCAGCCACTCCTTCTGGAACGTTTAACAAAGTGGATATA
>JALUPA010000381.1 GCA_027054335.1 Ardenticatenaceae bacterium
GAGGATGACAGGGGACTCCTCGTCGGCAGATTTTATGGCTTCGACGGCCCGGAAAATCGGCTCCGGCTTCAGGATCATGCCGCCGCCGCCGCCAAAAGGGGGTTCGTCAGCGACGCGGTGTTTGCCCGCGGCGTAGTCACGGATGTTGTGCAGGTAAAATTCCACCAGCCCCGCTTCCCGCGCCCGCTTCAGAATGCTTTCATTGAGATAACCCGGAAACATACCGGGAAATAAAGTCAGGATGTCTATGCGCATAATTTTTGTGATACGTGACGGATGATGCGTGACCAGACGGTATCACGCAACGCTATTGAGTCAATTCCACTTGTAGTATAATCTTGTCACTAAACAAAATACAATTTTTCTCATCCACAGCGCAACATCCCGTATGTACAGCCTCACACCTCGCCTCTTCACGCACCACGCCAGCCACGTTATTAACCCTGGTTGTTACCTCGCCGACTTGTGAATGAAGGCTGCAGATTATGGTAAAGGAATGGCGTTGTCCGGCACGGCCGTACCCTCCTCATCCACCACACTCAACCGGGAACCAGCCACAGGAGAATAGAGGCCGACCAAAACACGGCCGTATCCCTCCCCAATCTCCCGCACGTCCACAATCACATCTCCCGGCTGCCATAAACGGGTCGGATAGGCATTACCGGCCGGCGGGCTATCCACTTGCCGTAATAAATTTCCCGCCTCGTCCAGCACGTGGGTAAAGACGGTGTAATCTTGTTCCGTCTCTCCCAGGGCGCGCCAGTAAAGCGTCAGGGTGCCGTCTGTCAATTCGTAGCCAATCAGTTCCGCCAAATCGCCCAGTTTGTAGGAAACGGGATTGGGGATAGCGTCTGGATCAATGACGGCCGTATGCCGGAATAACGCCGGAGAAGCCAGCAGCCCCGCCTGCTCCCCATCCACCATAACCGTTACAGTAATGTAATAAGCCAATGTCTTGTCCGGATCGGGGCGCCAGCGGTATGGATCGCGCACAATGTCACCCGGCTGCCACAAATCGGGCGGGTAATTTTCTTTGGCGGGCGGGGCCTGCCGCTGGTAGAGCAGATCGCCGGACAATGACCAGACCTGCACCAGCAGTTCCACCTCAGGCGACGGCGCATCTGCCTGCCAGTAGAGGATGATGTCTACCGGTTCGCCGTTGACGGCCGTTTCCGGCGCAACGGTCAACCCCAACAAACGTACCCCTGCATCCGCCAGGTTGCCGTCCAGTGGCGTCAGCAGCGGCAAATCAGATTCAGCCCACAATGAAGGCAGGTAATACGGCCGTATCGCCAAAATCGGCGTGGCGGCGCTGAGAATAAACAAGCTGAGAACGATACCGTACCCCAGGATACGGCTGTAGCGCCCCCACACCGCCGCCAAACCTACCACCAGCAGTCCGGATACGGCAGCAATTGCCGGATAAAGCAGCCGCCCTTCCGCTGCGGGCAGGATGAGCATGTAACGCACCAGGCTGGCGTAGAGGAGGAGGAACCAGACGGCCGTGAGCAGCAGCGCCGTTTTGTCGGGATGGATGGAGGTGGGAGTACGGCCGTCCCTCGCCAACCGCCACACAATTAACAGCCAACCCGCTAATCCCAGCAGCCAGAGCAGCCCTAACGCTACAAAAACAGTGTGCGGCAGCAGCCCGTCAATTGGCTCCCAGTAGGAAACGGCCACTTCCTGAAACTGGGGAAGCAAATCCAGCAGCGTCGCCTTCTCCGTCCCAATATTCCCCAGCCAGACAGACCAGCCCAGCGGATCGCCGTACAGCCGCCAGTTGCGCGCATACCACCAGCCGGAGACGAGTACGGCCGTGCCCAAAATCAGTGTGCCGGAAAAGAAAAGGGGACGCAGATTAACGCGGATAAACGCTGATTTTTGTTTGTTTTTCGAGAAGCCATTCCAGAAACGGAGACCCAAAGCCAAGGCGATGACACCCAACAAAGCCAATGCGCTTAATTTACTCAGGAAAGCCAGCCCCAGCAACACCCCCAAGCCAAGCTCAGATTTCCAGCTAGTTTTTCCTTTAGCCAAGCGGATGGCCAGCCACAACACCCAGGTACTCATAGCAGCCACGGCCGTATCATTATTCACCACACTGGAAATATAAATGAAGGCGGGATTGAAGGCGGTGACGGCCGTAGCCAGCAAAGCCAGCCCCGGCGCATCCGGCGCAATCTCCCGCACGACCAACCAGACCCCGACCAGCGTCAACGCCCCAAACGCCACCGACAGCAGCCGCGCCAGATGCACGGCCCACACCGCCCCGCTCCAGGGAAAATCCTCCGCCCGCGTATGAATGAACAAATTGGGCGCTTCACTTTGCGAATAGTTGGTCACAAAAGGGTGATCCGGGTTGAAACGGACAAAATCGGGGAAGGCGCCGGTATCCAACGGCGCAACCAGCGCCGCCGCCAGCAGATGGTACAAAGGCGGCTGCCCCGATTCCCGCAGCCAGACGTTTTGCCCCTCCGTCGGCTGCACCGGCATCCGCCCCGTCGTGGCCATCTCGTTGATGAAGAAGAAGTGCCACACCTCATCCGGCGCTTCAAACAGGGGGATGACAATGCTGTAGAGCAGACCAAGCAGGCAGAATACGGCCGTGATGACGAATAGCCCTTTGCGTGATGCGTGAAGCGTGATGCGTGAGGCGTATTGCGTATTGCGTATTGCGTATTCGGATGATTTCAAGGGGGATGCGGCAGATTTATCCATTTGTTGTCAGGACAGAAAACAGTTCCTCCACACGGTTCGGCGTTAAACCAAAAGCGCAATCCAATTTGTCAAATTCTGAGGAAACCAACTTAACTTTCATTTTGCAATCACGCATCACGAATCACGCATCACGTTAAAATCCGTGCTAATCCACCTTATCCGTCCTACCCGTGGTTCCCATCTTCAAACTGACCCGCGACATCGTGGACACATCCATCAACATATTTGTGTACGACGCATTCGCCAGCGGGCAGTAGCATTCCTTCGCCTTGATGCTGCGCCGCACCTCTTTGATCTTCTCGCCAAACCAGATTTTGCCAAAATCGTAATCGTGATCCCGCAAATTGCCCAAATCATCCGCCCGGACACAGCAGGGCCACACCGTGCCGTCCGCGTAAATCTGGGCGCTGGCCCAGCCGGCGTAACAGGCAATCACCTGATCCTGCTCGTCCAGGATGCGCTTGACCAGCTTGTAATACTCCACCCGGAACGCTTCCGTGATTTTCGCCACACCCTTGTACGATTTGCTGTTCACGTAAGCAATCAGCCGGTCAATCGCTACCGCGTACTCTTCCGGGCTGGGGGTGATGGGCAGCCCCACCGTATCCAGTTCAATGCGCGGCTCCGCAATTTCCGTGATGAATTGATCTGCGCCCGACTGATCCGCATAAGCAATCAACTCATCCAGATGCCCCACGCTGAACACAGAGACCACCGAATGAATCCCTACCACAAAATTGGGGAACTCGCAGCGCAGTTCCAGATATTGTTCCAACCGCTCCTCAAATTTTTCAAAATTACCGGCCACGCCCCGGATGAAATCGTGCTTTTCCCCCACGCCATCCAGGGAGAGATTGATGATGAGCTGGCTCTCCGGGCACGCTTCCAGAATGGCCCGCACCCGCTCCGGGCCGCTGCGCAAAATGCCGTTGGTGGGAATGTTGATGATGCCCGGCTTGTTGTGTTTGTAGACCAGCTTTGCCAGTTCCACCACTTTGGGATACATCAACGGTTCGCCGCCGCTGATGGTAAACCAGTACGGCGCAGTTCCCAGAGAAGCCAGCACCTTGTCCCACTCCTCAATCGTCAATTCATTTTCCCGCTTCATCCAGATGTTGCAAGTCAGGCAACGGGAGTTGCATTTGGGTGAGGGGGAAAGGGTAATATTGAGAGGCAGCATCTTAGGCCAACCCAAACGCCGGTAGGCTTGAAACAAGGGAATTTTGGCGAGAACGCCAGGCATGGAATTCATAGTGTGTGGCGTGATACGTGATGCGTGACAATTTCTCACGCATCACGTATCACGTATCAAGCTCCTTTGTGGTGGTGGCGATTTCCCAGACGGTGTGGTTTTTCGCCCCGGTTTTGTAGTCGCGCCAGCCGAGGAAACGGCCGTAAACCTCCAACCCGACCACCGCCCACGTCCACACAAACTGTTTAGGCCGCCAATCCATATTCTTCAGCAGCAAGGAAAAAATCTTGCCGCCAGACATCGTACTCACTTTATAGCCCAACATCCGCTGCAAATCCAGATGCCCGGCGTAGATGCGGCGGCGTTGGCGCAAAAAGTCGTCCACCGTTTCCGGCCCTTTGTTGTAGACGATGGCGTCCGGGCAGTACTGCACTTTATATCCCTGCCCGCGCACAATCGGCTCGACGCTGGCCTCGTCTACGGCCGTATGGTAAGGAATCCGCTCAAACACCCGGCGAAAACCGACCATCTCGCCCCCCTTAAAGCCACCCGCCACATTCATCTCGTGATGCAAAGCCCACTGCAAATGCACGGCAAACCCCATAAACGTGGCCGGATCATTCACCGGAACCGGGTGGCAGCCAGTCATCGCCACCTCCGGGTCGGCAAACGGGGCCATCAACTGCTCTACGGCATCCAATTCCGGCAGCAAATCCGCGCTGCACAACAGCAGCACGTCCTCCCGCGCCTCCCGGATAAACAAATTCATGGCCGACGCCTTACCTTCCCGCTCCGCCTGCACCAGCACCCGGATACGGCCGTCCTCCGCCGCAAACTGCCGCGCAATATCCACCGTCCCATCCGTACAACCCGAAGCCACCACCACAATCTCCGTGATGCTGACCGTCTCCAGCCGCTGCTCCAGCATCCGCCGCAGCAGTTGGCCGATATTCGCTGCCTCGTTATACGCTGTGATGCCGATAGAGCAGTTGATCATCTTTTCCTGACAAGGTGACCTGGTGACAGGGTGACGGGGTGACAGCTTCGCCAAATCACCTTGTCACCCCTTCACCTTGTCACCCCTTCACCTTGTCACCCCTTCACCTTGTCACCTTGTCAAGTTACCTTTCTTCATATACAAACCGGCGCACCTTTGCCGCAATGGACGCCGGATCAACAATCTTGCGCGCTTTGCCCGTTTCAATGGCATTGCGGGCTACCGCTTCTGCCACCGCCGGGGCTACCGAGAAATCCGTCCCCAGCGGGATAATCCAGTCAGGCCGCAGCCGCTCGTCGGGTACCAGACCGGCAATCGCCTGGGCCGCGGCAATCTTCATGCTGTCCGTGATGTTGCGCACCCGCGTATCCAGCGCGCCGCGGAAAATACCGGGGAAGGCCAGCGAATTATTCACCTGATTGGGCAAATCGCTGCGTCCCGTGGCTACAATGGCCGCCCCCGCTGCTAACGCCTCATCCGGCATGATTTCCGGCGTGGGGTTGGCCAGAGCAAAGATCATCGGGTCTTGGGCCATCGTCTTCACCATCTCACCCGTCAACACACCGGGCACAGACAGGCCAATGAACACGTCCCGCCCCTTGACCACTTTCGCCAGATTGCCTTTTACCTTGCCCTGATTGGTCACTTCGGCCATTTCCTCTTTAATCCAGTTCAGGTTTTTGCGCCCTTTGTAGATGGCCCCGCGGCTGTCTACCATAATCACGTCTTGGACGCCCATGCTCATCAGCAGTTTGGTCACAGCCACAGCCGACGCCCCCGCGCCGTTGACCACCACCTGCAACTCGCTCGTCTGCTTGCCCGTCAGGCGGCAGGCGTTCAGGATACCGGCCAGCACGATTACGGCCGTACCATGCTGATCATCGTGGAAAATGGGGATGTCCGTTTCCTCCCGCAACCGCTTTTCAATATAAAAACAGCGAGGCGCGCTGATGTCTTCCAGATTGATGCCGCCAAACGTCGGCTCCAGTTCCTTGACGATCTCAATAATCTCATCCGGGTCCTGCGTGCTAAGGCAGATAGGGAACGCTTCCACCCCGGCAAAAGTGTGGAATAAAATCGCCTTCCCCTCCATCACCGGCAGCGCCGCCCGCCCACCGATATTGCCCAGACCGAGTACGGCCGTGCCGTCACTCACCACCCCCACCAGATTGGCCCGCGGCGTCAACTCAAACACCTGTTCCGGATCATCACAAATCAGTTTCGTCGGTTCCATCGCCTGCGGCGGCAAATAGAACGTATTCAAGGTATGTTCATCTTTAATCGGCAGCTTGCTGTAAATTTCCAACAACCCCTGAAAACGATCATGCAGTTCCAGCGATTCCTGGGCCACGTCCAGTGGTTCGCTGCTTTGCGGCGGTATCGGTAGATGGCCTTCATAGACAAAGCGGCGCGTCCGCTCCTCAATATCCTCCGGCGAATACTTATCCTCTTTGGCCACACCCAATTCCTGGCTGACGCGGGCCACCGTAGCCGCCACTTTGGGCGCTACGCGGTAATCAATCACTTTGGGATAAATGTAATCGGCGTGCAATTCGTCGTCCGTAATTGTCGCGGCAATTGTTTCCGCCGCGGCAATCTGAGCCTGGGGATGGAAAGTAGTCGCCCGCACGTCCAGCAGTCCGCGAAAGACGCCGGGGATAACGGCCGTAATCTCCATCTGGTTCGGATACGTGGAATGGGCCGTAGCCACCACTGCCGCCCCCGCCGAGCGCGCCTCTTGCGGGGTAATTTCAATCGGCGAAGCAAACGTAAAAAGAATGGGATTATCTGCCATACTCTTGATATTCTCCGCCGTCAATTGGGTACGGGAAGCAAAACCCACAAAAGCATCCGCCCCCTGCAAAATTTCTACCAGATCGCCCTGCTCCCTTTCCGGGTTGCTAATGTGGGCAATCTCCCACTTGGCCCAATTCATACCCAACGGCCGATATTTGTAAATAGCGCCATACCGGTCGCACACAATCACATTTTCTACCCCGTACCGGTGCAGAATAAAAGCTGTCCCTAAACCGGCTGTACCCGCCCCGTTGATGACTATGCGCATCTCCGGCAATTCTTTCCCCGTCAATCGCGCCGCGTTAATCAGGCCGGCCAGCACGCCAATAGCCACCCCTTCCCGATGATGGTTGACAATGGGGATATTGAGTGCCCGTTCCAGCCGGTTGGTAATAGCCGGGCCATTCGGCGAAGACATATCTTCCAGGGCAATCGCGCCAAAGGTAGGGCTTAAATTCAAAATCGTATTGACAAATTGATCTACACTATCACGGCGCAAAGCCAGCGGCAGAGCATCCACCCCGGCAAAATTCTTCAGGATGATGGCTTTACTTTCCAGCACCGGCAATATCGCCTCCGGCCCCACATCGCCCAGGCCAAACGCTGCCGAGCCATCGGAGACAATAGCCACAGTGTTGCCCCGGCAAGTCACGTCAAAAGAACGCCAGGGGTTACGGGCAATTTCCAGGCACGGTTCGGCCACACCCGGCGTATACACCAGACTGAGCATGGTGCTGTCTCGTACCTGCACCTTGCTGCGCACGCCAATCAACCCGGCCAATTCGCGCCGGTAACGGATATTCTCACTTTCCTGCTGTTTCTTTTTCATTGAACACTTCCTGTTTTCGACGGCCGTCAACTGCCAGTCGCCTTGTAATATTTTCAAGACCTGCGAGTATACCAGTTTATCCAATTTTGTTTAGATGGAGGGAAAGGGAATTTGTATATTTCTGCTGAGAAGTTCAACTTTCAGGGGAAGTTGCATTTCTAAGTTCCCGTTTTCAAACCTCTGCGGTCTTGGAGACCGCAGAGGTTTAGGGGGAACTTATTTGTGGACGGTTACTTGGTCTGCTGCAAGACGGCCGTAACCGGAGGCGCATTCAAAAACGTCTGGCGTAAAGATTCATCCTCAATGGGATAGACAATCTGCTCAATGACTTCCGCCGCAATCTGGTTGTGAGTAACCGCCAGCGCCGGATTATCTGAAATAGCCGCCAGCGCTGCGTGCAACCGCCAAAGCAGCGATTGCTGACCCGTCTCATGCGCCAGAAAAAGAGCTTGCTGCCACACCTGCTCCGCCTCCACCCGCTCACCAGCCGCTTTATGACACAAGCCCACTACGTGCAGCGCCTGCGCCTGGTAGCCGCGCATCTGGTTCGTCCGGGCAGTCTCCTGCAAGGCCAGGGCATGTTTATATGCCTTGTCCGTCTGCCCCATGTCCAGTTCCACCAGAGCCAGCGAGTACAACGTCTGCAATTCCAAATCCTGTTCGCTGTACATCCGGCTGGTAAACAAAGCATCCTCCAGATAAGCGATGCCTTTTTCTGCCTGGCCAAGATAGCACAACTCGATCCCCATATTGCGGCGGACGTCAATCTCCTGGGGCGGCAGTTCTGCCTTTTTCAGCAAGGCCAACGCCTCTTCATGGTAGGTCAGCGCCTGCTCCATATCAAAAAGCTGCTGGTACGCTTCGCCCAAATTACCCAGGGCGATGGCTGACTGCACCACGCCAATCTGCCGGGCAAAATAGAGCGCATTTTCAAACGATGCAATAGCTTTATCCAATTTCCCCTGGCGTGCTTGAACAATACCCAGCCAATTCCAGGTACTAAACAGTTCTTCAATATCGCCAATCTGGTCAAAAAGAGAACGCGCCTTTTGGAATCGGGATAACGCCTCATCATACCGCCCCTGAAAAGTCAATACCGCGCCCACACCTTGATAAGTCAAAGCCCGACCTTTGGTAAAGTTAAGTGTATCTGACAAATTCCGGGCCTGTTGGTGCAAATCGAGTGCTTTTTCGTACTCCCCCATACGGCCGTACTGCATCCCCAGCATCGTCAAAGCCACCACCTGCTCCTGACCGGAATCCGCTTCCTGCTGCAACTGTTCGTAGCAGGCCAGCGTCACGTCCTGGTTGCCCAGCCAGCGCTGCACCAGTCCCGCCTCGCGCAAGGCATTTTGCCGGATGACCTTTACGGCCGTATCCGTCGTCTCCGGGTCCGTGCTATCCAGAATAGCAGAATACAAAGCCACCGCCCGGAAATAATCAAAATTCCGCCGCGCTTCTTTGGCCTCTGCCAGTAATTGTGTCAACTCAGTCCGGTTCATAGGCTATTCCCAGAAAAGTGTAACATACCCTTCCCGGCAATACACCCGATTTTCTGACTTTTCACGGGAATCTCACCGCTCTTTTATGGAGCAAGGAGCAAGTTGCAGGCTGCATGAAACACGGGTGGATGGCGCATCTTACTTTGTTACTTGCCGCCTGCCGCCTGCGACTTGCCGCCTCCCTCAAATTAAGATACGATTCATTAGATAACAGTCTAATACCCACTGGAGGAATCGTGTGGAAAAAAAATACGAAGAACTAAAAATTTGCTTATTGGAAATCAACGATATTAACGCGGCAACGGCCGTACTCAGTTGGGATCAAACTACCTACATGCCTCCCGGCGGAGCTGCCGCACGCGGCCGTCAGCTATCCACGCTGGGGCGGCTTTCTCACGAGAAATTCACTGACCCGGCCATCGGCCGCCTGCTGGATGACCTGACCCCCTGGGCCGAATCTTTGCCCTACGACAGCGACGAAGCCTCGCTCATCCGCGTCACCCGGCGCAATTACGAAAAGGCCATCAAAGTGCCCCCCATGCTGCTGGCCGCCATGTACGCCCACGGCGCAGCCACCTACCAAAAATGGACGAAGGCCCGGCCGGAAAATGATTTCGCTGCCATTCAAGATGATCTGGCCCAAACGCTGGATTACTCGCGGCAAATCGCCGACTGCTTCCCCGGCTACGATCATATTGCCGATCCCCTCATTGATTTTGCCGACCAGGGAATGAAGGCAGCCAGCCTGCGCCGGCTCTTTGCCGAACTGCGGGAACAGTTGGTTCCTCTGGTACAAGCCATCACCACCCAACCGGAAGCAGACGATAGCTGCCTGCACGAATCGTACCCGGAAGATGAACAGTTGGCTTTTGGCCGGGAGATTATTACGGCGTATGGCTTTGATTTTTCCCGCGGCCGTCAGGACAAAACCCATCACCCTTTTATGACCAAATTCTCTCTGGGCGACGTGCGCATCACCACCCGCGTCAAGGAAAATGATCTGAACGAAGCCCTGTTCAGTACCCTGCACGAAGCCGGCCACGCCATGTATGAATTGGGCATTAACCCGGCCTACGAGGGCACACCGCTGGCCAACGGTGCGTCTTCCGGCGTCCACGAAAGCCAATCCCGCCTCTGGGAAAATCTGGTAGGCCGCAGCCGCCCCTTCTGGAATCATTACTATCCGAAGCTGCAAGCTGTTTTCCCGAATCAGTTGGGTGACGTGTCTCAGGAAACATTTTACCGGGCCATCAACAAGGTTTCCCGCTCTCTCATCCGCACCGACGCTGACGAAGTGACTTACAATCTGCACGTGATGCTTCGTTTTGACCTGGAACTGGCGCTGCTGGAAGGAACGCTGGAAATCAAGGATTTGCCGGAAGCGTGGAACAGCCGGTATGAGTCGGATTTGAGGATACGGCCGTCCAGCGATGCCGATGGCGTGTTGCAAGATGTCCATTGGTACGGCGGCCTGATCGGCGGCGCCTTCCAGGGGTACACCCTGGGCAACATCATGTCCGCTCTCTTCTTCGACCGGGCCGTACAAGCCCACCCCAACATTCCGACCCAAATTGAACAGGGTGAATTTGGCGTCCTGCACGGCTGGCTGAAAGAAAACATCTACCAGCACGGGGCCAAATTCACGGCCAACGAGCTAGTCGAGCGCATCAGCGGCGGCCCGCTGACCATTGACCCCTACATCCGCTACCTGCACACCAAGTTTGGCGATTTGTACGAACTGCCGGTGTGATGTGTCTTTAGGTTTTCACACTTTCACACACTCCTTGCCGGTAGACGGAGCGCATGAAGAAGGGTAGCAGGTAACCAGCTTACCTTAATTTTGCAACTGATTGAAGCAGACGTGGGCAGCTACGGCCGTAACAACGTTAGCTTTGTAACAACGTTAGCTTTTGTCTTCGCTTTTATGACTTTTGTCATTGGCAGCATATCCGTACCCGGCTAAACTACAAAATCATGGACGACTTTCTGATTAAATGCAAACCGGTTCTGGAAAAGCGGTGGCTGCACCTGTTGGCGGGATTGATGTGGAGCGGGGTTGGCGTCATGCTCATTAGTCTGGCGATTGGCTGGCTGGCGGCCCTGACCTTTGCTGAAACACTCCCCTTTGCTCTGGTTGGCGTTATTCTGGCTTTCATCATCTACCGCTGGGGTTTCTCTAAACTGGCCGATAAAAACGTCGTGCGCATTGGTGCGCTGGCCGGGGGCAAAGTATGTCTCTTCGCCTTTCAAGAATGGAAAAGCTACCCGCTCGTCCTCTTTATGATCGGCCTGGGTATCACCTTGCGCGTGTATTCCCCCATTCCCAAACCGTATTTGGCCGTCCTCTACATCGGCATCGGCGGCGGTCTGTTTTTATCCAGTCTGCATTACTACCGACACGTCTGGCATCTGGGAACCACAGAGAACACGGATAGAATCGAACAACACGGATAAAAATCTGCGGTTATCCCTCTCATCCCGTAAAAATCCGTGGTTCCTCCCGCCAACCCAACTGCGCCGAAATCTGTACGGCCGTATCCCGCACCAGTTCCCCCATTTCCCGCGTCCGTTCCGGCGAGAAACGTACCGCCGGCCCCCCCACACTAATTGCCGCCGTCACCCGACCGTCGAATTGACGAATGGGCGCACCGACAACGATCAAATCTTCCTCCAGTTCTCCATTACCCACCGCGTAGCCGTCCTGCCGGATTTGCACCAATTGGCGGCGCAGTTCGTCCGGGTCGGTGATGGTGGTAGGAGTGATGGGCAGCAACGGCCGTGACAACAACTCATCCACTCGCGCTTCCGGCAGGCAGGCCATAATCGCCTTTCCCGTCGAAGTGGCGTACAGCGGATGGCGCGTCCCCAGGGAACTGACGCTGCCCACCAAACGATGGCCGATCACCTCGTCAAAGATCAGAATTTCATCGTCCACCAGCAAATCCAGAGAAGCAGTCTCGCCGGTATCATGGGCCAGTTGTTCCAGATACGGCCGTGCTGCCTGACGCAAATCATT
>JALUPA010000382.1 GCA_027054335.1 Ardenticatenaceae bacterium
GTTTCCAACACCGCCACTTTTACCCGTTCATTCAAACCATCCTTCAAGGGGGCTGATCCGATGATCAATCCTGCTTCCCCCTCATCGTCGAAATAAGCCACCAGCCAGCCGGGGCCATTGCTGATGACCCGTTCTACTTCAAACATGCCGTCTACAATAGGTTGATCCAGCACATAAATATCCGGCGGATACGTAGCGGAAAACGCTTCCAGAACGGGCTGCCCGTTGACTGTGAAGGGGACGTCTTCTCCGGGGATATCCAGGCGTTGGGGCCGGCCGTTATCTTCATAAAATACTGCATATAGCGTAGGCGTGCCTTCCCGCCAGGGAATGGCAATCGTCAAATCGCGGTTTAACCCTTCCTGCAAGGGTGCGGAGCCAAGATACGCCCCCAGTTCGCCGTGATCGTCTGCCTGAATGACCAGCCAGCCTGGCTGCGGTACGGTGACCGATTCAATCGTTACCAGGCCGTCCTCCCCTACTTCCTGAGCCGATACGGTGATGCTGGGCAGCGTTATCTGAAAATCCAGATTGAACGTGTCGGCGATAATGCCGTCTTCTCGTTGCAGCGGTTCGTCGGGGCCGTCCGGATATTCAAATTCGCCGCTTTTTCCTTCATCTACGTGCAGGATGGCGGTCATGGTCTGGCTGGCCTGGGCGGGGTCAATGGTCACGGTCAGGGTGTTGTTGACGCCGGTTTTGACGGGTGCTGTGCCTAAAATCTGTCCCAGTTCACCCGCTTCATCCATAGCGTAAACGACAGCCCAGCCCGGTTGGGTGCTGACGACGCCGGCAATGATGATTTCACCGTCATCTGTCAGGGGCTGGTCGACGACGGAGATGCTGGGCAGGACGGGTGTGGGCTGGGGGGTGTTGGTGGGTTTAGCGGTGAGTGAGGGGGTGGCAGTAGCGGTTACGGCCGTTTCTGTGACGGTGGGTTGGGGGACGGCCGTAGCTGCCTCTTGCCGGGAGCAAGCAACCGTAATCAATCCTAATACCACAAAAAACAAAATAATTCGCTTAGACAAAATTCTTTTCCGTCCTTGTATTCTGTGCAGGATTGTAAGCATTGTTCAGCAAATACCCAAATGTGTTACCGATTTTACACCGCACAATCTCTATATACGTTAATATATCCGGTGGCAGTACTGTGGTACTATAAGTCTATGCAACGTTGTTGATCTCATCGCACTCAGATATTGATTTAGAGGTGAATTTATTGTATTGGTTATTTTATTATCGGTATAAGCAGGTGAAGTTGTGAGAAATGAGATTGCCAGACGGGAAGCTTTAGACGCGCGGAAACATGAATTGCACGAGCAGTTGTCGGAAAATACGCGCCGTTTGCAACAGGTGCGGGCGCAGGTGCGTTACTATGAGCAGGCAATGGAGCAGGTGCTGACTGAACTGCATGAAGTGACGCAAGAGTACGATTATCTGACCAGTTTGATTGAGGGAATGTGGAACGGGCCGACGTCTCAACGCACGGCGCGGCGCGAGTAATTTTTACGGCCGTGCCTGCCACCATATGGTACGGCCGTCGCTAACAACCTCAATCGTGCCCAATTCGTCTGTGCGTAAGACTGTTGCGCCAACATTCTGCGCTCGTTGTAACATTTCCGGGCGGGGATGGCCGAATTTGTTCTCTTTGCCCGCGGAAACAATGATAATTTGCGGTTGAACGGCCGTCAGAAACGGGGCGCTGCTGGAGGAGTTGGAGCCATGAT
This sequence comes from Ardenticatenaceae bacterium, assembly GCA_027054335.1. Taxonomy (GTDB): domain Bacteria; phylum Chloroflexota; class Anaerolineae; order Promineifilales; family Promineifilaceae; genus JAJRTP01. The sequence continues at coordinate 1,728 of JALUPA010000382.1, forward strand.
GCCCCGCTTTGAAGACGACTGCGTTCAGGGGGCGGCCGCTTTTGAGCATCGTCTGTTCCGCTTCCTGTTCCGCATCCCCCGTAAACAGATAGGCAAACTCTCCGTAGACCAGACGCAGGGAAACTGAGTTTTCATTCCGGTTTTCCTCATTCAGTGTGTCGCCCGGATGCAAGATTTCCAGCCGCACGCCATCCTCAATTTCTATGATTTCTCCGGCGACTGCCGGTCGAATTTCTGTGCCGTTTGCTTCAGCCGCCTGTAAAACGGCGTCATAAATGGGCGATTCGCCTAATCCCTCGCCATCCGTCATAAGTGTGGGAATGCGGTAGCGGTCAAAGAGGTTCTCCAGGCCAGAGACGTGATCCGCATCTGGGTGGGTGGCGATGACCAAATCGATCTCTTTGTCCCAAAAGGGCATTTGTTGTCCCAATTGATCGTTGAGTACGCTGGGATACAGGCCGCCGTCAATGAGAATTTGCCGGCCGGATGGCGTTTGGATGAAGGTGGCGTCTCCCTGGCCCACGTTCAGGAAGGCGATGTGTAGTTTTCCGTCTGCCTGGCTGCCGCTCCAACTGATGACCAGCAGGGCCGCCATACCGGTTAACGTCAATGCTGCCTTTTGTGACAGATTTTGCTGCAGGAAGCCGGTCCAGCGTGCCCGTTTTTCCGGCGGCTGCATTATCAGCCAGGTGACCGCGCCAATGAACAGATAGATGAAGATGACGGCCGTCCAGGAGACAGCCACCGGCACGGCTGCACCCGGCACGCGGGCAAACATGCGCACCAGGTTGATGGTATAGGTCAGGAATAGCCAGGCAATCCAGGCAACAGGCTGGGCCAGCGCCGGACTAATCATGCCCACGATAGTGGCCAGGCCGCCCCAGATCATCACGCCGGGCTGGGCGGGCAGGATGAGGGCATTGGCCGGCAGGCTGATGAGGGATAGCTGCCGGAAGTAACCCAGTATGAGGGGCAGCGTGAGTACCTGGGCCGCCAGGGTGATGAGGACGGCTTCGCTGATGACGGCCATGATTTGCCGTACTGTTTGGCGGTCGGCCACGCGCAAAAGCTGGCGGCGCGTCCATTGGGTCAGGCCGTCGGCGTAGAGCATGAGGCCCAGGGTGGCAGTGAAGCTGAGTTGAAAGCCGACGTCCCAGAGGGTAAACGGCCGTAGCAAGGTCATCAGCCAGCCGGCCAGAAAGAGCGAGGCAAAGGCAAAGTTGGGCCGCCCCATCCAGCGGGCGGCAATCAGATAGACACTGCCCATCACCGCCGCCCGCACCACTGAGGCGTCCGCCCCGACCATGATAGTGTAGAAGACAATCCCGGCAATAGAGACGATAACGGCCGGGCGCTGGGGCAGCCAGGAGCCGGTCAGTCCCATCAGAATGGCAATGAGGATAGCGATGTTGAAACCGGAGATAGCGATGATGTGCGTCATGCCGGTGTTGCGGAAATCGTCGGCCAGGTCGGGTGGCATTTCGTTGTCGTTGCCCAGGAGGATACCGGATAGGAGGGCAGATTGGGGTGAGGGCAGTAGTTGGGTGATGCTGTCCTGGGCACGATGTTTGATGGTGAGGATGGTGTGGTAGAGGGGACTACCTTCTCCTTCGGCCAGAACGGTGACGCGGGGCAGGCTCATCAGGCTATAGATGTTTTGCCGTTCCAGATAGGCGCGGTAATTGAAGTCGCCGTCGGCAGGCGGGGTTTCCAGACGGCCGTACAGTTCCAGCTTCATTCCGTATTTAATTTCCGGGTAGCGCCAGGTGCGGACTTGCACGAGGCCGTTGACGGGATAGGTACGGCCGTCGGACAGGGTGACGCTTGCCACGTCCAGGCGCAGGTTGATGGAGCGGTCAGTTATTTCCGGTTCTTCTCTGACCAATCCGGTTAGGGTAATGTCGTCTGTATTGTTGTAATAAGCGATGTGGGATTCATCTATTGTGGGCAGGGCCGTGTGGTAACGAAATCCGGCTATTCCCGCTATGCCCACACAGACCAGGATGACGGCCGTGTTTCGGCGACGGCGCAGAAGAAAGGCCGCGATCAGACTGAGAAGGCCTCCAGTCAGCAGCCAGGTGGGGTTTACGGCCGTAACCGAAGCTAACCATAAGCCAATAAACCAGAAGATTCCCAAGTAAACGACAAGCATTGTGCAACTTCCAGTTATAAACTACCAGTTGAGCAAGTTAAGCGGGTCTGCTACAATCTTATGCAGATAGTAGCCAGCCCGGCGAAATTGTGTACTTGCGTAGAACCATACACAATTCGATATAAATAAAACAATAGCACACCTATACTACTTATGACTGAATTTGTACCGAATGAGTATCGTATTCTGGTAGTAGATGACAGC
>JALUPA010000383.1 GCA_027054335.1 Ardenticatenaceae bacterium
AACCAAAGCCCAGCCCGGAGGAGTTAGCTACCAAACAGGAAAAGCTGGCCTACGCCCTCAGTGAGACGTTGGCCTGCCCCACGCTGGTAGGTATTCAGGAGGTGGAAAACAAGCCGCTGCTGGATACGCTGGCCGAGATAGCGGCGGAAGCGTGTGGTTTTACCTATACTGTTACTCATCTGGAAAGCGTGGATGTGCGGGGTATTGACGTGGCTTTACTCAGCGATCCCAACCGGGTGGAGATTGGTGATTATCAACTGCGGCAAACGTGCGCTCCTTTTGAGACGGGCATCTTTGATAAATCTGTGGATTGCCGTCCGGGGGACGATCCGCTTTTCTCCCGACCGCCGCTGCAAGTAAGCCTGATGCTGGATGGCGAGCCGTACACGGTGTTTGTGAATCATTTCAAATCGAAGCGGGGCGGCGAGGCGGAAACAGCCCCGCGCCGCCGGCTGCAAGCGCAGCATATCAATGTGCTGGTGGATGAGGTTTTGGCGGGGGACGACCAGGCGAAGATTATGGTAATGGGAGATTTTAATGATTATGAGTTGTCCCCGACGCTGCTGGAGATGACGGAAAACGGCCGTCTTACCAACTTAATTTCGCAAGTTCCAGATGAGGCGCGGTATAGCTTTGTCTTTGCCGGTATTTCCCAGTTGATTGACGGGATTCTGGTCTCACCGGCGTTGGTGGATGAGGCAGCGCAGGTACAAATTATGCACGTCAATGCGGACTATCCGGACAGTCTGGGACTGGATACGTCACCGGAAAGGATGCCGTATAAGGCGACAGATCATGACGTGCCGATAGTTGTATTTGGGGTAAAAGAAGATGTGGCGGTGACGATTGTGCCGGAGAATACGGCCGTGCCGTCCCCGCCGCAGCCGTCTCCTGCGCCGGCAGAATCGGATAGCGGGCTGTTGTGGTTGGTGTGGGGTGTGGTCGTTTTGACGGTGATTGGGGGTGGTGTTGTGTGGTGGAAACGGGGGAGGTAACGGCCGTTTCTTCGGTAAAACAAGATCAATAACAAGATGCTCGTAAGTAATTCCGTAAGGAAATCTCGATAGCATTGGATAGGAATTTGGTACTGGTAGGAATAGAGAAAAAGAG
>JALUPA010000384.1 GCA_027054335.1 Ardenticatenaceae bacterium
CGGTATCGAGCCACCGGTACCAGCCGTGAACATCTTCAACGAGGCGTTTATGCGGGAAGTGCGGCTGTGGGGCCGGTCGTATGAACCGGGCCTGATGGCGGAGATGAAGCTGCGCCAGCGGCAGGGCTTTTTTGACGACCTGGCTATGTACAAGGAAATGCTGAAAAAGCGCAAGGTGGCCTTCCTGCCCAAATTGGGACGGCCGCCGCGCCAGGTGAAACCGGTTCCGGGAGCAGCAGAGGCGGTAGCTTACTATCCCGGCTGCTCGCTGCACTCCACAGCGGCGGAGTTTAATGAATCGGCTACGGCCGTGGCCGAAGCGTTGGGCATGAATTTGATCGAACCAAAAGGATGGGTCTGCTGCGGCAGTACGGCCGCGCACCGCATTGATCCCCAAGCAGCCACGCAACTGCCTCTGGAAAACCTGGCCCTGATCGAAAAGAGCGGCTTCCAAGAAGTGGTCATGCCTTGCGCCGCCTGTTTTAACCGCCACAAAGCGGCCCAATACGAAATTCGACATGACGTACAGCGCAGGGCAGAGATGGATGAAGCCATCGGCTACGAATACCGGGGCAGCGTGCGTGTCCGCACATTGATAGAGGCTATGCTCGATCACGTTGGCCCGAAAAATATTGCGACCAGCGTGCAAAAACCGCTGGCCGGGCTGCGCGTGGTGGCCTATTACGGTTGTCTGTTAACGCGCCCGCCCCAGGTAACGGAAGCCGATCACCCGGAAAATCCGACCAACATGGACGAGTTGCTGGCGGCGCTGGGTGCAGAAGTGGTGGATTGGTCGTACAAAACGACGTGCTGCGGCGCGGCGCATTCCCTCACCCGGCCAGACATTGTACTTTCGCTGAGCGGCGGCCTGATACACCACGCGCGGGAAGCGGGGGCGGAGGCCATTGCTGTGGTCTGCCCGCTGTGCCATATGAACCTGGACGCGCGCCAGATGCAGATGGAGCTGGATGAACCGATGCCGGTACTGTATTTCACACAGTTGATGGCTCTAGCACTGGGTTTGCCGGAGAAGGCGATGCTGCATAAGAATATGGTGGATGCACGGCCGTTACTACGCGCCAAAGGCATCTGGGAGACGGACGGCATATCATGAAGGTGCAAAAAGAGAGTATCATTCCGTTGGGCTATGGCAAATACTTTCGTTCCGATTTTATCGTGGGGCTGGAACCCATTGAAGAGGATCGCGGGCCGGGAAAACGCACCTATGTCTACGTCCAGGGCTTGAGCGAGCCGGTCATCGCTTCCCGTTCCGAGGGCGCCATTTTGCGCGATCTGGTGGAAACGCCGCGAGAGGTTACCAATGTGCGTGAACAGCGGCAGTTGCTGGCCGACATTCTGGATACGGTGCAGGAAATTGATCCCCTGTTGCGTTCCATCGTGCTGATGCAGGGCAAATGGGACCTGGATCGGCTGGAGGAGCGTATCATGGAGATATTGGGCGGTGAGGAAGGCGGCGCATGAGCGTGATGAAAGCAGCTATTGACTCCCCGGATTTACTGGCGGAAGAGGTGGACAGGCTACGTGAGGCCCTGCGCCGGCGCAATCCGGTTATTTTGGCCGGGCTGACGGGGGCGCATTATGCGGAAACGGAACCGAGCCAGGGTTTGTTTCGCCTGCCGCTCTGGGGGCGAGAAACGGTGCTGCCCTTCCCGGAATTAGTGGTGCAGGATGACGACGGCAAGCCTTTGGGCACGCTGGATCAGGCGCTGCTGGCGTATTATTTCAGTACGTCGGACGGGACGCCGCAAACGGGCCGTTGGCTGGGCTTTTCGGAACTGCCGAACGGCCGTTTCTACACCACCGCTTTTCAGGAATACACAGGCCAAAAGTTGATGCAGACGTTTGGGGATAATGTGGATCGGTTTGCCAGTGCGGCCGTCAAGTTGAACGGCCGGGCTGTATCATTAGGCAGCCGGGCATTCTCCTTTGCCATTTTGCCCCACGTCTCGCTGCTGGTCGTTTGTTGGTTGGGGGATGAGGATTTTTTGACGTCGTACCGGGTTTTGTTTGATACGGCCGTGAGCCATCACCTGCCCACCGACGGTTGTGCTATACTGGGCAGCACACTTACCCGGCGGTTAATAGCAAAACGATGAAACTGAAATCCCAGCAACTTTTCATACTGACCTTTCCCGTGGTTCTTGCCATAGGTATTTTGTTAATTCCGGTCGTGTCCAATTACGATCAGCACGATTTGGCGGCGCAGGCAGTAAATTTGACCGGGCGTTGGTTTGTGGGGCATCTTTTATCGGCCGTTGCTTTCACATTGAGTTTGTTTTCAGTTAGTATCATAAACCAAACGCTGCAAACCAAATCACGCTCGATCTCTGCCCCAACTTTTCTGTTATTGGCGGTTGGGGCCGGACTTTATGCCGCCGGTTTGGGCGCAGATGGCATAGGCCCCATTGCCGTTCAGGCTGCGGGGCTGTCTCCAACTGTCTTTTTTGACGGCAGTGGCTGGTGGGTGATCGGGACCTTTATCACCGCCACAATCTTCTTTGGCGTGGGCCTGATTTTTCTGGTCGTGACGCTTATTCAATACGAGGTTTTGCAAGGCATTTCCCGGTATATTGCCTTTGTATCGGCTTTGATTTTTATGGCGGCTCCGGCCATTCCTTCAGGATACGCTTTGTATGGCGTGGCTGTGGCTGCTCTGGGAGTATTTGTGCCTATAGCGGTTTCAATCGAGTGAAGATTAAATACGCTGGTGGAAATGTTTGCTGAGGGTTTAGTTTGCGAGACGCTTTCTCAAACCTGTCCCGGAAAATGAGGAGAAAATATGGCGATTATTCTTAGCAACTACGTTATCCCGGAAAAAGGTAAGGTAAATATAGACTTTAATGTATCGTTTGAAATCAAGTGTACGGCCATACAAGCGAAACGTACCGTCAACAATTGGCTGCTCAACGAAATCAGCTACCTTATTGGAGCTGATCCGCCCACACTCATCTTACAAGAAAAGCCGGCCTGGCGGGTTCCTGTCTGGCTCACACTTCCCGGCACAAAACACAAAGAGATTATCGGCTATGTTGATGTAGACGTGGCAACGGGGCAAATAATTGATCCGGCCAACAGCCAAGTCAAAATAGAACAATACCTGCACCAGGATGACGGGCTGACAACCACAACTGACAAAAGTTTCATACGGGAACTGCCGCCAGATTATTTAACGAATCTAACGCCACCGCCACAGATTATTAACCGATGACGTCAATCCGAATTGTCATGTCTGCCATCCTGCCCATACAACACATTTTACAAAAAACTCAGGCCGACTGCCTGGCTGCGTGCGCCGCCATGATTTTAACCCACTTGAACAAACCGGTACCTTACAATCAATTACTGGCTCTCCTGAATATCCAATGGTTCGGCGCGCCGTTTAACAATATTCTCAATTTAGAAAAAGCTGGTGTCCGCGTTTTGTGCCGGCAAGGATCACTCGATGCTCTCGAAAAACATTTGGCAAATGGTGAACCGGTTATTACGGCCGTTTTTACAGGCGAGCTGCCCTATACTGATGAAGCAACAAATCACGCAGTTGTCGTAGTGAGCTTAGATGCACATTACGTTTATATCAATGATCCAGCCATTATCCAAGCTCCTGTCCCCGTACCAAAGGGAGATTTTGATCTGGCCCGGCTGGAACGCAATGAATGGTACGCGGTGATTAAGCGATGAAACTGGCAATTAGCGGCAAAGGTGGTGTAGGCAAAACAACGCTGGCGGCGCTGCTGGCGCAGGTGTACGCTGATCAGGGACGGGATGTGCTGGCGGTGGATGCGGATCCGGCGCCCTGTCTGGCGGGGGCGTTGGGCTTTCCTGACGACTTACGCGCCCAACTGCATCCCATCTCGGAGATGGATGAGTTGATTGAGGAGCGCACGGGGGCCAAACCGGGCACAGTGGGCGGCTTTTTTACGCTCAACCCGCGGGTAGATGATTTGCCGGAACGGTTCAGCGTCACCCATCGCGGGGTGCGCCTGCTGGAGATGGGGGCGGTGGATTTGGGCGGGTCGGGCTGCATCTGCCCGGAAAGCGCGATGCTCAAAACGCTGTTCACCCATTTGCTGTTCCGCGACGATGAGGTGTTGATTCTGGATATGTACGCCGGGGTGGAGCATTTGGGGCGGGCGACGGTGGATTTTGTGGACGCCTTGATTATTGTAGTGGAACCGACGCGGCGCAGTTTGGGCACGGCCGTACAAATTAAAAAGCTGGCGCATGACATTGGCCTGACCCGGCTGTGGCTGGTGGGCAACAAGGTACGTAATGAAGATGAGGCTGATTTTCTGCAGTCGGAAACGCCGGGTATCCCGCTGTTGGGGCTGCTCCCGGCTGATTTGGGGGTGCAGGAAGCGGATCGGTTGGGTACGGCCGTTTACGACCACGTCCCCGCACTACGACAGGCAGCAGAAGAGATAGCAAAACAACTGGAAGGGCAATTATGACAACAACTATCGCATTGGCCGGCAAAGGCGGTGTGGGCAAAACGACCATCGCCGGTATGGTCATCAAATATCTGATGCAGACGCAGCCGGGGGCTATTCTGGCGATTGACGCCGACCCCAGCAGCAATTTGAACATGGTACTGGGGCTGGAATTGGAATGGACGGTAGGCGACATCCGCGAAGATTTACTGGCCCAGGTGAAGCAAACCCTGACGGCCGGGGGTGCGGCCATGGGCACGCTGCCGGGCGGCGTTACCAAACGGGAGTATCTGGATTACCAGGTACGCTCATCCGTCTCGGAAGGGGACCGGTTTGACTTGGTGGCGATGGGCCGGTCTGAAGGGCCGGGCTGCTACTGCGCCGTCAATCACAATTTGCGGGAAGTGGTAGACGCCATCAGCCGGAATTATCGCTACGTGGTGATTGACAATGAGGCGGGCATGGAACATCTCAGCCGGCGCACGACGCGGAACGTACAGCATTTGCTCATTGTGACCGACCCCACGCAGCGCGGCATTGTGGCGGCAGAGCGTATTGCCGGCTTTCGGCAGCAGATGGACATCCACATTGAACAAACCGGCCTGATCCTGAACCGGCTCAGCGGCGACATCCCCGCCCCGCTGCAAGCGCGGCTTGAGGAGATGGATATTCCTTTGCTGGGAGTCGTTCCGGCGGATGAGCAGTTGATGGAGTTTGAGTTCAGCGGACGGCCGTTAATCGAATTGGGGGATGAGTCACCGGTGTATACGGCCGTAGCTGAAATCATGGCAAACATCCTCTCGCCTTAATATCGTGTTAGAGAGGCAGGTACTCAACACGATTAGCCATCTCTTTCGGTTCAGCCAATTTGGCTATTAATTCCAGGTCTTGCACGCAGCGACCAATTGTAATTCTCAGTTGGTGGGCATAAATCACACCGGCAAAGGGAATGTTTTTTACCTGCCGGCGCTTCGCTTCTGCCAGTAAATCCTCATCCTGGGTAAACAAAACGCGCTGTAATTCTGTAGCTCGGTCAAGCAAACGATCATCAAGCGCAGTACGATAGCCATCCTCCTGCGCTGTGAGAACATCCACATGACGCATGAGCAAACCGACCGTGATAGCCCGGTGAACATGAACATCCATATAGAGAGCAACAGTCATTCAGGCAATCCCAGAGTACGTAAACGGGCTGCCAGAGGGGACAATCCGCTTTCCTGGCGTAATTTTTCGGCAAACTGGCTGCGACGAGCAATATCCGCGTCTAACGTATCTTTATGCTCCCAATAGTAAGCCAAAGCCGAGTAAATCTGGCTCATAGTTAAATACGGGTGCTGAAAATGCAGTTCTTCCGGACTCCAGCCATACGCTTTTTGGGCCATCACCAATTCTACAACTTTCATGGTTGTGCCCGAAATAAGCGGTACACCTGAATCGTCAAGCTGAATATGTTCGTAAGACGTTTTTACAGACACTGATGCGCTCATAACTTTCGCCCTCAATTGATAACTATCAACTCTATTGTAGCACAATTACTCAAATGAATATTTACTCAAAATCACCCCGTCACATCTGGACGAATCAACAATACCTACTACAATGAAGCTAAACTTGCGGCAAAAGAGGTATTTATGCAGGCTTCGTCTCCAGCCCCCCAATTTGACCCGACCCCAACCCGGCAGAAATTCGGCTACTTTCTGGCTGCGCCGGTAACGGCCGTCCTCCTCCTCCTCGTCTTCTCCGCCATTCTGATTGCCAACTACCAGAGCCGCCATCAGGGGCGCATCTTTACCGGCGTCGTGGTGGGGGACGTGGACGTCAGCCGGATGGATCGGGCGGCAGCGGAAGAAGCGGTGGCCGCAGCGGTGGCTTACGCTAATGCGGGAACCATCACCCTGACCGACCCCGCCTCTGGGCGGCAGTGGCAGTTGACTCCGGCCGACGTAGGGCTGGCGGTGGACGTACCGGCCACGGTGGAAGCGGCCTATCAAACGGGACGCAGCGGCGGGCCGTTGCAACGGGTGCGGGATATGTTTAACGGCTGGTATTACGGCCGTACCGTCGCCCCGATCATGACGCTGGACGAGGGCAAGCTGAGCGAAAAGCTGGCGGAGATTGCCGCAGAGGTGAACCAGCCGGCGATCAATGCAACAGTGGAAGTGGCGGGAGATACGGCCGTCTACACCCCCGGCCAATCCGGCCGCGCCCTGGATGTGGCCGACGCCCGCGCCCGCCTCTTACCCGTCCTCACCGGTCTGCAAGCCGCTCAAATCGAACTCCTGGTCAACCAGACCACCCCGGCCATCTACGACGACGCGCCCGGCGCGGCACGCATCCAGCGCATTATTGACGGCGGCCCTGTTACCTTTTATTTGCCGGAACCGCTGGACAGCGAAGATTTGGCCGCCGTCGCCCTGCCGCCAGAGCAGCTGCGCCAATGGCTGCGCGTGGAAGTGGCGGAGCAGGCGGACGGCTCGCTGACGCATAACGTCTTTCTGGATGAGAATGCCGCCCGGCAATGGCTGGCCCAATACGCCGGGCAGATTTACCGGGAACCGGTCAACGCCCGTTTCTATTTTGACGACGCCACGCAGGAATTAGTCCTGGTCTCGCCGCACATTAACGGCCGGGAACTGGACATCGAAGCCACCCTGGAACAGCTAAAAGCCCAGGTAGAAACCCCCAACCGCTCCGTCCCCTTCATCGTTAACGACATTGTGCCCACCGTCAACGCCAGCGCCACGGCCGCAGAACTGGGCATTACCGAACTGGTCAGCGAAGCCACCACCTGGTTCTACGGCTCCTCCGACGCCCGCAAACGGAACATTTCCCGCTCGGCGGCCAACTTCTACGGTATCGTCATCGCCCCCGGCGAAGAGTTCTCCTACAACAAATACCTGGGCACCATTTCCGAGGATGACGGTTACGAAGAAGGGCTGATTATCGTCGGCGGCCAGACGATTAAAGGCATTGGCGGCGGCGTTTGCCAGGTGAGTACCACCGTCTTCCAGACCGTTTTCTGGGCCGGTTTCCCCGTCACGGAACGGTGGGAACACGGCTACATGCTGGGCTACTACAACGACGGCGAAGGCCCCGGCATGGACGCCACCGTCTACTCCCCCATCGTGGATTTCAAATTTATCAACAACACCCCGTACCACCTGCTTATCGAAAATTATTACAACGAGGAAGAGGAGTCCATCACCTTCAAATTCTACTCCACCAGCATGGGGCGCACGGTAGAAAAGGAAGGCCCCGTCTTTGAAGACATTGTGCCCGCCCCCGGCCCGGAAGAGGACGTGTGGACGCTGGACGAGGAGATGGAACCGGGCACGGTGCGCCAGATTGACTGGGCCACCGAAGGCGCCCGCGTCACCGTCGGCCGCACCGTCTACAACACCGACGGCGAGGTTATTCTCCAGGAAGATTTCGTCAGCAACTACATTCCCTGGCCCAACGGCTATATGTACGGCCCCGGCGTGGATGCTCCCGATTATTCCATCCCGCTACTGGAAGATTAGCGCGGGGCGATTAAATCACCTGAATGTTTTTCATTTTGGTTGAATCCGCCAATTGTTGGTAGGGGTAGGATGACCGGCTTGAAGCCTTCTCTCGCGGAGAACCGTTTTGCCGGTCATCTCGCCCCCAACCCGGCCGTGCGGGGCGAGATGGCGCGGAATGACGTTGTTTTGCCCGCCCATGACCACACCGCGCCATCCCACCCCTGCCAAACACCGAAGCTACCTTTGAGATTCAGTAGATCCAAATTTCAAAACTTAAGCCGCGGATTTCGCGGATTTGTCTGGATTTTTCTCTGGTAAATCTTTGCGATCTTTGCGTCCTCTGCGGTTTTTTCGGTAAAGTCATTATAAAAAATCCGCGCTAATCCGCGCAATCCGCGGCCAAAAGATGAAAAATTGGATCTACTGAGATTAGCAATTTTCGAGTCAACGTTGTTCTAAAAATTACGCATACGCATTTTCCCCAAAATCCGGTAAAATCGCCCATTATGGCTAAACATATTTTAGTTGTAGATGATGATGAATTGATGCGTCGCAGCGTCAGCTTCAAACTGGAACAAAACGGCTACCGCACCCACACAGCCGCTTCCGCCGAAGACGCCCTGGCCCTGGCCCGGCGTGACCCGCCCGACCTGATTCTGCTGGACATCGGTCTGCCGGGGATGGACGGGCTGGAAGCGTTACGCCATTTCCAGCAAGATATGGACGTCCCCGTCATTTTTGTCACGGCGCGGCGGCGGGAACTGGACACTATTTTGGGGCTGGAGTTAGGTGCAGACGATTATATTACCAAACCGTTCAACCTGGACGTGCTGGTGGCCCACGTAAAAGCTGTTTTGCGCCGGGCCGGAAGCGGCAGCACAACCGATTCGGCCAGCCGGAAGCAAACGTTGCAGGTGGGCGATATGGTGATTGATCCCGCGGCCCATACGGTGATTATCGGGGAGACGGCCGTCAACCTGACCAACCGCGAATTTGACCTCCTGCACACCCTGGCCCTGGACGCCGGCAACGTCATCTCCACCGACGAACTGCTCAACCGGGTCTGGGGCGCCGAATTTATGGGCGAATCCCAGGTCGTGTACGTCCACATCCGCTGGCTGCGCGAGAAAATCGAAGAAGACCCCCAACATCCCCAACGAATCATCACCAAACGAGGCGTCGGCTACAGATTAGTATCCCAGGAAAATTGAGCATGAATCTGCGCGGCCGTTTTGTCATCAGCCATCTGCTGCCCCTGCTAATCACTACGCCTCTCGTGGCCATTGCCCTCTTTTACCTGCTGGAAACCCAGATCATGCTGTCCGATATGTCAGTGAATTTGCAGCAGCAGGCCCGGCTCATTGCCGACGTCACCGGCGATCAGGTCTTCAAACTCACCGAAGAAGAAGCTCAACTTTATCTCAACCAGATCAGCCAGGACGGGGATACACAAACTTCCATTCTGCTGCTCAGTCCCGATGGGGTCATTCTGGCCGCCAGCCAGCCCCAGGACGCCACCATGGAAAAAAATTTACCCCCCTTAACTGATGAAAATCACGTCATCGTCAGTTACAGCTTTTTCCAGCCGGGCGTGCGGGTATTTGCCCCCGTGCGGGACGTGAATGAACAATTGGTGGGCATAGTAGAAGTGGCAGACACACTGGGCACTGTGTCGCAGCGGTTGTGGCGATTGGGCCAATATATTCTCGTTGTCCTGGGGCTGCAACTGGTTTTGGGCGGGTTGATTGGCTACATTCTGGCCATACGTTTGGACCGGCCGCTGACCACCACCACGAGAGCTGTCATCGAACTGGCTAACGGGGAATACATAGAGCCACCCCTGCCGGAAAAGGGCAGTACGGAAACCAAAGCGTTGGCCCGCTCGGTCAACATCCTGTCCGGGCGGCTGCGCCTGCTGGAATCTACCCGGCGGCGGTCACTGGCTAATCTGGTGCATGAAATTGGACGGCCGTTAGGGGCCATCAAAGCTGCCATTCAAGTCTTGCGCGAAGGGGCCGACGAAGACGCCACCCTGCGCCAGGAACTGCTGGCCGGCATAGACAAGGAAATCAGCCGGTTACAGCCGCTGTTGGACGATCTGGCTCAACTGCACGGCCAGGTAACAGGCAAAATTCAGCTGCAAAAGGAAGCCGTGGCCTTAAGCAAATGGCTGCCGCCGCTGCTGCTGCCCTGGCGGGCGGCCGCTCAGGAAAAGGGGCTGCGCTGGCAGACGGATGTCCCCTTCAATTTGCCCAGTGTGGAGATTGACCCGGCCAAGATGGCCCAGGTAATGGGCAATTTATTGAGTAATGCCATTAAGTATACGCCGGAAGGAGGCGGGGTAGCAGTTACGGCCGTAGCCCACCCCAACCACATCGCCATCACCGTCCAGGATACCGGCCCAGGTATTGACCCGGCCGAACACAAACGAGTGTTCGAGCCATTCTACCGCAGCACAGCCCAGCGCCGCTTTCCTCAGGGGCTGGGCCTGGGGCTGAACATTTCTCAGGAAATTATCGCCGCCCACGGTGGAAAACTGGAACTCACCAGCGCTCCCGGAGAAGGGGCTGCTTTCACCATCATTCTTCCCGTCTCTCCTGCGTAGCCGCGGCTGCAGATTCTCTCCAGGCAAAAAAAGAGGCGGGTGATGTCCCACCTCTTTTCCCGTTTCCCATAAACTCGTTCAGTTTATGCGTTACTCTCGCTTTCTTCCAATTCCAGATGCTCTTCCGCGTGTTCTTTGACCTCGTCATTCTGCAAGGCTTCGCGCAATTTCTGTTCGTCCTCGTTGGAGAGCGACGTCTGGTAAACTTCACCGCCCAATTCAGCCAACTGCGGCAGCACCTTGTCTTCAGTCATTTTGATAACCAGCATAAACAGGGCAGAGCCGCCCGGTTCCAGCGATTGGCCTACTTCCTTGATAAATTTGTTGTCCACGCCCACGTCTGCCGCTTTACCAAAGATAGCGCCCAGCACCAGACCCAACAAACCGCCAAGCAGAGGTGCCAGGAAAATCAAACCAATCAGCAAGCCCCAGAAACCACCCCAAACGGCCGAAGCGCCCGTCACCTGATTCTCTAAAGTCTGTTTTACTTTAACTTTGCCCTTCTCATCTTTCACGGCAACGGCCGCATCAGCCAGATCAATCAACTGCATTTTCTGCATATCTTGCAGTTTATCCAACGCTTTGTAGGCCGAATCATCCTTATAGGTAATTACAATTAAATCGCTCATGTTTCAAACTCCTTTTTCTTGTATTGTTATTTTGAAATTGGAAAGATTGAACCAATCTGGAAAACGCCCACAATGATTCAGGAGTTATAGTACAGAAAACAAATTAGAACTACGTTTGATTGCCTTCTTGTCTTGTCAGGAGAGAGTGTTAAGATACTTTACTATGCCATCTGTGGCCCGCTTTTGTAAATTAGGCGGCGATTTGCCAAATCGCCCTACAAATCAACTTGACGAGGAACAACCATGATCCAACTCTATAACGAAGACAGTAACGAACTCATCGGAGAAATTAGCCAGGAACAACTCAATACACTCATTGATCTTCTGGTGGAAGAATCCAGGGAAGATCAGGATTATTACATCAATGAAGCTACGCTGGACATGCTGGCGACACGCGGGGCCGATAACTCGTTGATTGCTATGCTGCGCCAGGCGTTAGGCGGGGAAGAAGGCATCGAGATTTTGTGGAAAAAGGCGTAGTTTCGCAACACATCCTGGCCCAATGGCCGCGATATGCCTTTCTGTACGGGGGTATGATTGTGGCCTTGCTGGCAATGGGATTCAGCGCCACACGGGGCTGGTTTTCTTTTGTTTTACTGGGATTGGTCGCCTTTCTCCTGTGCGCCTTTTTTCTGGTGATGAATTTGTGGGCGGTGGTGAAGATATACGGCCGTAACGGAATCCGCCCCCATCACGTTCTGTTCGATCTGGGTCGCATCCAATCTCACGACGAAATCGTGTACATTGACCTGGGCCGCCGCCAGCAACCCATCAGCCTCAGCCGCCGCCTGACCACCGGCCACATCACCGTTGTAGACGTCTATAATCCGCAATGGATTACCCAAAAGCCCCCTACCCGGCAGCCCAGCCAGCCGGCAGACGATCCGCGTCTCACCTGGATTGACGGTGACATTCACCTGCTCCCCTTTCCCGATGGTTCTGTGACCCACGTCATGTTATGCGAAGTCCTGTCTCCATTCTGGCAGCACGGCGACCGGCTCATCCTGCTCGAAGAAATTCGCCGTATCTTGCGGCCTAAAGGCCAGCTTTTGCTTGCCGAAAAATGCCGCACAATGAACTATTGGCTGGTAGACGGCCCAGCCGCTTCCCAAATCCCCCCCCAAACCTACTGGGCAGAACTTATCCACAAAACCGGCTTCCGCATCCGCAAAGAAGTAAACCGGGACGGCCTCATTACCTGCTGGCGCGTCAGTAAACCTACCCAAAGAGAAGCGCGGCAGTTAGCTTTTGATTTGGATTATTGATCGCCTGGAACAAATTCCCGCCTAAGTTTGCGGTAAAGGTAAAAGGAAAAGATCAACACGGCTAACCCCAGCAGCACGGCCGTAATCACTCCGGACTTTTTATGACGAGAGGAGACGGGTACGGCCGTTTCCCGTTCTCGCAGTGTCGCCGCCAGAATAGGCCGCCAATCCGGTATTGCTGTCCGCTCCGGCAGGCTGTACGATTGGCGGCACAAGGCCAGGTAAGCCGCTTCTTCAGTTTGCCAACGGCCGTCATCCCAGCCCAGTTCCGGTTGGCAAATGGCCCGGATGCGCGGCATGTGCGCTGCCCCGCCCTGGGGCAGCAGCAGGCCCAACCGCACCCGGCGCAGCAGCAAATCATCCAGATGCGCCACCCCTTCCGCGCGAGCCGCCCAACGCAGTTCCGCCCACAACGTATGCGTGCCGGGAATACGCGCCAATTCGTCCGGCTGCGCCGCCTGCACCAAAGCCGCTGCTTCCGCCCCATAATGGCCGGTCAGACGGCGGCGATCCGTCTCATCCAGGATTCCCCCGCCGGGCAAATCCGGGTCTACCGGGTTGAGAATGGGCGCGTCCTCGTCAATTTCCGGTAAATCAGGCAGGCGGTGGCGGGCAGCCTTCAGAGCATCCAGAGCAATGAGCCGGAAAGTGGTCAGCTTACCCCCGGTGATAGTCAGCAAGCCGGACTCCTCCCACACCACGTGGTCGCGGGATTCCTGAGACGGGTCAACCTTGCCACTGCTGATGACGGGGCGCACTCCGGCGTAGGTGGCAATCACGTCATCCAGACCGATGTCCAGAGAGGGGAATTGGTAAGCCACAGCCATCATCAAATAAGTCACTTCTTCCGGCGAGATGCCCGGTTCCGTGTCCAGTTCCTGCCGGTGATCCACGTCCGTCGTCCCCACCAGCGTTACTCCTTCCCAGGGAAAAATCATCACCGGCCGCTGGTCCAGGGGGTGCAAAAAGCTGACGGCTTGGGCCACAGGCAGCCGCCAGCCGGGGAAGATGAGGTGACTGCCGCGCAACGGCCGTATCCGCGCCTTTTCCCCCACTTCCCGCCGCAGCCGGTCGGCCCAGGCCCCCGTGGCATTGATTACCAGCCGCGCCCGCGCGACGGCCGTCCGCCCGGCAACTTCATCCCGCACCGTCACCCCATTCACCAGGCCGGCCTCATCCCGCAGCAAAGTCGTGACACGGGCATAATTCAGGGCCAGGATGGGCTGATTCGCCGTGCCCTCCGCTACCGCTTCCCGGATAACGCGCAGCACCAGCCGGGCGTCATCCGTCTCTGCGTCGCCGTACTGGTAGCCGCCCTTCAAACCCACCGGTGAAATGTGGGGGGCCAACATACGAAAGTCGTCCGGGGAGTAATATTTGTGGCTCCACTGCAAGGCCAGCAAATCGTACACCGTCAGGCCCGCGCCATACGTCAGGCGGCCCACTTTGTCACCCTGGTAAGAGGCCAGCAAAAAACCCAGCGGATCAATCAGTCCCGGCCCCTCTTCCAGCAAATGTTCCCGCTCCAGCACCGATTCTCTGGTGAGAGCAAAATCCCCCTGCTTCAGATAACGCAGACCGCCATGCACCAATTTGGACGAGCGGCTGGACGTGCCCCAGGCAAAATCCCGCTGTTCCAGCAGCAACACCCGCAGCCCCAACCGCCCCGCCTCGCGCAAAATCCCCGCGCCGGTAATCCCCCCGCCAATGACAATGACATCCCAATCCTGATCGATCTGCGCCCAAATTTTGTCACGCCAGCTTTTAGTCCACATATTTTTATGATTGAGTAATTGGGTAACCGGGTAAGTGAGTAATTATCCAGTTACCCAACTACATAATTACCCAATGATCAATTTCCCCGGATTCATAATCCCGCGCGGATCAAAGCGGCGAGTGAGATCGGTGATGACGGCCATGCCCAGTTCGCCTTTTTCGGCCGCCAGATAAGGAGCGTGGTCTACACCGACGCCGTGCTGGTGGCTGATGGTACCTTTGTGAGCCACGATGGCCTGGCTGGCGGCCGTTTTCATTAAGCGCCACCGTTCCAACGTCTCGTCGGGATCGGCCGCCAGACGGAACAGGTAGGTGGTGTAAATGCTGGCCCCTGTGGGGTAGACGTGGGAGAGATGGGTAAAAACGTGAATTTGCTCGTTAAAACCGGCGGCCGCTTCCGTGAGAGCAGTCTCGATGGCCGCAATCATGCCGGGGACGCCTGACCAGTTAACGGCCGTTTCCAACGTATCCACCGCGTAGCCCACCTCCCACAAACTGTTGCGCAAATACGGCGTGCGGAAGCGCCCTTTTTGCCATTGCTTGCCAAATTGGCGGCCCACATGCACCCCCTTGAACTTCCCGGCCAGCCCCAACACTTCCTTGCGGCTGGTTTTGGTCACGTCTTTATTGCCGGTAAAGCCGACCAGGAGCATACACTTGCCTTCCTTGACGCCACGCAGGGTTAGCAGCCTGTCCAGGGTGCCGATGAGTTTTTCGTGACCGGCCAGAGCCAGAGTGGTTTGGGTTTCTACGGCCGTACTCAGGCGCATCATGGAAAGAGGCAGCCCCGCCTGCACAATGCGGCGCACGGCCTCCCGCCCTGCGTCAAAATCGGGAAAGAAGACGGCGTGAAAATCATCCCGCTCTGGCAGCGGCGACACCCGCACCGTCGCCTCCGTGATGATGCCCAGCCGTCCCTCGCTGCCCAGCACCACCTGACGAATGTCCGGCCCGGCGGCAGAAGCCGGCAGCGGCGGCAAGGACAGTTTACCTACAGGCGAATGCAGCGTACCCCCGGCAAACAGGTTTTCGATACGGCCGTAGCCCAAAGATTGCTGCCCGCTGGAACGGGTCGCCACCCAGCCGCCCAGCGTAGACAATTCAAACGACTGGGGAAAATGCCCCAGTGTGTAGCCTCGCGCCCGCAACTGCGCTTCCAAATCCGGCCCCTGCACCCCTGCGCCAAACGTGGCTAATTGGCTGGTTTCGTCAAAATGGCGCAGGCGGTTCAGCCGCTGCAAAGCCACTGTGATTACCGGCGCGCCCCCCGGCTCCGGATTGATGTGACCCACTACACTGGTGCCGCCGCCATAAGGAATCAAGCGAAAGCCGTGCTGTCCGGCAAACCGGATGAGTTCCACTACCTCTTCATCACTGTTAGGAAAAGCCACGCCATCGGGAAACGCCCCGATGCGGCCGCTGCGCAGGGCAATCAAATCCGGCAAACTCTGGCCGCGGGCGTGGCGCAGCCGGACTTCCGCCTGCCGGCTGATGAGCGGATGCTCCGGCAAACGGGAATCCGGTACGGCCGTCACCGCCTGGGCAAAAGTTACGTCATGGGGCGGCGTGGCCGGGCCTACCCAGTTTTGTAATATCTCCAGGGCGTTTTCGGGCAGTGGATAATTGGTTGTGGTATCGCCCCATCCATTCCAACGACGCATATTTTTCTCCTATGGTTCGGTAACCGATTACCGTTCACTCAAACCTCTTGCCACAACGCCAAACTTTGTTCCATCGCTTCTCTGGTGATTTGTGCGGCGAGATTGACGTCTTGTTGGGTCACGGCCGTAGCCAGATCAGCATAAAATTGACGGGATGTTTGTCTGGTCTGGGGCCGGGCAAAATAAAGTTGGGCCAATTCCTCGTAAAATCCGGCAAATCCGTTCAGGATGAGGGTGTAGATGGGATTGCCGGACGCAATAGTCAGACAGTGGTGTAATTCCCAGTCAAAGTGAGCAAAGGTTACGGCCGTGTCCGCCAAATCTTCGTATCCATTCAGACAATGCAACACTTTGTCCGGCGCATGGATAACGGCCGCCCGCGTATAAGCCGGAGCCAACTGCAAACGCACTTCCAGCAAATTGGGCACAAAATCCGGCGGAAGCTGCTGCGAATATTGCACCAGTGCGCTCAAAACATTGAGGCCCCCTTCCTGCCAAAAATTTTTCACCAGTGTCGGCTTGCCCTGCCGTACCGTCAGCCAGCCATCACGAGACAACCTTTGGATGGCCTCGCGCAAGGTAGGCCGGGTAATACCCAATTGAGCGGACAAAGTACGCTCGCCGGGCAAAGACGAACCTACGGGAAATGTACCATCCAGAATAGCACTCACCAGGGATTGCTCGGCGTATGAATTGGGGCGTTGCGGGGCTATCCAATCGGGCATAATTTTATCCTTTGGTAAGTGGTCTGACCAGTTGAGTGTAAGTATGCCAGATGTCGGACAGCCTGTCAAGAAGGAAGCGAGTTGACGCGATTTTCTAAATAGGATACAAAATCAGTAGGTAATGATGCTGCCCCGCCAGCAATACTTCTACTATGAGCGGGCTTACGGCCGTAACTGGCTGCCGGCCAGGCATTCCAGGACTATGCGGATGGCTTCAAAGAATCCCACCGCATTTTCGACTGGATGATCAAGCAAGACTCAGAGGTAATGATTCAGGAATTAGTAAAGCGGGGGCATACGCGCTTTTATATTGACCGGCCTGTGCTGGGCGGCCGTAAGGAGACGCATTGGAGCTACAACGAATATATGTTTCGGATGCAGGGGCTAGACGGCCGTATCGGTGGTAAAATTATCAATAAAGAAACCATGGGGCAAGGCTTCGGCAATCTGGAATACAGTTGGGGGGTGGGCCTCTAAGATCATCGGATTTGTTCCCGCTTTCTCAAAATCAGATACAATTGTAAAAGTAGCAGGTGGCAAGGTAGCATAATGACAGAATAACGTAACTGCCCCAGAGGTGACAGTCACTTAAAACGGATCGCGCTATGATTACTGCCTCTGGAAAAAGTGACTGTCACCTGAGTAGTTACAGAATAACTTTGCAACCCCGGCAACTCTGCAACACTATCCCCGGAGGACAGATTGACAGGCGACATTGCATTAGTACTGTTTATATTAGGCGTGGCCATCGTTCTATTTGCCTCGGAAAAAATCCAGGCGGATTTGGTGGCCCTGATGGTGATGCTGGCCTTGATCCTGACAGGTACGCTGACGCCACGGGAAGGGTTTTCCGGCTTCTCCAATCCGGCCGTCATTACGGTTTGGGCTATCTACATTGTCAGCGCGGGGCTGATGTACACGGGGGTGGCCGATGGCATTGGCCGCCGCATTCGCCACGTGGCCGGGGGCAGCGAGTTACGGTTGCTGTTTGTCATTCTGGTAGCAGTCGCAGTGATGTCTGCCTTTATGAACAATATCGGGGCGGCGGCCGTTTTGCTGCCGGTGACGATTGGCCTGGGGCGGGAAGTCAATATCCCGCCGTCCAAGCTGCTTATCCCCCTGGCCTACGCCTCTTTACTGGGCGGCGTGACCACCCTTATCGGCACACCGCCCAACCTGTTAGCCAGCGACGCCTTGGCGGAAGTGGGCTTAGAGCCGTTTTCCCTGTTTGATTACACGCGCATGGGTCTGATTATTGCCACCAGCGGTATCTTGTATCTGACGTTCATCGGCCGACGCTTTCTGCCCAACATTGAACAAACCACCCACCCGGAAGAAGATTTAACGGAAGAGTACCAGGTGCGGGATTACCTGGCAGAGATACACGTGGACGACGGGTCGCCGCTCATCGGACAAACGGTGGCTTCCAGCCGGCTGGGGGAAAAGTATGATTTGACCATCGTGGGGGTAGTGGAAGACGGCCGTCTCCATACCGGCGTACTGGCGGAACGGGAAATCCGACCGGACGACACCCTGCTGATTCGCGGCGACCACGACCAGATTGTGCGCATCCACGAAGAAATCGGCGTTTCCATCCAGTCTGACGGCCTGCGGGAGCGGGATTTGAAATCACCGGACGCCACCGTAGCGGAACTGGTCATCAGCCAAAAGGCGCACTTCATCGGCAAATCGCTGCGGGAGATGGATTTTCGCGGCCGTACCGGGCTGACCGTCCTGGCTATCTGGCGGGAAGAAGCGCCGGTACAGGGGCCACTGGCGGACGAGCCGCTGCGCCTGGGGGATACGCTGCTGGTCTACGGCCAGCGGGACCGCATTGAAGCCCTGCGTTACGACCCGGCCTTCCTGCTCCTGCGCAAGCCGGTCTATCGCAGCCGGCGGCACGACAAAGCAGTGATCATTATGCTGATTTTCGGTTTTATGATTGCTTCTGTGGCTACCGGACTGCTGCATATTTCTGTAGCAGCCGTGCTGGCGGCGGTGCTGGCCGTTCTCACCGGCTGCCTGACACTGGATGAAGCGTATAAATCGGTAGAGTGGAAATCTGTCTTTCTCATTGCCGGGATGCTGCCGATGGGCATTGCCATGGAAAATACGGGTACGGCGCAATTTTTGGCGGACGGTATTATTAACATTGTCGGGGGATTGGGGCCGCGCGGTGTTTTGGTGGGTCTATTTATCCTGACGACGATGTTGACGGCGTTCATGTCGAACGCAGCCGCAGCCGTTTTGGTTGCACCCATCGCCATTCAGACAGCGTTTGGTCTGGGTCTCAGCCCTTATGCCTTTGTGATGGGTATTGCTATTGCCGCCTCCAACTCGTTTGTGACGCCGATTGGCCACCAGGCGTGTGTGCTGGTGTATGGGCCGGGCGGCTACCGCTTCTTTGACTATGCCCGCGTCGGCCTGCCGCTCACAATTTTAATCTGGATTTTGATGGTGATCTTCTTGCCGGTTTTTTGGCCGATGTGAATAAGGTGATCAGGTAACTGGGTGATTGAGTAATTTCCCAGTTACCCCATTACTCAATTACCAGTATGCTCAAACGCATTCTCCTCACGGCCGTTCTCCTGACTATCCCTCTGGCTTTTTTGGGGGCGTTTTTCTTTTATCCACTGGTCAATATTTTGCGGTTGAGTGTCACGGCCGTTGCCCTTGAAGAGTTAGTGACACGGCCGTATTACGGCCGTATCCTCTGGTTCACCTTATGGCAGGCTGTCCTGTCCACCCTGCTCACTCTGATAGTGGGGCTGCCCGCCGCCTATCTGTTTGCCCATTACCAGTTTCAGGGCAAAGCGGCCTTACGCGCTCTGGTGACGATCCCTTTTGTTATGCCTACCGTTGTAGTGGCAGCGGCTTTTCGGGCGTTGTGGGGAGCTAACGGGCCAATCAATCAAACGTTGATGACCTTGTTTGCCCTGGAAAAAGCGCCGATCCGCATTGACCAGACGATTACGATTATTTTGCTGGCCCACGTGTTTTTCAACGTGGCGGTAGTGGTGCGGCTGGTGGGCGGTTTTTGGGCCAATCTGAACCCGCGCCTGAAGGAAGCGGCGCAGACGTTGGGCGCGTCCCGGCTGCGGGCGTTTGGGGAGGTAACGCTGCCTTTGTTACGGCCGTCACTCATCAGCGCCTCCCTGCTCGTCTTCCTGTTCACCTTCACCAGTTTTGGCGTCATCCTTATTTTGGGCGGCCCCACCTTCAGCACCATCGAGACAGAAATATACCGCCAGTACGTCACCTTTCTCCGGGCTGACGTGGCCGCCGTCCTGGCCCTGATTCAAATCACGTTTACCTTTCTCCTGATGTTGATTTATGCCCGGTGGCAGCAACGCACGGCCGTCTCCCTGGATTTTCGGCCGCAAAAAACTAATCTGCGCCGCGCCCAAACGTGGCGAGAAAAGTTGTTTGTGGGATTGGTCATCGCCGGACTGGTCATCTTTCTGGTCAGCCCGCTACTGGCCCTGGTGGCCCAATCGTTCATTAATCGCCAGGGGGATTTTACGTTGGCTTACTATCAGGCGCTCTCCCTATCGCGGCGCGGCAGCGTGATTTTTATTCCGCCGCTGACGGCCGTGCGTAATTCCATTGGTTACGCTTTGCTGACAGTGCTGCTGGCCGGGCTGTTGGGGTTGTTGACGGCCAGTTTATTGGTACGGCCGTCCCGTTGGCGGGGCTGGCTCGATCCTGTTTTCATGCTGCCGTTGGGGGTTTCGGCCGTCACCCTGGGTTTTGGCTTTGTTGTCACTTACGACAGCCTGCGCACATCCGCGCTGCTCATTCTCATCGCCCACACCCTGGTTGCCTTCCCCTTCGTGGTACGCAGCCTGATGCCCGTGATGCAGGGCATCAAGCCCAGCTTGCGCGAGGCGGCGGCCGTGATGGGCGCATCCCCGGTGCAGACGTGGCGGGAAGTGGATTTGCCCATTGTGGGGCGGGCGTTTTTGGTGGCGGCCGTATTTGCCTTCACCGTCAGCATGGGGGAGTTTGGCGCCACCAGCTTCATTGTGCGGCCCAACAGCGGCTTTTTGACAATGCCCATTGCCATCCAACGCTTTTTAGGCCAGCCCGGCGCGCTCAACTTCGGCCAGGCCATGGCCATGAGCAGCATTTTGATGCTGGTCAGCGCCGTAGGCTTTCTGGCGATTGAGCGGTTCCGCTTTGCCAATATTGGGGAGTTTTGACGGTCTGCGCCATCCATTTATCGCAAAACTCAAGTTCTTTACACACTTTTACGGAATGTAAGCATGACATTTTCATCTTGCCATTCAATTATATTAATGTCAGAGAAATTCTTTTGAATGTTTTTTCTAAACTCTGCTAGTGCGACATGAAAATCAGCATCTGAGTAAAGGGAAAATGTTGAATAATGCTTGCCTTCACATTTGTCTATGAGTTGCTCTAATGTTGTATGACGCTTGAAATAAAAAAATCGTATATCTTCGAGTCTAACAGAAACAATCTGCTTGCTCCATCCGTCTACTTGTGAAAGGTCTATGAGTCTATTTTCTCTTTGTATAAATTCTGGAAAATACTTACCCCAAATACTTTGTTCATTTTGACTTTGTAACCGTGTATAGATAAAAAGGTATCCATCGTTTTTAAGCGTCTTGATCGCATTCTCGACAAATAGCGGCAGCGCAAAATGATGGATTGAATTAAAGCTGCTGATAAAATCAAGCGAATTGAGGGGGATATCAAATTTTTCCGCCTCCATTTGCTTCACAATAAAATTGTTTTGGTTATAGCTTTTAAGATATTTTTCTGCTTCCGTGACCATGGCTTTGTTAATGTCGGCACAAATAAGATAAAGACCACGAATTTTTTGCAACATCAACAAGGCATATCGTCCGCTTCCGCAACCAATATCAGCCCCTTGTAAATTTTTCATTCCTTGTAATTTTTCTTGCATATAGTTGATAGGTTCATAATCTGTCATTCGCAAATTATTATATGAACCAGCGACTTCATTAAAATGTCGAGTCATACTATGCATTAATAAACTCCATAATGTAAATTACTTTGGATTCCAAATAGGAATAATTTACTACCAGCACAAAAATCTATTTGGTGAAATATCTTCATGCTATTGTGGCCTAACGCTGCACATCACCGGCAGTAAAAAGCAGAGCGAGGAACGAAAAGTCTGTTTCCGTCAATGTCACTTTTTCTACTATTAGACATGTTCTCTAACATTATAGCATGGTTAAGTCAGCTGAATAAGGTTGATTTTCGCTCTTGCAAGATATATCTTCTAACAATGAAGGGGGTAAAGTGGCAGGGTAAAGATGACTCTGCAACTTTGCCACCTTGCAATTTATTGTGCTATTGCTTAGCCACCCTGACCCAATATAAAGCCATCACCAACAACCCGGTAAACAGGAGTGCGTTCAAGCCATACAAAGCGGAAATACCCCAGATAGGCAGGACGGCAAAGGCGAGCATTGGCCCGATGGCGCTGCCCAGATCACCCACAGTGTACAACGCCCCCAGGGAACGGCCATGCCGCTTCCCGCCGCTTAAATCCCCCATTAAAGCCGTAGACAAACCCTGGTTACTGCTGCTGGTGATGGAGGTCAACGGCAAGCCCAGCAGCAGGGAAAAAGGCAAACTGAGAGCCAGCAAACCAAAGCCGACGATACCTGGAACCAGGCCGCCGCCCACTACCTGCCACCTGTTGCTTGCCCGGTCAGACAGGCTGCCGATCAGCGGCGTAAATATCATGCTGAGTAAGGTGTTGGCCCCTAATGCCAGACCGGTCAGGGTAGCCACACCAATGGTACGGCCGTAAACCACCACCGACTCGCCCCACAAACCGGCCAAGTACAACCCCAGCGTCGAGACAAATATCCCGGCAATGACCAGACGATTGATGCCTAATACGGCCGTAGCCGATGTCAGTTCCGGCCAGCGAATGGGTGGGGAAACGGGAGATTGGGGATTGGAGATTGGAAGCCGCTCGCGGCAAATCTCCAATCTCCGATCGCCAATCTCCTTGGGCACAAAAAGCCACGCCTGGGCTGCCCCCAACAGAGACAAAGCTGCCGCCACCATCATCGCTTGATGATAGCCGAGCCAATCGGTGAGCAAACCGCCCAGAAAGGCGCCGGCTGCCACGCCGAGGAAGAAGGAAATCTGGTAATAACCTACCCACCGGCCCCGCACGGCCAAAGGAGCGGTCGTAAGGATGATGCCATTTCCCGCCACCCAGATGCCGGCCCAGGCAATCCCCCACAGCAAACGGCCGGCAAACAAGGGCCAAAATCCGCTGGTGAAGGCGTAGACGGCCGTAGACAACGCCCCCAAAAACAGAGCCGCCACAAAAATCTGTCGTTTGGACTGCCGGTCGCTGAGCCAGCCCACCACGTTATTCGCTGCCAGCCGCACCCAGCGATTGGCCGAAAGGAGGATGCCCACGCTGACGAGGCTGACCCCGGCTACGGCCGTATGCGTGGGCAGCACTGCATACATCGAAGCGTCACCCATCAATGATAAAGCCGTGCCGATACCCAAAGGCAAGATGATGCGCCAGGTAGCTGGGTGTTGGGGCATGATAATCTACTAAAAGACAATCCGCAGATTACACCGATTTCACAGATTTAATCTGCGTTAATCGGCGCAATCTGCGGATTCAATTCGGGAAATTCGTATCAAAAAAGCCTAATCCGCTTCAGCCACCAATTCCCCCTGCCCATTGGCCGGGACTGTTTCCACATCCTCGACAATGTATTTCTCCACCAAACGGTGAGCAATATCATCCGGGAACTGCTGTGGTGGGGATTTCATAAAATAGGAAGAAGGCTCAACCAACGCCCCACTCAAGCCGCGATCCAGAGCCAGTTTGGCGCAGCGCACAGCGTCAATCATCACTCCAGCCGAATTGGGTGAGTCCCACACTTCCAGCTTCACTTCCATCTGCAAAGGCACGTCGCCAAAAGCGCGTCCTTCCATGCGGATGTGGCACCATTTGCGGTCTTCCAGCCAGGGCACATAATCACTGGGGCCGACATGAACATTGCCTTCGCCCAAATCATACGGCAACTGACTGGTAACCGCCTGCGTCTTGGAAATCTTCTTCGATTCCAGACGCTCCCGTTCCAGCATGTTGTAAAAATCCATATTGCCGCCAAAATTCAACTGGTAGGTACGGTCCAGATGAACGCCGCGATCTTTGAACAAATTGGTCAACACACGGTGGGTAATGGTCGCCCCTACCTGGCTTTTGATGTCATCACCGATGACGGGCAGACCGGCCTGCTCAAATCGTTTGCTCCAATAAGGTGAGGTAGCAATAAAGACCGGGATGCCGTTGACAAAGGCGCAGCCTGCTTCCAACGCTTGCTCTACGTACCATTTGGTGGCCATCTCCGAACCAACAGGCAGAAAGTTAACAATGACGTCTGTTTTGGTTTCTTTCAGAATACCGAGAATATCGTCAGTGGGGCCTTCCGCCTTTTCCACGACGGTGCTGACGTATTTGCCAATGCCGTCATGGGTCATGCCGCGATGGACGGGGATGCCTAAATGGGGTACATCGGTAAATTTGATGGTGTTGTTAGGTGCAGCCCAGATAGCCTGGCTTAAATCCTCCCCTACTTTTCCTTTGACCACATCAAAGGCAGCCACAATTTCAATATCCCGCACATGATAACCGCCTACAGTGGCGTGCATCAGGCCAGGAATTTCGGCGTCATCGGGCGCATCCTGGTAATAGTGGATCCCTTGCACCAGAGCATTGGCGCAGTTGCCCACGCCAATAATTGCTACACGTACTTTCTTATCTTTAGACATTAATGTTTCTCCTAAAATATTTTTTAGTAATTAGGTGATTAAGTAATTGGGCAATTAGCCGATTACCGAATTACTTAATTTCCCAATTATCCACTCACAAAAAACAGCGGTAGATTATACCGCTGCGGCTAAAAGCTGTCAGCTAAGTAATTGTCCAGAAATTAGTTCGTAGTAACGACTTTAGTCGTCCAGACCGCTAAAGCGGTTACTACGAACCAAAACGGGAAGTTATTTGTTGGGCGTTCACTAACTATTCCAACACTAAAACCAGTGGCGCGATTCGCGGTAGTAAGTTTTTAATAACGTTAGCTCATCTGCATCGGCGACAGGGGCAAAGGGATCGGAACCAGCCGGGAGGCATTCAAAGATAATGGGGCCGGTGTAGCCAATATCTTCCAACGCCCAGAGATGATCGCCCAGTTTGATGTGACCCCGGCCGATGGCCTGCCGGTTGGAGTCGGCCATGTGGTACAGTCCCAGTTTGTCTCCCACGCGGCACATAACGCCAGACATGTCCTGCTCTTCGATGTTCATGTGGAAGGCGTCGAGCAAAATGGCAACGTTATCCTCGCCCACTTCGTCAAGGAACAGCAAGGCATCGTCCCCGGTGTTGATAAGATGGGTTTCGTACCGGTTCAAGGCTGCAAAAACGAGGCGTAAGTCGCGCTGTCTGGCTTGTTGGGCAATCTGGCGCACGGCCGTAACCAGTAATTCTCTCTCCTCTGCCAGCGTAGTTAACGGCCGTACCCGGCCCACGTACCCATGCACAGAAACCAGCGGATTGCCCAGTTCAGCGGCAAAATCAAGGAGACGGCCGTAATAATCCAACGCTTGTTGGCGCACGGCCGTAGCCGGGTGCGCCAAATCCACATTTTGCGGCGTCAGGGAAAAGATCGCGAGAGCGTGATCCTGCAAAATCTGCCCCGCCTCCCGCGCGGAGTACCGGGACAAATCCCCCGCCAGTTCCACCCCGTCAAAATCCAGTTCTGCCAGAAAAGCGGCCGTCTCCGGCAGCGGCCAGTCGCCAAACGTCCAGGTGCAAACGCCAAGCTGCGATCTTGATAACATGGGCAAATTATCGGCTGTTACCGGCGGCGGCGCAACCACAGAAAGGCAAAGGCTAATGCGGCTATTATTCCCAGACCGAGGAGAGTGAGGACACGGCCGTCCCTAAAACTCCTCGATTCAAACGTAAAAACCACCTCATGCTCACCCGCCGGCACAAAAACGGCCTGAAAATTGGCGTCGGCGCGGTAGAGGGGGACAGGAACGCCGTCAACGGCCGCCTGCCAGCCAGGATAGGCAGATTCGGTAAGCAAGAGCAAGGCATCGGCCGGGGCGTTGGTGGTGATAACGATTTGTTCGGGGGCGTATTGGGTGATGACGGCCGTGCCCGGTTTCGCTGGTTTGTCTAAAGGAGGCAGCAGATGAGGCGGCGTTTCCAGTTGGGTGAGAACGGCCGTTTGCCGGGGGTCAAACGCCGGATCAAGCATCGCCGCTACACTGGCTGCCACGTCTGGCTGCCAGATAGTGTCGTAAAGCAAAAAGACGCGGGGCAGCACGTCCAGATTCTCATAAATCTTCACGTCGCCGGAGTGGATGAGGCGGTATTGGCCGGGGACGAGGGATTGGAAGGTGTCATCGGTGGTATTGACGAGGGTGAGAGCGTTTATCTGGCAAAGTGAGGGTGTGAGGGAGTGGGGACGGGACGGCGCGGTGCGGGTTTGGACAAACAAAACGGCCTCCTCCCGCCCCATCTCGCCCTGTGCGGCGCATGAAGTAAGGGTGATGGATTTGAGTACGATGGGTTGAGGGAAAGTAACGGCATAAAGGTTACCGGCGATGGGAGCAGGGATGAGGGTGTAGGTGGTCACGGCCGTTGTCACTACCACGTCTCCCGGCTGTTCCGAGGCGATGATCCAGAGTGCATCCGCCTTAAACGCCGGGACGAACCCCACGCTAACCGTCTCCCCCTGCTCCAGAGTGACAGGATGCGCCTGGTCAAAGAAAACACCTTCGCGCCAGACGTCGCCTGTCTTGTCGGTGATAAGGTAGCGGGCGTTGAAGAGGTCCAGCCATTTGGCTTCCGGCACGCCATCCAGATTTTCCCGGAGACGGCCGTCTGTCGTCACAGCCCCATCCGGCAAAATCACCCGCATGAGTTGGCTGTAACTGCGCAGCGGTAAAATTCCCCCGTCAAAGCCGTCCACCGCAGTCAGCCCATACGCCAGCGGCAGATTGGGAGCAATGATCTCCTTCTGCTTGATGGCTACCGTGTAATCGTACCGCGCTTCCGGCGGCAGTTGATCCTGATAAATTATGTCAATTTCCGCCTGATCCCCCACGTCAAAGAAAATATCGGACAGACTGAGGAAACGATCTGGCGGCCAGGCGGCCAACGCCTGCAAACGGGCAATGGGCGGCCGCAGATCAAAATACGCTTCCGGTGTCGTCAGGTTGTTATAAGATTGACTACGCGAAGATAGAAAGAGGAAGATCAGGGCAATAGGCAGCAGCCAGCGCGGACTTTTGCGCTGAGTCACAATCCAGTAAACCAAACCCACCTCCACCAGCCATAAAAGCAACGTGGGCAACCCCACTATTTCCAGCGGCGCTTCCGGCCCTGTAGGCAGCCAAATCGCCAGATAATTCGCCGCGAACAACCAGACAATCAACCCCATCACCAACAGCATCCCCCACCGCAGCGTCTTGTTCACGGAAAATCGATCCCGGAAAACTGAAAGCCGATCACCGGCTGCCAAATACCAATTATTGACCGCCTGCCAGCCCGCCCCTGCCAGCAAAGCCACTCCCCAGGCGTACAATACCAGCCAGCGCGCCGGAACGCGGAACAAATTGAAGCCGGGCAGCCGGGCAATGAGCCAGTTGGCCGGATTGAAAACACCGAAGGCCAAAAACAGCCCGACGGCGACCAACGCCAGCGCCGGAAAAACGCCCCGCTCCCGCCGCCACTGCCACACGCCAATCACTGCCAGGAGAACGGCCGTCACCGGCAAAAACGCCGTATATTCGCTGAACAATGATTGGCCGTAAGCGGGCAGTAAAGCCCGGGTGAGCAGCAGCGGATTGAGGGAGAAGGACAACACTTCATTCACCGCCAGTCCCCCCTGCCGGTTGGAAAATTGGGTCAATTCCAGCGTGGGCAGGAGTTGTACGGCCGTAATAAGCAAAGCCAGCAAGCTGCCGAAGATAAGGGAAGTAATTAGTAATTTGTAATTGGTAATTGGGTAATTGGGCGCAACATCCTCATCCGCCAACCGATTACCGATGAGCGATAACCGATCACCGATTACCAACGCCGCCAGCCAGACGACGACCATAACGCCGCTGATAAAGACGGTTTGGCTGTGCCCCGCCAGCAGCTGCAGGGAAAAAAGCAGGGCAAACGCAGCCGTTTCTCCCAAAAACAGCAACCTTTTATCTGCGCCCCCCCCCAACTGTGGTCTATAACCAATCACAACCAGGTACCAGGGCAGCCAGGCCATCCCCTGTAACTGGTTGATGTGCTCTACCTGCGCCGTCACGTAGCCGCCAAGGGCAAAGAGGACGGCCGTCAGCAAAGCTGCCCCTCGGCCTACCCCCAACGCTCCCCGCGCCGCCAGATATGCACCACTCCCGGCAATGACCAGGTGCAGTAGAATGGAGGCGCTGACGGCATAAGGCGTAGGCAGCCACAACCAAACCGGCCAGTTGAGCGGGTAAAAGAAACCCACCTGACTGTTCGCCAGCAGGGGCGCACCCATAAATAGCTGCGGATTCCATAGAGGGATACGGCCGTCAGCTAACGCATCCGCTGCCGCCTGCCAGTACGGATAAAAATACAAAAAGGTATCCCCCCGCGCCAAAATGAGGTTGCTGAAGGCCATCTTGTTGAAGAAAAGGAGGATGAACGCCAGCAAGAAGGCGTAAGGGGTGATACGTAATGCGTAATGCGTAATGCGTGACCGTTGGTTCATCAAGGCGTCTCGGCCGGTATGATTTGGTAGAGGGTGATCTTACCTTCGTTGGCGATGGGGCGCAATTGGAAACCGGCTTCCCGGATGGCGCGTTGGATGGGCCAGGAAACGGCCGTATCCGGCAAAGCCACGTAATGTGGGTTCCCGTCCCGACCAAACGCCTGCAAATTCTCCGCCAGCGCCGCCGTGTGGGGGAACCAGCTTACGTACACCCGTTTGTCAAACAAATGGTAGCGCCACTGCCAGCTATACCAATGGTCATACAACACCGTCCCGTAAGGCGCGTCTGCCAGATACGCAGCAATCGCCCCTACCCCCTGATCCGCCGCCGGCTGACCGCCCACGGGGTAACGGCCGTAACGGGCGGGAATAGCGGCAAACAATAATAGCAAAATGATGAGAATAGAGATTAGAGATTGAAGATTCCGCGGCAGGCCCCAATCCCGACGCAACCCTCGCCCCACCAAGACGGCCACAACAGGCAGGATGGGCAGTAAATACCGATCCCAGACGGGCACGGCCAGGAACCAGTGGAGGAGGAAGTAACCCAGGGTGCAGAGGATGAGGAGGAGGTCAACACGGCCGTCAGCGTCACCCACCCGCCAGCCGCGCAGGAAGAGAGCCAGAAAGAGAAGCAGGAACAAGGGAAGGAGGTAAAAGGGTACGGCCGTGCCCCACAACGCCGCCCAAGCCCCCAAACGCGGTCCCAACTCCCACGACCAGGCCAGCCGCACCCC
>JALUPA010000385.1 GCA_027054335.1 Ardenticatenaceae bacterium
GAGTGAGGGGATGAGGAGCAGGGGAGCGGGGGAGATTGACAAGGTGACAGGGTGACAAGGTGAAGGGGTGAGGAGCAACGACTACCTGACTAAAGATTATCCGATTGCAAAATCTGCCGGGTGTGGTCTACGTCTGATTGTATTTGGGCGACCAGTTCGTTCAGGCCGGCAAACTTTTGTTCCGGGCGCAGGCGGCGGATAAATTCCAGACAAAGTTCCTGCCCATATAAATCTCCCGCAAAGTCCAGCAAATAGGCTTCCACAGTACGCGGGCCGTGATCAAAGGTGGGGCGGACGCCGATATTGGTGGCAGCCATGTACTTCTTATCCCCCACCCAGGCCCAGGTGGCGTAGACACCGTTGGCCGGTAAAAGCTGCTCCTCCCAGTAAGCCATATTAGCGGTAGGGAAACCAATGGTGCGGCCTCGTTTGTCTCCCTCTACCACAGTGCCGTGAACGCGATACGGCCGTCCCATGCACCCGCTTACATTTTCCATATCCCCGGCCCGCAGGCAGCGGCGGATACGGCTGCTGCTCACCAGTTCGCCGTCCCATTCCACCAGGCCGTCCACCAGTTCCACCGTGTACCTTTTCTCTGCACCCAGACGGCGCAGAGTGGGTACATCCCCTTCCCGTTTGTAACCCAAAGCAAAATCGCCGCCCCAAAGCTGGCGCATATTCAGGTGGTCGCGCAACTGCTGCACAAAATCGGCGGCGCGGGTATTGCGCACGGTTTCGTTAAATGGCTGAGTGATGACAATGTTGACGCCTAATTCGGCAATCCATTTTACCCGGTCATCCAGCGTAGCAATGTAGTAGGGATCGGTCAGGTTTTGGATGACGCGGCGGGGATGGGGGAAGAAGGTAAGTACGGCCGTGCGCGCCCCCGCCTTTTGTGCCGCAGCCACCATACTGTTTAACACCGCCTGATGCCCCAAATGCACGCCGTCAAAAGAACCAACGGCCACATAGGTCGGGCGTTCTTCATGCAGTTCTGCCAAATCGTTTACTCGGATAAACTCGTCGCTCATAAGCCCATTCTACCAAATATGTAACTGCTCAGGCCGGTCTCCTGACCGCGCCACACCAGGCACGGTCAGGAGACCGGCTACAGCCGAGGGGCTGAGTAGTTACCCAAATTAAGGAAACATCTTGTGCGCCTGCCACACAGCCTCTTTGCCCCGCACGATACCGATAAAACGGCCGTCTGTTCCGTAAGCCCGCACCAATTCGGCCATAGGTTGTTCCGGTTGGCGGAACACAGTCTGCCCCATCAGCAGCCGGTTAGCGTCCAGTTCCGGTAAATCGAGACGGGGGAGATGGGACACGGCCGTATCCATCGGCAGTAAATAATTTCCCAGATTGTCTGGCGTGAGATCGTCCAGGGACACGGCCGTATCCAGCGTAAAACTGCCGACGGCCGTGCGTCGCAGCGCCGCAATATGCCCGCCACAACCTAATACTTCGCCTAAATCATGGGCCAATGACCGAATATATGTCCCTTTGGAACACGTTATTCGCAAGGATAAGAGGGGCGGCTGCCAATCCAAAATTCCCAGTTCGTAAATTGTCACCCGGCGGGACGGCCGGGCCACTTCTTTCCCCTGCCGCGCCAGTTTGTACAATGGCTGGCCGTCCTGCTTGACGGCCGAATACATGGGTGGAACCTGCTCAATCTCACCGCGAAACTGGGTGAGCGCCGGCGCCAAATCCGCTTCTGTGAAGGCGATAGAATGCTCGGCCGTTATCGTTC
Source organism: Ardenticatenaceae bacterium (assembly GCA_027054335.1). Lineage (GTDB taxonomy): Bacteria > Chloroflexota > Anaerolineae > Promineifilales > Promineifilaceae > JAJRTP01. The sequence goes on from JALUPA010000385.1 coordinate 1,754, forward strand.
CCTCCGCATCATACGTATCCGTTGTCTGGCCCATGCGGATGACGGCTTCATAGGTTTTGGGCTGGCCGGTCAGGTATTCCACCAAACGAGTGGCCCGCCCCAGACAAACCAGCAGGACGCCCGTCGCCAACGGGTCCAGCGTACCGGCGTGCCCCACCCGGCGCATTTGGGCCACGCGGCGTACCCGGTTAATCACATCGTGGGAGGTGATGCCGGCTGGTTTATCAATGTTGAGGATTCCGGTGAGAGGGGTTGCCATAATTGGGATCGTGATACGTGATGCGTGACGCACTTTTCACGCATCACGTATCACTCATCACGCTGCATCTTGCTGGCGAATAGCTTCTTTGCACATGGAGACAACCATCGCTTCCACTTTATCCAGAGGAATGTTTTCTAGCATACAGCCGGCGGCATTGGCGTGGCCGCCGCCGCCCAGATTCATGGCAATCTGGGCTACGTCATACGGCGGGCGGGAACGGAAACCAATCCGGATACGGCCGTCCCCCATTTCCATTAACACTGCCCCAATAGCCACATCTTCAATATCAGACAGTAAATTAGACAGGCCGTTGGAACTGGCTCCGTTGAATCCGGCAGCTTCGCGCTCCACGGCCGTAATTGTCGTCCAGGCCAGACCGTCTTCCAGCCGCAAATTTTCCAGTCCGTAGCGCCACAACAAAATCGTGGAACGTTTTTTCAAGGCCAACCCTTGCTGGGTAATCATGGGTAAATCTGCCCCGGCATCTACTAAGGCAGAAGCGATCTTCAAGGTTTTGGCCGAGGTGCTGGAGGTGCGGAAACCGAGCGTATCTGTGACCAGCCCCGTTAACAAAGACATAGCCAGACCCCGATTCAGGGTGATTCCTACGTTAGCAAATAAATCATACAAAATTTCTGTGGTGGAAACGGCCGTGGTATCCACCACGTTAATATTGCCAAATTTCGTATTGGTAATGTGGTGATCAATATTGATGATGGCCGGAGCCGGGCTGGCAAACTTGGTGAAGGACTGCCCCATCCGCTGCTCATCACCACAATCCACGGCAATCAGCAAATCGTATTGATGTTTTGCATCGAGAGGACGCTGCACCTGGTCCGCCAACGGCAGATAGCGAAAACGTTCCGGTACGTTATCGTCACACATTAACGTAGCCGGCTTGCCCATTTGCTGTAAGACCTGGCCTACGGCCGTCAACGAGCCAATCGCATCCCCATCCGGCCCCATGTGCGTCACCACCAATATCTTATCAGCTTGCTTAATCGTATCTTCAATAGCTCGTGTTAGGGAGTCCAAAACAGTTCCTTTTTACAAAAGAGATTGGCGATTGAGGACAGCCATAGCCGCCAATCCCCAACCTCCAATCTCCTATTATCATCCCCGGCATCCAGAGTGATTATTCGCCCGAAGAGGCCTCATCCTCAGCCGGAGGAATATCCAGACTGTTCAAAATCTCATCCACTTCCTGAGCGTAAGCCAGCCGCGGGTCCCAGTGGAAATGCAGTTGGGGCGCTTTTCGCACCCGCATTCGGCTACTCAGTTCCCGCCGCAAATAACCGGCAGCCCCCGTTAACGCCTGCACTACTTCATCCTGACGGCTTTCATCGCCCAAGGCATTGACATATATATCAGCATGTTCCAGTTCCCGGTCAATGGTCACTTCCGTAACGGTAACGCCCATTAACCGGGGATCGCCTAATTCCCGGCGAAATAATTCGCTAAAAATGTACCGGATTTGTTCAGCCGTGCGCTGCTGTCGTATTTTGCTCATAATTACACAAGTAATTACCTAATTACAAATTACTCCACCACCACTTTCTTGGTGACAAAGAATTCTATAATATCTCCTGGTTGAAACTTCTGGAAACCTTCAACGCCAACACCAAACTCAAAACCCTGGCGTACTTCCCGCACATTTTCCTGAAGGTGTTTCAAACTGGAAATGCGCGCTTCATGGAGCAAGTCGCCACCCCGAATGACGCGGGCATAAGCGTTGCGCCGGGCCTCGCCAGTACGCATATAGCAGCCGGCAATAACACCTACGCTGCGGATTCTAAAGACTTCCCGCACCTCTGCCCGGCCAATAACCACTTCTTCATAAGTGGGAGCCAGCATACCCTTCATCGCTTTTTCTACATCCTCAAACAGCTTGTAGATAATGTTGTAAGTCTTGATTTCCACCCCTTCACTGTTGGCGGCATTTTTAGCGATGGGGTCTACGGTGGTATTGAAACCCAAGATGACTGCCTGGGAAGCAGAAGCCAGCATGACGTCCCCTTCGGTGATATTGCCGGTACCGGCGTGGAGGATTTCCAACGACACTTCTTCATTCTCATCGCTCATTTTTTCCAGGGAGGTGATGATTGGTTCCAGCGATCCTTGTACGTCTGCTTTGACGACAAGATTCAAGGTTTTCTCTTCGCCTTCCTCCAAACGGCTGAAAAAGTCTTCCAGACTGATCCCGCCACGGCCGTTGGACTGAACCTGTTGCTGGCTCTTTAATTCCGCTACCCGTTTGCGGGCTGTACGTTCGTCTTTTACCGTCTGGAATTGGTCACCTGCTTCCGGCATACCGTTCAGCCCGGAGGCAGATACCGGGGTTGAGGGGCCGGCCTCTTTCACTTTGTTGCCCTGGAAGTCGTACATGGCTTTGATACGGCCGTAATGCTCTCCAATCAACAGCGTATCGCCCTGCCGCAGCGTGCCATTTTGTACCAGCAGCGTAGCCATAACCCCCTGCCCCCTTTCCATACGCGCTTCCAGCACAGTGCCCGTAGGTCTCGCTTTGGGGTTAGCTCGCGGATTCAAATCCTCCGCTACCAACAAAATAGCCTCCAGCAAATCGTCAATGCCCAGGTTTTCCTTCGCCGAAACAGGGATCACCATCGTATCCCCATCCCACTCGTCCGGCACCAAACCAATTTCACTCAACTGCTGCATCACCATCGGCGGGTTGGCTGTGGGCAAATCAATTTTGTTCATCGCCACAATAATAGGGACGCCGGCAGCGCGGGCATGATCGGCCGCTTCCCGCGTTTGGGGCATCACGCCGTCATCCGCCGCCACTACCAAAATGGCAATATCCGTCGCCTGCGCCCCACGCGCCCGCATGGCGGTAAAGGCTTCATGACCCGGCGTGTCCAGAAAAGTAATGAGATGCCCGTCCTTTTCCACCTGATACGCGCCGATATGCTGCGTAATACCGCCTGCTTCACCGGACTGTACATTCGTCTCCCGAATCACGTCCAGCAGCGACGTTTTGCCGTGATCTACGTGGCCCAACATAGTGACCACCGGCGGGCGGGGTTGTAAGTTGGCCGCATCTTCGCCAGCCAATACCTGCTTCCATACCGGCTGGGCAGAAATGTCTTCTTCTTCCTCAACCACAACCTCAGCTTCGGAGACAGCTTCAAAACCCATTTCTTCAGCGACGATGGCGGCCGTGTCAAAGTCAATTTCCTGATTGATGTTGGCCATGATGCCATTGGTCATCAACTGCTTGATCACGTCAATTGGGCTGACGCCCATCATTTCCGACAATTCGCGGACGGTTATAAAATTCGGTAATTCAATGCTTTTGTTTGCCATTGCTACTCTTCTCTCTTCCTAATGCAACCCTTCATCCTCAGACACAACGGGTTTATATTCAACAATCTTTTTCAATTCGGCGTTGCTCACCGTTGTTTTGAGGGCCTGGTTTAACAACCGGACATCCTGCAATAAATTATCCCAACATGAGGGCTGGTCACAAAGATAGGCGCCACGGCCATTTCTCTTACCAGTCGGGTCCACCACAATACCCTCATCCGGGGTACGTACCAATCGTGTTAACCGCCGCTTATCATATTTCTGACGACAAACGATACAAGTGCGCTGCGGAACGTGTTTACCACGCCGCTGCCCCTTCTTTTTGCTCATAGTCTGTTTGTGATGCGTGAAGACGCTTCACGCATTTCGCCTTCACGCACCACCCTAAAACTCATCCGGATCAAATTCTTCCCAATCCGAGCGGCTGCGGCTGCCTTTCCGTTTCCGCTTAACCACCACTTCTCCGGCATCTTCATCAAAGACCAACTGGCGGCCTTTGTGTTTCCGTTTGGGCGTTTCCGGCGCTACAGGCTCCGGAGCGGGTTCTTCAACCACTACCACTTTGGCCTTTTTCTTCTTGGTCTCTTTTTCCGGTTTCTTGCTTACCAGCGGTTTGGACAGGTCATCAATAATATCCACCGGTTCAACTTCTTCTGCGGCAGCTTCCGCTTCGATTTCAACCTCAACAGCTTCAACTTCGGCCGTTTCTTCGACAGCCACCGCTTCAGCTTTCGGTTCTTCAGCTTCCATTTTCGCTTCGACTAACTCTTCAACTGCTTCTTCGGCCAGTTCTTCCCCTGTTTCTTCGGCTTCTACGGCCGTTTCTTCATGCAGAATTTCCAGATTAGCCACCGCTTCCTTTACCGTTTCCAGAGCCTTTTCACCCAAACCCTTGAAACCCAGGAAAACGTCGTCGCCCATATTCAGAACCATCAACACAGCGCCGACAGTCTCCACCCGGTTATCCAGCAACAAGTTATGGATACGGCCCGGTAAATCCAGTTCTTCCAAATCCAGCGACCAGGCCACATCAGGCACAGCCTTCCGCGCCTCTGCCCGTCGGATGCGCAGCCCTTCCCGCGCAGCCATACTTTCGGCAATGATACGGCCTTCCACACCACTGACCAACCGGTCCAGAATGTAGTAATCTTCTGAAGTGATAGGCCGGTTTGCCGCCTTCTTTTCCAGGATGAAGCGCACTTTTTCCAACAGTTCTTCATTCTTGGCTACAGCCGGGTCTGCTGCCGGATGATCCAGATTGTTCAGCGAATCGTTAGCCGCTTCTGTCAAACTCTTGATGTCAATGCGCCAGCCGGTTAGTTTGGCAGCCAGTCGGGCATTTTGCCCTTCCCGGCCAATTGCCAGCGAAAGCTGGTCATCCGGCACAATGACAATAGCCGTTTTCCCTTCATCAGGATTATCATCCAGGAACACGTGAGAGACCCGCGCCGGGCTTAACGCTTTAGCGATAAACACCTTGTGGTCAACGTCCCACTCAATGACGTCAATCTTTTCGTCATTGAGTTCCCGCACAATACTCTGAATACGCACGCCGCGCATCCCCACGCAAGCGCCTACCGGGTCCACGCCCGGCTGCAACGCCTGCACCGCCACTTTGGAACGTTGTCCGGCCTCACGGGCAATACTCTTGATGTCTACCTGCCCATTGTAAATTTCCGGCACTTCCAATTCCAGCAGGCGGCGCAGTAAATTGCGATGATTCCGGCTGACAAAAATCTGCGGGCCACGATTGGTACGGCGCACTTCCAGCACGTAAACGCGAATCTTGTCATGGGTGCGGTACCGTTCGCCCGGCACTTGCTGGCTTTTGGGCAGCAATGCTTCGGTACGCCCCAAACCAATCGTTAAATTCTGGCCGCTGACGCTTTGCACTGTACCGTTTACCAGTTCGCCTTCCCGGTCAGAAAACTCTTCATACAACTGTTCCCGTTCCGCTTCCCGGACGCGCTGTAACAGTACTTGTTTGGCCGTCTGCGCGGCAATACGACCGAAGGCAACAGTGGTACTATCTATCATGACCAGATCGCCTGGCTGAGCGTCGGGATGTTCCCGGCGGGCATCTTCCAGGCGCACTTCAGTACGGCCGTCTACCACATCGTCTTCTACTACTTCTTTTTCCGCGTAGATTGTCGGCTCGCCGGTACGGTGGTCAATTTCCACCGTGACATTTTGCATACTGCTTACATTGTTATCCCGCCGATAGGCCGATATCAAAGCATTTTCCAGCGCCTCAAAAACCTCGTCTTTAGGCAATCCGCGTGATTCACAAATTTCGTTAAAAGCTAATATAAATTCACTTTTCATCCAGTCTAACCTTACCCATTTCCTGATTTAGGAAACAAAAAAAGTGGGGGCTGCCCACTTTCGCTAAACAGAAACTCAACTATGGTTAAATTATAGCACGAGGTAAGGGTCAGAGCAAACGAGTTGCGTTAAAATTGCCTTAAAGAAGAAGTAAGTGGTTCGACAGTGTTAAATTTAAGGGTTGAGAGTCTTTTTAGCTTCCTTGGAACAGATATTGAGCCAAAATTGACCCCACAAATTGAAGCCGTTACAATCTACTTCCATTAGAGAGGTGGTTTTATTTATGGGACAAATCGAGAGTTTTGCCATTGTGCCCACATACAACGAAGCAGATAACATTGATGAACTCATCAGTCAGCTTCTGACCCTGCCAGTGAACTTGGGCGTCATTGTGGTGGATGACAATTCCCCGGACGGCACAGGCGATCTGGCCGACGCCTGGACGCAGAAATTCCCGGAGCGGGTATACGTCGTACACCGGCCGGGAAAATTGGGGTTGGGGACAGCGTACATTGCCGGGTTCAAGCAGGCGCTGGAGCTGGACGCCAAACGTATCCTGACGATGGACGCCGATTTTTCCCACAACCCGCGTTACATCCCGGAGATGCTGGCTTTGAGCCGGCAAAAGCACGTAGTCATTGGGTCGCGCTACGTGCCGGGCGGAGGGACGATTAACTGCACGCAAAAGCGCATCATTTTGAGCAGGGGGGCTAATGCGGTAGCCCGTACCTTGCTGGGACTAAAGGCGCAAGATGCTACGGCCGGTTTTCGGTTGTACCGGCGGGAAGTGCTGGAATCCATCCCCCTGGATGAGATTTTTTCCAGCGGCTATTCGTTTTTGGTGGAGATGTTGTTTATGGTGCAGCGGCGCGGCTGGCAGATTGGCGAAGTACCTATTATTTTTGAAGACCGCCGGGCCGGCGCTACCAAAATTTCCCGGAATGAGGTTATCAAGGCGCAATATACCCTGCTCCGCCTGGCTGTGCGGCGGCTTTTGCGTAAAGAACCGCGCCAACCGCAGCGGGCTGTTTCTACATTATGATTCACGTTAATTGTAATTTGTGTGACGGGGATAATTTTACTATTCGTTTTCCGACTACGATGGCAACGGAAGCCATCCGGGTAGATGCTTTTTCCTGTACTAATCCAGGGTATGGGGACCATGCGCAGATTGTGCAATGCAATCATTGCGGTTACGTGTACGCCAATCCTCGCTGGACAACGGAAGAGATTCTGGAGGCCTATGCGGCCGTTGAAGATGAGACCTACGTGGAAGAACGGGAAGGCCGGGAACTGACCTTCCAGAAGCATCTGGCGGAAATGGAAAAATATACAGGAGCGGGCAACGGCCGTGCCCTGCTGGACGTAGGGGCGTACATTGGCGTGTTCGTAGAAATAGCGCGGCAGGTCGGCTGGGACGCCTGCGGTGTGGAACCATCCGACTGGGCCGCGTCTGAGGCGCAAAAACAAGGGCTGCCCGTCATCCACGGCACCCAGGACGCACCGGAATTGGCCGGGCGGCAGTTCGACGTGATTACCATGTGGGACGTGATCGAGCACGTGCCCGATCCTTCGTCTGAAATGGCAAAAGCGTACCAACTGCTCAAGCCGGGCGGCTGGCTGGTGCTGCACACGATGGACATTGACAGCCGCGTAGCTCGCCTGATGGGGGGACGCTGGCCCTGGTTGATGGACATGCACATCCATTATTTCAGCCAGGGGACGATGGCAAAAATGCTGCAAAAGAACGGCTTTGACGTCATCTGGTCTGGCCCGCAAGGGCGGTATTTGCGGCTGAATTACCTGGTTTCCCGCGTTGAGGCCATGAATCGGTACCTCGGTCATCTAACAAAAGCCATTATCAATGGGCTACACTTGGGCGGTGTGGCTATACCCGTCAACTTTCGTGATTTGTTTACTGTCTACGCCCAACGTCCTGAAGAACGAAGGGATGAGGTGTGAGGAGATGAGGAGATGAGTGGGCTGCCCGACTATCCGACTACTCGACTACTTGACTAACTATGAGCATCCGACGACTGTTTGAAGCGCTGTTTTTGGTGGCGTTGTTCGCTATGGCCGTGGTGGAAACGCTGGACCCGGATATGTGGTGGCATTTGCGGACAGGGGAGTACATTTTAGCGAATGGGTTGCCGCGCCAGGACGTGTTTTCCTTTACTGTGCCGGATTACGCCTGGATTACGCATGAGTGGCTGTCGCAGGTGTTTATGTGGCTGGTGTATCAGGCGGGTGGGCTGCCGGGCTTGATGGTGGTTTTTGCCTTACTGATCGCCTTGACGTACTGGCTGGTCTATCTGGCGTCGGAGGGACGGCCGTATGTGGCGGCGTTTGTGGTGTTGCTGGCGGCGATTGCGGCCGCTATTGTGTGGGGGCCGCGGCCACAAATTTTTAATATGCTGTTTACGGCCGTCTTCGTCTTCATCATCGAGCGGGTACGGCAGGGAAAGTTAAGTCATTGGTTTTTGTGGTTGATGCCAGTCATTATGGTGGTGTGGGCCAACGCTCACAGTGGGTATTTGCTGGGGGTAGTGGTGCTGGGCACATACACAGTGGGGGAAGCACTGCAACAATGGCTGGGCGGGGATCAGTTTTCAGTTTTCAGTGGGCAGTCTTCAGTGAGCGGCGGCGTACCGGAGGTTGTGACGCCGCAAAAGAGGGAGGGGTTGGCCTGGCCGCAAATTAAGGAGATGGCGGGGATAACGGCCGTCTCCTTCCTGGTCGCCGTCCTAAACCCCAGCGGGCCAACCTTGTGGATTTACCCTTTCCAGACGTTGGGCAGCCCCTCCATGCAGCAATACATCCAGGAATGGCAGTCGCCTAATTTTCACGCTGTTTTATTCTGGCCGTTTGCCATCATGGTTTTACTGGGGACTTTGGCGTTAATATTCAGCCCGAAACGGCCGTCATTCACTGATCTGCTGCTCTATTTTGGCACAGCAGCCGCCGGGTTTCTCTCGGCGCGGCACATCCCGCTGTTCACGGTGATTGCCGCACCCATCATTGCCCGCCACGTGACGAACATCGTGGGGCAAACACGCTTTGCTTCTCTGGTAGAAGAACCCGATCCGGCCGGCGTGACCAAACCAGTGCGCTCGTTAGCCATCCTGAACTGGATTGTTTTGCTGGCAGCTATTTTTGGCGTACTGGCCTGGACGCTGGTCAAGGTTGACAACAACCAAGAGGCCATCGCCCGCATATATCCGGTGGCGGCTGTTGATTTTCTGGAAGAAGAGGGATTGGCGCAGGGGCCAGGGTATAACAGTTACAATTGGGGCGGCTATCTGATTTGGCGCGGGCTGCCGGTGTTTATAGACGGCCGTGCCGACGTTTACGGCGATGATTTCATTTTCTACTACCTGAAAACCCTGGAGCTACAGGAAGATTGGCGCGAACCACTCGACGATTACAATGTAACCTACGTTATCATGGAAACCGGCAGCCAGCTAAATACCGTCCTGGCTGCCAGCGGCGAATGGGAAGTAGCGTATGCGGACGACGTAGCCCAGGTGTTTGTCAGAAAGTAATTGGATAACCGCGTAATTGCATAATTACCCAGTTACCCAATTACTACATCACTAAATTACCCCCAACTCTTGCCCTACCCGCTCAAAAATAGCCAACGCCAATTCCAAATCATCCGCGCTGTGGGCGGCGGAGTTCATGACGCGGATACGGGCTTTGCCGCGAGGGACGGTGGGATAGCCAATGGCCATGGCAAAAACGCCTTCTTTTAATAGCTGCTGGCTGAATTTTTGGGCTAGCGGCGCTTCACCGAGCATCACGGGGACGATAGGGGTCTGGGTATGGCCGGTGTCGAAACCCATTTCCTGCATCCCCTTTTTGAACAGTGCGGCGTTGGCCCACAACTGCTCTACCCGGTCGGCCGATTCTTCCAGCATGTTGACGGCTTCAATGCAGGCAGCCACGTCGGGCACGGTCATGGCGCTGGAAAAGAGAAACGGCCGTCCCCGCTGCTGTAACCATTCCACAATAATCGCCTTCCCCGCTACCATGCCGCCGACGACGCCAAACGCTTTGCTCATCGTACCCACTTCCACCTCTACACGGCCGTGCAGCCCAAAATGATCCACAATACCGCGCCCGCCCTGGCCCAAAACACCCTCGCCATGCGCGTCATCCACCATCAGCATAATACCGTTGGCCTCGGCCACCTCACAGATTTTGTCCAGCGGGGCAATATCCCCATCCATGCTGAACACGCCGTCGGTGATAATGAGGCGGCGGCGATACTCTGTCGTTTCGGCGATTTTGCGCTGCAAATCGGC
>JALUPA010000386.1 GCA_027054335.1 Ardenticatenaceae bacterium
GCCTGCGTCCCCATTATTATGGTAGAGACGGTCTTTGTCTCCCTCGTAGGAACGGCCGCATTTGGGGACGCAGGCCCAGTTGGCTACGTAGAGGTCGAGGAAGCCGTCGCTATCGTAATCGCCCCAGGCGGCCGTCTTGCCGTTGCTGCTGTCGCCCACGCCGGCTTCCTGGGTTACGTCACGGAAGCCGTTTGCGCCTTCGTTGCGGAAGAGGGTGTTGGCTCCCCAGTTGAGTACGTACAGGTCGGGACGGCCGTCGTTGTCGTAGTCGGCAAAGGCAGCGCCGCCGCTGAGGGCGTCGGGCAGGGCCACCTGGTCGCTGAAGGGGGAGAGGCTGAACGTGCCGTCGCCGTTGTTGCGGTAGAGGGTGTTGGGGCCGTCGGTGTCGGTCAGGTAAAGGTCCAGCCAGCCATCGCCATCGTAGTCGCCCCAGGCTTGACCGGTCACTTTTTCGCCGTCATCGCTGGCGCGACGGCCGTCAATCCCGGCAGCTTCGGTCACTTCCATAAAGGGGGGCGGCTGCGGCGGCTGGGCTGCCGCCGTACCGCCGGTTATGAGTATGAGGGTGAGGATGAGATACGGCCGTAGCCGGCTCCATCGGCTCCAGATCATTCTTTCTGCTTCTCCATCTGATAATGGAGGGAAGTGTATCACGATTTGGCCGTGCTGACAGTTAGCGTAAATTGCGTTACAATGAAGTATGGTGATTGGCACTTCTGTAAAATTGGAAATTGGATTTGTCCCGAATAGCCATTGTTTTTGGGAAGGGTGTTATTATGGAAACAGTTATTGATTCTCCTCGACAAGCGTTGAAATACCAGACCCAAGTGACTTCTCAAGGGCGCATTGAGTTGCCTGTTCCGTTACCTCCGGGGGCGCATGTGACCATTTTCGTCATCGAAGAAAATGCTGATTTTGCTGATTTGCTCCATGCTTCAGAGAGCAGTCTGGATTTTTGGGATAACCCGCTTGATGACGAGGATTGGAACAGTGCCTGAACAAGGGGATATTTTACTTATACCCGTTCCGTTTACTGATTTGTCATCACAAAAACGCCGTCCTGTTATCGTGATTTCCAACAATGAATATAATTCGCAAACAAACGACGTTGTGGTAGTAGCCATGACTTCACGGCCGTTGAGGACAGAGTACGGGTTTACAATTACAAATAAAGAACTGCAAAAAGGCAATCTGAACCGGCCTGGCCAAATCCGGGTAGATAAAATTTACACATTGTCTCAAGCCATCGTTGTCAAGACTTTTGGCCGTGTAAATACTGACACGCTTGATCGCATTCAACAATTGTTGCAAAAACTGACACTGGCAAAGTAGCCAACTACGTTCTCTGCAGTTTTTCGGTAAAGTCATCGTTCGCTTTCACGAATCCCCAATAGATGAGTAGACCCCGCATCGTCTGTCGCGCCGAGGCCGGGGGCGGGGGCAAAGGTGCGGGGATCGGCGTTGAGGCGGCGGGCTACGGCCGTTTCCAGCCGCGCCCGGCTGCGAATGACGAGGATGTGGCTGAGGGTGACGGCCGTTTCCTCCAGCAGATAATCAACGTGCCAATGCAGCCGTTTTTGGGTTGGCGGTTGTAAATTTTGGCCCAGGTTGACGGCCGTAAACCAGCGCACCATCTCTTCCCGGATAGGATGCGGCGGGCCGTTGTGCCGCGTAGCGTGGCGTAGCAGCCGCCGCGCCAGTGAAGACGCCCCCTTTTGCCCCATCGCCGATCCCACGTACAAGTACGCCCCGCGCGGCAAAGCCGCCTCCCCAAATCGGCCAAAACGCACCTGCAAATCCGCCGCCACCCACAGCCGCAAAATGTACGCCCCCGTCGGTACAGGCTCACCAAAAATAACAACCGGGTTCACCTTGTCACCCTTTCACCTTGTCCCCTTGTCGCCAGAACCGCCGCGCCCCACAACGGTGCATCATCTCCCAATTGGGCCGGTACGATGTTGAATTGCACTTCCGGCAGAGCGGTGTGGCGGGCAGTCTGGCGCATGATTTGCCACCAATGGCTGCCCGCTTTGGTCACGCCGCCGCCGAGGATGAACCGTTCCGGGTTGAGCAGGTTGGCGGCATTACCCAGCCCCACCCCCAAAGCCCACGCGCCTCGTTCCAGAAGGGCGACGGCCGTTTCCTCCCCCGCCGCTGCCATTTCCGCCACGTCCCGCCCCGTCAGACCGTCCCGTTCCAGGGCGGCGGCTAAATCCTGGGCCATGTAGGGGCCGGAAGCCAGCCGTTCCACGCAGCCCCGCTGGCCGCAGAGGCAGAGCGGGCCGTCCGGGTCGGCGACGGTGTGGCCGATTTCGCCGGCCATGCTGTTGTGGCCGCGATACGGCCGTCCGTCCAGAATCCAGCCGCCGCCTACGCCGGTGCTGACGGTGACGTACAGCAGGCTGGACAGGCCGCGCCCTGTACCAAACCGGTGTTCGCCCAGGGCGGCGGCGTTGGCGTCATTGTCCACCCGCACTGGCGCGTTAAATTCCTCAGCCAAAATCCGGCGCAGGGGCGTCTCTTCCCAACCGGGAACGTGGTGGGAAAGGATGACGCGCCCGGCGGCAAAATCTACCGGGCCGCCAAAGCTGACGCCGACGGCCGTAGGTTGACGGCCGTGCAGCAGTTCCCGCGCCAGGGCCAGCATATTTGTCAGGTCAGATTGGCGCGTGGGGGCGGCCGGCGAGCCGATGCGTTTATGCGCCAGCCATTGCGGCGCGGCGGCCGACAGCGCGTTTTCATCACACAAGGCGGCGGTCAACTTCGTGCCGCCAAAATCGAGAGCGAGAATAAGATCGGTCATTATTGCATGGAGATTGGAGATTGGGAGATTGGAGATTGATGTGATCTCCCAATCTCCAATCTCCAATCTCTAATCTCCAATCTAATCTCCCCAATAAACCACCCGGCAGCCGGCCAAATCATGCGGGATGATTTCCCGGTAATTGTAGGCGGGGGCGGTCAGGAGCAGGTAACCGTCGCTGACAGCTGCCAGCCAGTCGCCGTTCCAGAGGGCGCGCTCGGCGCTGAAGGTGAACTGGCCTTCCGGGCTGCCGCTGTATCCTTGCGGCGTCAGGCTGACGGTTGGCTGGCCGTTGTCGAACTGGTACAAGGCGCGCCAACGGCCGTCCGGCGACCAGTCCAGGGCGATAAAGGAGGGGAAGCTGCCGGGATCGGGATTGACAGAGAAAAGGGCCAGTTCAGCGGCGGCGACGGCCGTAAAATCCTCATTCAGTTCCAGCGCGAAATAGTAGCTGGTTTCATCGCCGGCGGCGGGCACGGCGCGGACGACGAGGAAGTGCGGGTTGTGCTGCGCCGGGTAGATGGAGGTGGGCCGCAGCCTGTCCGGCCGTTGGTCGGCGGGGATGAGTTGGCGCAGGGCTTCCAGGGTAGTCAGCGGGCGGGGCTGGTTGTCGTTGGCGACGGCCGTCACCAGCGACAGGCCGCCATCGTCGTCAAAACGGACGTAGCCATACGTCTGCTCATCCAGCCAGAAGGGGGCCGCGCCCCGGCCGATTTCGCGGCGGTTCTCGCCGGTCGCGTCTGTCAGGTAAAGTGGAGACGGCCGTAACGTCGTGAAATACGAGGGGGAAATGTCTGAGCCGTCTTCCAGAACGGCTTGTTTACCGCCGGGCGACCAGTGGAGCGGGCCGGAAACAGGCTGCATCTGGCAGTCGCCGTTCAGGCAGGCGGATACCTCCAGAAGGCGGTAGGTAAATTTGGGGGGATCGCCTCGCCCGGCGCTGAACAGGAGGTAACGGCCGTCCGGACTGGGGGCGTACACGCCAAAATCTGCCGGGAACCCAATGCCGCCCGGCTGGTCGGGCAGTTTGGAGGATATCGTAAATTCGGTCACAGTCTGCCCGTCTTGCGCCAGGGCGAAGTAGGATGCCTGGGATGAAATAGAGGAAAACGTGGCCGCCAGGTACAGATTATCGGCCGCGTTGACGGGGGCGATGTAGCCGGGGGTGCCTACTTTAAGGGTGTAGCTGTACGTCTCTGTCCATTGGCTGCCGGCCGGATCGTAATTCAGGATGGCGAGGCGATTGCTGTCAATGCGAGTGTAACAG
>JALUPA010000387.1 GCA_027054335.1 Ardenticatenaceae bacterium
GGAAAATGTTGTGGGTGACAATGACGACAGTTGTGTTTTGCTCCTCGTTCACCCGGCGCACAAATTGCTCAATGATGTTGATGTTGTACGGGTCCAGATTGGCCGTCGGTTCATCCAGGAGCAGCACGTCCGGCCGGAGGACGAGAGCGCGGGCCAGGGCCACCCGCTGCGCTTCGCCGCCAGAGAGGGTGTGAGCTTTGGCCGTGGCTACAGTAGTCAGACCCAGTTGATCCAGCACGGCCGTAACCTGCCCATTCTCCTGTTCCCCCCGCACGCCTAACCCGTAAGCCACATTCTCCCGCACGGAGCGGCGCAAAAGCTGCGGCCGTTGAAACACCATCGTCACCCGCCGCCGCGCCGCCAAATCCGGCCATTGGTCAGTCACAGGACGGCCGTAAAAAGCCAACTCCCCCGCCGACGGCCGTTCCAGAAAAGCCAGCAGCCGCAGCAGCGTACTCTTTCCCGCCCCGCTCGGCCCCACAATGGCCAGCACTTCCCCTGCTCGCACTTCCAGCGTATCCAGGTTTAGGACAGTACGGCCGTTATATCGTTTCGTTACACCCGCAAGAGAATAAACGACGCTAGACAAATTCATTTCCCGTAAGGTACTGTCGGACGTTTTCTATAAATTGATAATCTCCCGCATCTAAAAGCAATCTGGCACTTTGCAAGTATTTATCCGCTCGTGCCAGAAGGGAATCCATTTCATTCATGCGGGAACTCCTTCTTTACGAACATTCAATAGTAGTGGACTTTGTAACGTATTAAAGTTATCCTCAGATACCGGCAAAACAGAAATCAACACATCATATTCCAGGTTTATATCCGTAATAACGTCAATCATACGATCCAATTCCAGGCCAGGCTGTACTTTGCCGGATAACACAACCATTAAATCAATGTCCGACTCTTTAGTAGCATCGCCCCGCGCCCAGGAACCATAAAGAACGATCTGCCTCAACCGAGAACCGTAAATTTTTTTAACTGCCTGTTTGAATCGGCGAATTGCTTGTTGTGTACTCACGGGAACACTCTTATTCCTTTTGCAGCCGCACGGCCGTCAAATTGGTGACAAATGCCAGTAATAACAAGATGATACCCAAGG
>JALUPA010000388.1 GCA_027054335.1 Ardenticatenaceae bacterium
TTCTTGTTACTCAACGTGCCGGTCTGGCCCGGTTTTAATTCCGACAGCGTACTGGCCAGACCAAAATCCGTCACCCGCGCCGCCTCATCATAACCAATAAGAATATTTTCCGGCTTCAGGTCCCGGTGTACCAGGTTGGGGATTTTTTGGGTGGCATATTTCATACCGCGAGCCACCCCCAAAGCAATAGAAACTGCCTGTTCCACCGGCAGCGGCTGGCCCGGCCTGAGCCAGGAGCGCAGTGAAGGGGATGATTTTCCTTCCGGCTGCACAATCCATTCCAGCACCAGGTAAATCTCACGGCCGTCGCCAATGCGCTCCATGCGATACGCCTGCACAATATGAGGATGCTGCCCCAATTCCACCCACATCGTGCCCTCCCGCAAAAACAAATCACGGGCTGCCCGGTTAGACAGATATTCCGGCTTGAACGTCTTCAGGGCCACCAGACTGCTGGTCAGATGATCCCGGCACAGATAAACCAACCCCATCCCACCGACCAGCTTATTGATCACTTCATACCGGTCGGCAATAAATTTTCTGCCGGATGCCTCGCCGTCAGACGGCAGCACGGCCGGAGGCAAAGGCGGTTTGGTGACTGTATCGCTCATATAATTAGTATAGCATTATCTCAAAGTTCTTGTCAGGGGAAATTTCGGGGAAAGGAAGCAGGGGAATCGAGGGACTATGTTATAATCCCGCGCTATGTGGCAACGAATCCGGCAAACGGCCGTATGGTTACTTCCAACATTGGCACTCGGTTTATACACCGGCCGGGTCGTCAGTGAACAATGGGCCTGGGTTTACCAGACCGGGGCGGCAGCCGCGCTGATTCTGACGCTGCTCATGCTGCTCCTGGCAGCAAGGATGGTCAAACTGCACCGGCTACCCGCCACCTGGCCGCTCCTGTTGCTTTTTTTGTACGTATTTTACCCGGAACCTGATCCGGTAACGGCCGTTCTCGTCGGCGCACTCTCTCTCTTTACCCTGATACTGGTCGGGTACAACGAGTCGCCTGTTTTCCAGACGGCCGTTTTAACGGAACAGCAAAAGTTGTGGCTGGGGACGCTGGGCACGGCTGTTTTCTTTGGCGCTCTCTACATCTTCACCCTGGCTCCCGATATTTTGCCCGCCGACAACGGGGAGTTTCAACTCATCGCTGCACAGTTAGGCGTGGCCCATCCCCCCGGCTTCCCTCTCTACACCCTCCTGGCCCACCTGCTGACCCGGCTGCCTGGCCCTGCCTCGCCCGCCTACATGGTCAACCTGTTCTCGGCCGTCACCAGCACGGCCACCCTGGTTTTGCTTTACCTGACGGTTTACCAGTTGGCGCGGCGACATCTGGCGTCGGTTACGGCCGTCATCACCCTGGGCACAGCCGCTACCTTCTGGGCACAAGCCACCACGGCCAACATCCGCAGCCTGACCGTTTTTTTTGCGACGCTGGCAATTTATGCGTTGGTGCAGTTGTATGGAGATTGGAGATTGGGAGATTGGCGATTAGGGGGAAAGTGGCTGCTACTGTTGGTGGCAGCGTTGGGATTGGGGGTGACGCATCATTTATCGCTGGCATTTATGGGGCTGGTCTTTGTCCTGTTTTTGTTGGGGCTGGATTGGCGCTTTTTTGTGACGCCGCAAAGATGGGGACGGCCGTTGCTCATCCTCCTCCTCGCCCTCCTCCCCCTCCTTTACCTGCCCCTACGGGCCTTTGCCGACGTGCGCGGCGCAAAAGAAAGTCTGGCGACGCTGCCCGGCTTCCTCAATCACTTTCTGGGCCTGGGCTTTCAGGGGGATTTCTTCTACTACTTGCAACCCATCGTTCTGCTTGAGCGGTTCAAACTGATGGGCAACGTCTTCACCTTCCAATTTTTCCCCTGGCTGCTGTTGGGGATGCTGGTCGGCTTCCTTCTGCTGCTGAAGCAGGCATGGCGGCTGGCTTTGGCGCTGGGCGCGGTAGGCGGCAGTAACGAAAGTGTGCAAAGCGAAGGCCGCGCCCCGCAAACGGTGGAGTATATGCTGCCCGCCTACCTTCCCCTAGTCATTTTTCTGGGATACGCCGTCGGCAAGCTGGACAAAGACGCACCCCAATTCGTAGAACGATTTTGTAAATCGTTCCGGCGCGATTTACAAAATCGCGCTACAAAATTGAGCCGGGCATTGGGCCAGCTATTCATCGCCAGTCTGGTCGTGGCCGGGTTGTACCAAGGTTGGCAGTATTTTCCCAGCTACGCCTGGCTGCGCGCCAACAGTGATACTCGCGACTATACGCAAACCATTCTGCAGGATGCCCCGTCAGACAGCCTCATCCTGGCAAACTGGCATTGGGTAACGCCACTTTGGTATTTGCAGGATGCGGAAGGGCAACGGCCGGACGTAACCATCAAATACGTCGCTCCCGGCGGGGAGCCATACAGCCAGACGTGGGCGCGAGCCATTGCTGAAGGGCTGGCCGACGGCCGTACCGTGATCGCCACCAACTTCGATGCAGCCGCCTACCAAACCTTACCCCCTGCCGAACCATTAGGCGAAGCGTTCCTCTTCTGTCAGCAGCCGCGCACGGTCGTACCCGCCAACTTCACCCCTTTCAACGACACCCTCGACAACGCCAGATTCCTGGCCTACCATTTGCAGCCGGCCACCGTAGCAGCCGGTGAAGAAGCCAGCCTCACCCTCGCCTGGAAACCCATTACACGTTTGAACGATGAAGGCGAAATAACCCAATCCCCAGTCTCGCTTTATGCCCACCTTATCGGCACAGACGGCCGTCTCTACGCCCAAGCCGATCTCACCGTCCAACCCCAACCGGAAGGTATCACCCTGACCCAACTCCGCCTGACGCCCCGCCCCGGCACACTGCCCGGCACGTACAACGTCCTCATCGGCTCCAGTGATGTGCAACTGCCGCTGACAACCCTCACCATCACCGCCGCTGCCTGGCCGCCTGCCAGCCAAAACCGCCTTTACCGTCCCGTCGCAGACGACTCCACCCGCCGCCTCATCGGTTATGACTGGGACAACACCTTGCCCGAGCGGCCCCGCCTCTACCTGCACTGGCAAACAACCGACGGTTACGTGACGGAAACGCGCGACCGTAACTTTGACAATTTACCGGCTCTGCGCGGCCCGTGGGGGGTGGTCAGTAATCGGTATTCGGTATTCGGTGATCGGTCAGTTGGGTATTACGTGCCGTTGGGTCGGGGGCTTGTGTGGACAGGCCAGGCAATCACCAATCACCAATCGCCAATCTCTCCTGGTGACGGATTCTCTCTTCCTCAAAATCTCACCGCCAGCCGCCCTGTTTTGCGCGATTTGGTTACGGCCGTGCGTCTCATTGGCTTTGAGGAGGATGGCTACCATTGGGCCTGGTGTGATTCCTACGATTCCGTTCCGGCCATGGGAGCAATCCCCACGCTCAAATGGATTGCCGGTTCGCAGGTGACCTCTCCCGTCCTCATCACCTATCCGGACGGCACATCTCCCGACTATACTGAATACTGCATCAGCGAAAAACCGGCTCCCGGTGCGCCCGTTTTGTCTGTGGCTGAAACGGCCGTGCCCGGCCAAACCGTCGGCGCCACCTTGCAGCTTTATGACGCTTTCACGGGACGGCCGTTGCCCATCCTCGACGAACGCATCACCGCCCAATATCAATGGATTCCGTTAGGCTTCACCCAAATCGGGGAATAAAAACAGACCACAGATTAACTATCGGCTCGCCTTGCAGCTTGCTTTCCCTGTCGGGAAAACTACGGGCTTATCACGTTTCGCATATGTTGACCATACCACAAAACCCTAGCTCCCGGCCTGCCTGGTATTGGCAGTCGCCGCTTTCTCTCTCGATTCCACGACCATCTTGTTAAAGATGAGGCTTCATTGTCCCGAAGGCTTCGCACCGAGCCATTGCTGGCAACGCACGCTCCAGTAGGGTACTGATGGTAGAACATCAGGTTATGTCCTTTTTGTTAAAGTCGTAACAGCTACTCATACAACTTCGTGTCGCACTCTAACGAGAGCATAAGCAGCCGGGCGGGTGTAACCCTGGCGCGACTTTGTTCGTAACCGAATGT
>JALUPA010000389.1 GCA_027054335.1 Ardenticatenaceae bacterium
CCTCTTCATCCAGGCTGGTGGAAAGCAGGGAGTAGGTACCGGGCAAATCAATCAGTTTGTATTGATGGTTGCCGTAGCGGTAGCCGCCCTCGGCGCGGGTCACTGTTTTTCCCGGCCAGTTGCCGGTGCGCTGGCGCAGGCCGGTCAGGGCGTTAAAAACGGTACTCTTGCCCGTATTGGGATTCCCCGCCAGGGCTACAACGTAATCCCAATCATCCATGTCAATGCCCAATTTGAGCAAATT
This sequence comes from Ardenticatenaceae bacterium, assembly GCA_027054335.1. Taxonomy (GTDB): domain Bacteria; phylum Chloroflexota; class Anaerolineae; order Promineifilales; family Promineifilaceae; genus JAJRTP01. Next base: position 245 of record JALUPA010000389.1, read on the forward strand.
GGCGGCTTTGTGCGCCGGGCATACTTCGCACGCTTCGCCGGGGGGTTTGTATGTTTGTTTTGTCATTGTTTTTGTCCTGTAATTGGATGGTCACTAACCAGCGGTACTTCTAATTTCCGCACTCGAATATATTTTGCCTGTTCTTCGCGCAAGGCAATGACGGCGCCGCGAATGCGATAAGCGACGGGATCGCCGCTGGGGCTGCGCATTTCGGCGGTGATCTGCGTGCCGGGCAGGATACCTAAATCCATAAACCGGCGTCGTTCTGCGCCGCGGCAGGCGGGGGTCAACATGACGACCTCGGCCGTTTCTCCAATTGCCAGATTGGACAGGGGTTCACCCGCGTCAGCGACTATGTCCGGCTGGGTTTGCAAGGGTACAACTGAGACGTTGGCTGCGATTAAAGGCGCCAGCGTGTGTTCGTCTCCGTTGGCCCAGAAGCGTACCCGCTGCGGGGTGGATTCCAGCACACGCACGGTCATCCCCGGTTGCAGCCCTTCGGCGACCAGTTGGGCGTAAACTGTTTCCGGTTCATCTTCCAGATGGACAATGCGAGCTGCCTTGTTGACCGGCAGGGTGGACAAGGGCTGGCTTTGGGGCATTACCATCTTGCCGTCGGCCGTGGGGATGGGGTCGCCGTGGGGATCGTAAATGGGATTGCCCAGGCGGGTGGCGATGTCGTCCAATTCCGCGGTGCTGAGTTCGTGTTCTCGCGTTTCAGCTATCGTGTGCCAGTCTACTTCGTGGTAGCCGGTTTCTTCGGCCAGGTGCTGCTCCCATAGGCGGTGGGCACGGATGATGTGCAGGGCAGCCGTGCGCCCTTCGGTCGTCAGTTCGATGCTGTCGCCCTCAATTTGCAACAAGCCTTCTGCCTGCATGTGGGTCAGGAGAACGGCCGTATCATTCTGGCTGATGTGCAGAGAACCGGCAATGCTGGCGATGGTAGGGATACGGCCGTTCATCTCATCTTCGTGGATATGTTTCAGGGCGTCTTCCGTCAGCACCCGCTGTGTCAGGCGGCGGGATTGCTGCCAGCGTCCGTAAAGGCCCTTATCCGGCCAGAAAATCAGGGCCAGGATGCCTACAAAAGCGATACCGGCTAATAATGCTTCCAGTGGATTATAAGCCATGTTTACCTCTTTTTGATGTGTCTAAATTATTGTTTAGAATTTTAATAAATATTGGGCTGGATGTCAAGGCGGGGAAAATTAGAAGTGATGGGAGATTGTGAAGCACCTCCCATCACCGTTAACCCTTATATTTGAGCAGCCGCATTCCGTTGAGAGAAACCAGAACGGTACCGCCTTCGTGGCCTAAAACGACCATGGGCAGGGGCAGATTTCTGAAGATGATGAGGAGAAGCATGAGGACGATCATGCTCAGGGCGAAGGTCAGGTTGACGATGAGGGTCTGGCGGGTTTGGCGACTGAGACCGATGAGGTAGGGCAGGTTGTCCAGGTTGTCGGCCATGAGAACGATGTCAGCCGTCTCCAGGGCTACGTCAGTCCCCGCTGCACCCATGGCAATGCCGATATCGGCCGTAGCCAGGGCGGGGGCGTCGTTCACGCCGTCGCCGACCATAGCTACCGGGCCGTATTTTTCACGGACTCGTTTGACGGCCGTTACCTTATCTTCCGGCATCAATTCGGCAAAAACGTCATCCACACCCACCTGTTCGGCAATACGCCGGGCTACCCGCTCATTGTCTCCGGTGAGCATGACAACGTGTTCGATGCCCCGTTTGTGCAGATCGGCAATAACGTCGGCGGCGTCCGAACGCAGCACGTCGGCGTAAGCAATCACCCCCAGGATACGGCCGTGACCCTCCCCGTCTTCCTCCACCACCAGAACACTGGTCTTGCCCATCTCCTGATAGTTGGTGACGATGGCTTCCGCTTCCGCCAATCCGGCAAAATCATGCCCGGCAAAGTAGCGCGGGTTGCCAATGTGGATGACGTGACCGTCCACGCGGGCCATGACCCCTTTGCCGGTGACGGATTGGAAGTCGTTGGTGGCGGGGATGTTCAGTTGGCGCGCTTCGGCGGCGCGGATGGTGGCCTGGGCCAGGGGATGTTCTGATTTGGCTTCGACGGCCGTGGTCAGTGCCAGCAGTTCATTCTCGTCCAGGTCGGCGATGGGATGAATGTCCGTCACTTGCGGTTCGCCAATCGTTAAAGTGCCCGTTTTGTCAAAAGCCATCACCTTGATTGTGGCCGCATTTTCCACGTAGGCGCCGCCCTTGAACAGGACGCCTCGTTTGGCCCCGTTGCCGATGGCTGAGAGAACGGTAGCCGGGGTGCTGATGACGATAGCGCAGGGAGAGGCCGCTACCAGAATGGTCATGGCCTTGTAAAATGTACTGGCAAAAGGGGCGTTCCACAAGATAAGGGGCACGACGATGAACAGAGAGGTGAGGATGATGACCCCCAGCGCGTAATACTGCTCTGCTTTATCAATGAAACGCTGCGTTTCTGCTTTCTGGCTGCGGGCTTCTTCCACCATCTGGATGAGGCGGGCAATGGTGGAATCTTTAGCCAGTTTGCTGACGCGCACTTCCAGATGGCCGTTTTTGTTGATGCTGCCGGCAAAGACCTGCTCGCCCGGCTTCTTGCCGACGGGCATGGATTCGCCGGTGACGGCCGATTGGTCTACGCTGCTTTCCCCTTCTACTACCACGCCGTCCAGGGCAATGCGGTCGCCCGGTTTGACGATCATAAGGTCGCTGATGGTGACTTGTTCGATGGGCAGCAGATATTCTTTATCGCCGCGACGGATGAGGGCTTGGGACGGCCGTAACTGCATCAGCGCCCGGATGGCGTTGCGCGTCCGATCCATGGCAAAATCCTGCAACACGTTGGAAAGGGAAAAGAGGAAGAGGAGCATGGCCCCTTCAAACGGTTGGCCAACCAGCGCCGCACCGACAGCCGCCAGAATCATGAGCAAATCCACGTCAATCGTCTTCTGGCGCAGTGATTCAAGACCTCCTTTCAGGCCGTAGTACCCCCCGGCGGCGTAAGCGACGACGTATAAACCGGCGATAAGGAGAGGCAGTTCCGTCGTTTTTTCCAGTACCCAGGCAGCGGACATGGCGACGAGGGTGATGAGCGTCAGGATAGCTTCCGGATTGTGGCTAAACCAGTCCCAAACCTGATGGTGTGTAGCGGGCAGGAACATTTCATCTGTTTCACACGCTTCTGCGGCCGAGGGCATAATCGCTACGCCCATCTGCCTGACTTCCCGGCTGATCTCCTCCGGGGAAACCTGGGTGCTGTCATACGTGACCGTTAAGGCTCCGCCCATGTAGCTGGCTGAAACCTGACGCACGCCGCTGATTTGTTCCAGGCGTCGTTCCAGGCCGATGGCGCAGGATTCACAGGCGCGGCCGCCGGACTTGCCCAGGCGCATGGTGCAAGTGTGCCAGCGTTTTTTCAACTCCGGGCTGAGGTGCTGCGTAACTTGAGCTACGTCGGCGTCTGAAATTTGCCTGGCGTTGTAGTCAACGGCGATTTTCCCGGCTTCCGGCACGGCCCGGACTTGCAGGATGCCTTCTTTATCAGCGACGGATTCGTGGATGATTTCGACGCAACTGGTTTCGTCGTGGTTTGTTTCTTTCGACTTTGGCATACCAAGCTAAATCCTTATTTTTGCAGACAATAAGAATGGTGTGAATGATGGTTAGTTTGTAAGTTAACCGCAGTTAAATTTTAACGAAAAAACAGATGGCATCAAGATCACGGCCATTGCTCTTACAGAATTCTTACCTGCCTGAGCGTCTGAGTCAAGCGTACCGGAAAAGATGGTTCTTTTACGTTTATTCTTGTAGTGAAGAGGAGATGGTTCAAATTCTCCTTCACAACTTGTAGGACGATTTGCAAAATCGTCCAGAGGGCAATTTACAAAATCGCCTTACAAAGTGTCAAGTTAACTTTTCAGGTTGCTGAATCATCCCAAAAATCTGACACGAATTTCACGAATTCTCACGAATTACGATGGCACTATTTTTGCCGGCTTCTCCCCGAAAAGTACTGTCAGTTTCAGCTTTGCCGGTTGCGGTAGAGAGTGGGGTCTATCACGGCCGTCATCCCCTCCACAGCCAATCCCTCGCCTAAAAACTCATTCACTACCTCCGCCTGCGTTTGCGGATCAGCCAGCGTTTCCCTGTAGTGAATGTAAAGTGTAGATACGTTGGGCTGTGCATCCAGCCAGGTCATCACGTTTTGCAAATGCTTTTCAAACAAGGCCGAGATTTCTTCATCACTTACCTTGTCAGGGTCTTCGCCCCGGTTGACCAGCATTTTCTTTTGCGAGGCCAGGATTTCCGGCATAGCCCGGCGCATAAAGATGACCTTGTATTCATACTCGCCGGGCAGATATTTGAGCAGTTGGGAAATCACCTTGACCGCTTTGCCCTGCGCCTCAGCCACCCAGGCAGTATCTCCTTTGTCCAGTTGCTTCACCCGCTCAAACTCAAAATAACCCTGGGGATTATCGTCGTCGGCGGCGCGGATGTTGTCTACAATCGGTTCAATGCCCCCCGCTTGCAACATTTTCATCATCATGGACGTGCCGGAGCGGGGCAGCCCGGAAACGACGATGACCGGTTTATTTGTTTTGCGTAATTTTTGCCAAAATTTCATACAGTTGCCCTTTGGACGCTGTTAAAGGGGGAATTATGCCGATGACGGCCGTATCCGCCAAACATATTCACCTGACATTTAACCAACGGGACGATCTACGACTCCGCCTCCGGCAGTGTGAACCAGAACGTACTCCCTTGTCCCGCTTCACTGATAACCCCCACTTCGCCACCGCACTTGACCACAATCCGTTTCACGATAGACAGCCCCAGCCCTTCCCCCTTAAAACGCCGGGGGCGCAGCCGGGTGTGCGGCTTAAACAGGCGCAGTTGATCGGCCGGCGTGATGCCGATGCCGTAATCTTTCACCCAAAAACGCGCCATGCCATTATCCTGAACGGCCGCGCCCAATTCCAGACGGGGCTGGTCGCCGCCGTACTTCAGGCCATTGCCCATGTAATTGAGCCACACTTCTTCGATCCAGGGAGCGTGACCCAGGGCTGTGGGCCAGCTATCCGGCATGATAATTTCCGCCTGCCGTTCCCGGATAAGATAGCGCAGCCGTTTTTGGGCTTCGTTAACCACGCGCCCCATGTCCAGAGGGTAGACCTGTATCTCCCCGGAGCGGATGCTGGCTAACAGCAGCATTTCCGTGATGATGTTGTCCATCTTGTGCCCACTTTCTACGATGCGGGTGAGCGATTGCTGCACGTCCGGATTGGTGTCTGCGGCATAGTGCATCTCCAGATAGCTGGCGTAGCCGACCATTTGGCTGAGCAACCCTTGTATTTGGTGGGCCAAAGTGGAGGCAAATTCGTCCAGGGCTACGTTGCGTGCTTCCAGTTTTGCTGCTTTTTGTTTTAATTCAGCAGTGATCTGGCGCTGATCGGCCAGCATCTTTTTCCATTCCAGGGCCAGGAAAATGGCCCGGTGCAGATGCGGCCCATCCAGTTCCTCGATACGGAGCAGATTTTGTACGCCGGTCTGGATGATTTGTTGGATGTGATCAGGTTCGTCTAATGTAGTCAGGATGATAATGGGGGTGGCGGGCACGGCCGTTCTCATCTCGCTGACGGCCGTTATGATGGCTGCGTCCGGCAAGTGCGGGTTCAGCAGTATAACGTCAAACGTGTTCGCCAAAACTGCTGCCCTGGCTGTGTCCAACCGGCTGGCTTCCTGAATTTCCAGGGCGTAGGTAGACCCAACCGCTTCCGTCAGATAGCTACGAATCCGGTGGACATTTGGCATACTTCTTTCAACGATCAGCAATTTGATGGGATATTTTCTCATGTCACGCCTTCATACTGTAAACTACCCCGACATAGTTGGCAAGATTTTCTGGCATTATAGCGTAAATTATCCCAAAATAGAACATGTGGTCTATCTTGGGGGGCTTATGTTAAGACAACTATCTCGCACGGCCCGGCTGCGGCAAATTAAACAGCTTCTCCTTCTGACGCCGGAAGGAATGCGGACGGCTGAACTGGCTGAGAAACTGGCCGTTACTAAACGCACTATTTACCGGGACGTAGACTTTTGTGACCCATCTGGCAGAAAGACGGCCGTTGCCTTTTACGCATGTTTGTGGCCCAACCGGAAGAAATACAGCCCTTTACTCTATTCCCTCACTTTCACTTGCTAAATCATCCCGTACCGCATCCTTCATAGGGATGCCCAGCCGGTAAGCAGCTGAAGCAATGGCGTGCGCTGTAACCGGGCCAGCCACCATCAGCAAAATAATAAGCAGGAGCGCCTTCCCCCAGCCTAACGGCGTCCACAAAACAGCCGCAATCAACAGCAGCGCCACGCCGAAAACACTCACCTTGCCCGTCGCGTGCAGGCGAGTATACACATCCGGCAGGCGCACCAGGCCCAGCACCCCCACGACAGAAAAAAATGTGCCGACGATCACCGCAATTAAAGCCAGAAGTTGCAGAATAGTATCCATCTTAAAAAATCTTCTCGTCCGCCAAAAATTTTGCCAGAGCTACCGTGCCGATAAAGCTTAACGCGCCCAAGCCCAGCGCCACGTCAATGTAAACGCTGTCCCGAAAAATGAGTGAAATGAGCACCAGCACTGCCAACATTAGCGTTGTAACTACATCCGTGCCGATGAGCCGGTCAATGCTATTTTCCCCGCGCCACACCCGCCACACGGCCACGGCGATGAGGAAGATGTGGATGATGAGAGAGGTGTAGAGGGCAGTTATCAGAATGGTTGTCATAGGGCTTCACAAAATCTCCCGCAATAATTCCTGGCGCATTTTTTGGGCGGCCAGGATGTTTTGTTCGGCGTCGGGCACGTTCAACATGTGGGTATACATCACGCCGTCGTCGTCAATCTCCACCACCAATTGTCCCGGCGTCAGGGTGATGGCGTGGGCGCTGAGGGCCACGGCCATCTCATCCTGGCAGCCGGAGGGGATGGCGATGATGCCGGGCCGGATGCTCAGTTTTGGGCTGAGAACAATGCGGGCTACCTGAATGCCGCTGACTAGCAAATCGTACAGCAGGGTGAAGATGTAGCGGATGAAAGCTACGATGATACCGGGCAGACGACGCCATTGCAGTTTTTTGCCGGGGTTGGGCAGCACGGCCGTAATCCCCACCGCCAGCAGTACGCCAACCAGAATGTTTAACGGCCGTAAATTAGCCGTTAAGGCCAGATAAACCAACGTCAGCAGTAAAATTGAGCGTAAACGAACCATCTATCCTCCCAATACGGCCGTAATATATCCGGCCGACCGCACCAGCCACAAACTTGTGTCCTGCGCTACTTGTACCAACGGGCTGGCCCACACACCCAACACCAGAACCAGCGTAATGAGCAGCGCCGGCGCCAGCAGTTGGTCGCCGCTCGATTTTGTGTAGATGCCCTTTGCCGGTTCTTGCTGCCAGATGCGCTGGAAGGCGCGGGTAGTGTAGAGCAGCGTCAAAATACTGGCCGCGCCAATGGTCAGGAGGGCCACATAATCAGCCCTTCTGACGCCGCTGTTAAACAAAAGCATCTTGCTCACAAACCCACTGGTTGGCGGAATACCGGCCAGCGCCAGCCCACCCAGAAAAAAGAGTAGTCCCGCCGCTGGTAATTTTTGCCCCACACCCGTCACCACGGTAAACGCCGCCGATTTGACTGAAGCGCGGCTGGCAACGTACCCGGCCAGCATCAGCATCGCTGCCTTGATCAGGCTGTGGTTGAAGGTAAAAACGATGGCTGCCGTCGTGGACAGCACCGTACCCCAGCCAATCCCCACCAGAATAAAACCGACCTGCGCCAGCGTGGAGTAAGCCAGCATCCGCTTGACGTTGTGCGTGCCAATGGCCGACAGGCCGCCAAAAATAATGCCCACCACGCCCAATATCAGCAAAACGAAGCGGATGGCGGGGGCCTGGGCTATAAAGAGCAAGGTGGTCATGCGTAGGAAGCCGTACACGCCAAATTTGACCACCACAGAGGAGAGCATTGCGGATACGGCCGTCGGCGCGGCTGCGTGGAAGTCTGGCTGCCAGAAGTGGAAGGGAAAGACGGCGCTCTTGACCATGAACGTCGCCAGCAAAAAGCCAATTGCCGGGTAGAGCAGCAGCCCGTCTGGGTTTTGCCCGATGCGCCAGCTTAAATCAGCCATGTTCAACGTGCCGTAGGAGACGTATAGGCTGCCAATTGCCAGGAGCATGAAGAAGGAGGCCAGCAGGCTGATGTAGAAGTATTTGTACGCCGCTTCCGTACCGAATTTGTCATCGGATACGGCCGTCAACACCGTCCCGGAAATGACCAGCAGTTCGGCAAAAACGTACATATTGAACAGATCGCCCGTCAACATGGCCCCCGTCAGCCCCGTTGCCAGCGTCAAAAAGAGGACGAAGAAGCCGGGGTAGTGTACTGCGTCATCTTTGCTGCCCAGGGCGTAAATGATGCCCGTGACCATCACCAGTTGGGTCATTACCACAAACACCGCTGCCAGCAAGTCGCCCACTAACGAAATACCGAAAGGCGCCGCCCAGCTGCCGGACTGGTACACGACCGGCTGGCCGCTCTGCCACACCGTCCACAGCAGCGCCCCGCTGACGGCCAGCGAGGCCAGCATGGCAGCCAGCGTCCAGCCGCCTTGTATCCGGCGATACGGCCGTAACAGCAAAGCCACTACTGCTCCAGTCAGGGGAATGAGAATGGGCAAAAGGGCAAGAAATTGGGGCGTGTTAATGGTAAACATCTTTGCGGTGGCCTACTTTCACCACGTAGATCGTGACCTCTTGATCATCAATGGCATAAACTATTCGGTACCAGCCTTGCCGTATGCGATACTGTTCCCGCCCCGTCAGCTTTTTACACCCAGGAGGTCGGGGAGTATCCGCTAATGCCAGGATGCACCCGACTATTTTTTGTCGATCCTTCTTGTGTGGGATGTCGTCAATTTCTTTGGCGGCTGAAGGCTTGATGCGGATTTTATATTTTGCCACGTTGTTGCAAATCCTTGAGTACTTCGTCAAATGGCAGATCTGGTTCGTGAGCGCGTTCAGTAAAGGCGGCAATATCTTCCGCATCTTCGGCGAGACTTAATCGGACTGCTTCATTGACCAAATCGGAAATCGAACGCTCTGTTTCGGCCGACTGGATTCGCAAAGCTTTATGCAGCAAGGGGTCAAAGTAAATAGTTGCTCGTTTTGTTTGTGTTTTCATAGTTAGATTTTAGCGTTTTGACGTTACAACGTCAAGACGCTAAAGCATATTTCCTGTCATGCTTTCACGCATCAATTTTTTAACCCATCCACCTCATCCATATCGGCCGTTTTGTAACGCGCCGAGATGGTATTGATCATAGCCAGTACAAAAGCCATACCGCCCATACTGATGACAATAGCCGTCAGGATAAGCGCCTGGGGCAGGGCGTCGCTGTGGGGTGATTCGGCCGTTGTGTAGGCGGGATAGTCACCGGCGTAAGCCCCTGTTGCCAGCAAAAAGAGATTGACGGCCGTACCCAAAATCATCAGCCCAATCACCGAGCGAATTAAATTGCGCCGCAGCAATTGGAATACCCCGATGGCGAATAAAAGTCCGGTTGCTATTGCAGTTATTAGTTCCATTGTTTCAGGTATTCGGTAATCAGTGGTCGGTTATGAACCTGAGCAAATTAAATCGGTAAACGTCTAAACGGTGGCTCAGGTTCATTAAGCGATTCTACAGCTTTGTTGATTACCGATCTAATTTATGAATCGCAATCACCGATTACCGTTTACTGTTCCCCCGGTCGTCCCAGCGAATTCAAAATATAGGCCACACTGCCCAATACGGTCAGACAGATGGCAATCTCCAAAATAAAGGACGAACTGATGTACAGGCCGGCCGGCAAAGGCAGGCTAATCAGTGCGCCATAATCCACATTCCCCAAAAAATAATCGGTGAACCAGGCAGCGGCCGTTCCGTTTACAATTGCCAGTAAAATACCGCCGCCAATCAGGGTTGAAGCCTGGAGCCAGGGCAGGCGGCGGCGCGTTTCTTCATAGCCAAAAACAACATACCACAAACCGATTGACAGGCCAATAGTGACCCCGGCGGTAAAACCGTCGCCCGGCTGGTCGTGGCCGTACATAATTTGGGTAGCCGCCAGCACTAGGGCCAGAGGCAGAGTGGCGTAGGCGGGGATGCGGATGAAGGGGGAGAGTGTTTGGCCGCTGATACCGCGTGTGGGCAATACGGCCGTGCCCCCTTCCCCCCGCCGGCCGAACGTATCGCCATGCTTTCGCGCCGCGTAATACAGCAGGGTAAAGACGCCCAATCCGGCCATGCCAAATACCGTAATTTCCAACAGCGTGTCCAGCGCCCGAAAATCTACGACGACAGCCCCCACAACGTCCGTCGCCCCGGTTAGCGTTTTGGCGTTGGCTTCATAAAAAGGCGTTACCACACTGGTGCGGGGGCGGGACGTGAGGGCAACCAGCGTGAGAACAGTGACGAGTGCGCCGATGGTCAGGGCTACGGCCGTATCCCGCCACACATTCGACCGGCCCGCCCGCACCCTGTCTGACACTTCCTGCGCCTGAACCCGGTGTTCCTGCGGCAGCCGCCCCAAAGCCAGCACCAGGATCACCAGCGACAAAATATCCACCACAATTTGCACCAAAGCCACGTCTGGCGCCGGTTCTAGGGCAAACAACACAGCCACACTCAACCCCATCGCCCCCAAAGCCAGGATAGCATTGGCGTCCCGCCGTTGCCACACCGTCGCCGCCGCCGCACCTACGGCCACCAGCAGGGTAAACAGCCGCAAAACCCGGATTTCCCCGATCTCATTCAAACCGGCCCAGGAAAAGGCGGTCCAGTCAGGCCGCATCTGGCTGCTGAAGCCCACTACCAGCATAACGGCCGCCACAATAATAATCACCAGATAGGAACGCAATCGGCCTGATTGCAGCCGCAAAACCAGCGTACCACTCCCATCCAGCCCGCGTAAAACGGCCGCATATATCCCATTCCAGCTCAAATTAGGGGCCAACTGCTGCTGCCAGGCGCGGATGGGGCGGCGGAAGGCGAAAATAACTGCGCCCAAACTGATGGCAATCCCGGAAAGCAGCAGTGGTGCGTTCAGGCCGTACCACAACTTTAGCGAGACGCTCACCGGCTGCCCAAAAGCGTCGCTGGCCGCATTCGCCAGCAAGACCGCCTCCTCTTTGGGTGCGGGCAGGAAGGCGATAAGGAGGGAGAGCAGGGCGGGGATGGCCGGAGCCAGCCACATAGCCGCGGGCGCTTTATGGGCCTGGATGGCCGGGTCGCGTGGCTGCCCCATGAAGGTGTCGTAGACCAACAGCCCGGCCTGGGCAAACATCAACGCGCCGGTAGCGACGGCTGCGGCCGTCATCAACTGTGAAGCCAGCGGGGGCAGGGTGGGATGAAGTACCGTTGCCAGCAGGGTTTCCTTGGCCAGAAAGCCAAACAAGGGCGGCAGCCCGGCCATAGACAGCCCGGCGATAAACGCCGCGACGAAGGTATACGGCAGGGCGTGGCGCAATCCCCCCAAGCGGCGCAAATCGCGCGTACCTGCCTCGTGGTCTACAATCCCGGCCACCATGAACAAGGCGCTTTTGTACAGGGCGTGGGCTATAATGCCGATGACCAGCGCCTTATAAGC
>JALUPA010000390.1 GCA_027054335.1 Ardenticatenaceae bacterium
GTGGTGGGGGTGGTGGGGGCGGCAATCACGTCCACCTGCTCAAAGGCGTTGAGGAAGTCTTGCTTGATGAGGGTGCGCGCTTTCAGGGCACGGCCGTAATACTCATCATAATAGCCGGCAGACAAAGCATACGTCCCCAGCATGATGCGCCGCTTCACCTCCGGGCCAAACAGGGCGCGCGTCTTCTTGACGGTATCAATCATATCCTTACCCGGCACGCGGGGACCAAAACGGATGCCGTCATAACGGGCCAGGTTGGCGCTGGCTTCGGCCGGAGCGATGAGATAGTAGACAGGCAAGGCGTACTCGGTGTGAGGCAGGCTGATTTCCACGATTTCTGCGCCCAGTCCGGCCAGTTGATCAATGGCAGCGCGCACGGCCGTTTCTACTTCCGCATCAATCCCTTCGATAAAATACTCTTGGGGCACACCCACCCGCAGCCCGCGAATATCGCCCGTCAGCGCCGCTTCATAATCTGGTATGGGCACGTCCAGAGACGTGCTGTCATGCGGATCATGGCCAGCAATGGTTTGGAAAACGGCCGTACAATCCGCCACCGTGCGGCCAAACGCGCCCACCTGATCCAGCGTCGAGGCAAAAGCCACTACACCCCAGCGAGAGACACGGCCGTAAGTCGGCCGCAGCCCCACAACACCGCAAAAAGCGGCTGGCTGGCGCACACTGCCTCCCGTATCCGTGCCCAACGCGCCATAAGCTAGATTCGCCGCCACCGCCGCCGCGCTACCGCCGCTGCTGCCGCCGGGCACGCGGCTCAAATCCCAGGGATTGTGCGTGGTTATGTAGGCTGAATTTTCCGTAGACGACCCCATGGCAAACTCGTCCGTATTCGTCTTGCCCAGGATGACTGCCCCCGCTTCCCGCAGCTTCCGCACCACAAAAGCGTCATACGGCGGCGTAAACCCTTCCAGAATTTTGCTTCCGGCCGTCGTTTCCACCCCTTTGACGCAAATCATATCCTTCACAGCAATGGGGATACCCAGCAGCGGCGCGTTTTCTCCCCGCGCCCGCCGCTCGTCCGCCTCCCGCGCCTGGGCCAGGGCCAGTTCGTCCGTCAGCGTCAGGTAGCTTTGGATGTCGTTGTCTTTTTCGATGATACGAGTCAGCATGGCTTCGGTTACGGCCGTGCTGGTCGTCTCGCCCTTTTTCAAGGCAGTGCGCAATTCGGTTAAGGTTAACTGCGTCCAATTCATAAAATCACCCTAATACCGGGGAAAGCAGCGTTTCCGGGGAAATTTTCTCTCTCAATATCTTCACAATTCGCGCCAACGTAACATTAGGGTCTGCTTGTAACCCTAAACAGGCAGCCACGCCGGCCGCATCCGTGCTAAGCCGCTCTGCCAACTTCAGGCGAAAAGAAACATTTTCCGCTTGCGCCAGCATATACGCATGAAACTGCATCGAATCGCCCAAACGCGCATCCCCCACGTGTTCAAATTGAAAAGCCTGCTGCATGTACGTCAACAAATAATCTTGCAACACAAGCGCCAGATGCTTGTTTACGTTTTCAAACGTCTGAATTTTGTGGTTCAACTGCATCAAAATTGTTTTGGCAGTCATCTTCCAGTTCATGCCAAAACTTTTAGCCGGGTCTGCTTCGCGGGATATTCCCGTTATGCCCTGCTCTTGCAAAAAACGCTGACGCGCCGGCCAAACTGTTCCCGTCGTATCCAGCGTTTGTAACTCAACACCCACAAAATCTATTACGCGATCATCTCTGACCGAAGCAAGAAAATAATCTACAGAGCCGCCGGGAATTGTTACTTCGGGCACAACGTGTAATTCGTTACCCGGTTCGTGTAAAGTGAGCAAATGGATACAATCCAGAAAAATCTGCCCCCTTTCCAGCAGCCGGTGGGGGCAAATAATAATTCGTCTGTTCTCTTTGCCGTATGTAACGGAACAACTGCCAATGGTAATATTCGGTGTGCTTTTTCTGGTTTTACCACAGACCCTCTGCAAATAGGGGCACATCTGCCTGTCAAGAATTTCCGCCCAATTGATTCCATCCTGTATTGTGGAAATGGCGTAAAGTTCCAGCAACTCATTCATAACAGCCTCATACACCGCTGTTCCGCTATTTCCAGATATTCCGGTGCAATATCTATCCCTACCGATTTTCGCTCTAGTAGACGCGCCACAAGCATCGTAGTACCTGTACCGCAAAACGGGTCTAACACAATGCCGTCAGGCGGGCAGGTAGCCAGAACGGGAATTTTACAAAGGTCTTCCGGGAATGGCGCGTAATGCAAACGCCGTTTTTGCGTATCTTCAGGCAAAATATCCCATACGTCACCCGGTTTACTGCCTTTGGGATGGTATTTCAAAAAATAAAAGCCCTTTTGTTGCAGCTCTCTGGCACGCCCGGATACCCGCCCGGAATCAGAATGGGTGGTGCGCTGCTGGCCGCGAATAATCATACGGAAATCAGCGATTTCGCCCCGGGCGACCTTTTGCAGCATATTTTCCAGAGCAGCCAACGCCGCTTCCTTTTCCTGCTCAGTTAAGGCGGTAGACAGTTGTATCTGCCGTTTGTACCGCACGCCGGAAACACCGGTGGCTGATACAACTGCCCCATTGCTTATTTTGGCCTTGCCCGGTTTGTTGCGGATGGCGTCTACGTCATAGTAATAATCTTTGGGTATTTTGACAAAATGGAAAATATATTCATGTACGTTGCGCAGGCGGTCTTTGGTATTGTCCAATCCGCCTTTTACCTTGTGCCAGATAACGTCGTTGCGCAATATCCAGCCTTGTTCATCCGTCAACGCCAGAGCTACGCGCCAGGGAATGCCCAATAACTGTTTATTTTGGTATGAATCACCCAGATTCAGCCAAAACGAACCGTGGGGTTTCAGCGTGCGGTAAATTTCCTGGCATATGCAGATCAGATTTTCAATGTACTCGCGGTAATCGGATTCCAGTCCCAGTCCGCCATTTTGATATTGACGTTTGCCCCAGTAAGGTGGACTGGTCATACAAAAGTCAAATGAAGCGTCGGGTAATTGGCGTAAAAGGCCCAAAGCATCTCCCTGCCAGAAAAGCGGCACGTAACCAGGCTCGTCCAGGTAGGCCTCAAATTGAAGAGTACGCGCACTGACTGGCAAAGCGGTCAAAGAGTTGCTCGAATTAATCACGGCGTTCATCATTATTCATCCAGAATAGCTTGCACCACAAACTGATTTTGGGCCGTTTGCGGGGCATTGAATAATACATCTTCCATAGGCAAGGGCGGCTCTACCACGTCCTCCCGCATCACATTTTGCTGGGAGATAGCGTGCGCTGTTGGCGGCACGTCGTCCAAATCCAGTTCATTGAGCCGTTCCGCATAATGCAAGATGGCCGAAAGCTGCGTCTGGTAAAGTACTTTCTCCACTTCCGTCAATTCCAGGCGGGCTAAATGAGCAATTTTTTCCACATCATCCCGGGTTAAATCTGCCATTATTCTCCTCTACGCATTGGGGATCGCTTCTTCTTCCTTCATTTTTTCCTGTATTTCCTGGAAAGCCTCTTCCGTCCAGAAATTATCGGGAGACGTCAACTTATCAATGTACAAAATACCCTGCAAGTGATCAATTTCATGCTGGAAAATACGGGCAGTCCAGCCGTTGAGTTTGAGCTTAATCTTCTTGCCATGCCGGTTCTGCGCCCGGACGCGGATGGCCTGATGGCGCTCCACTTCGCCCAGGTAACCGGGGATGGAAAGGCAGCCTTCGATGCCGTCTACCATCTCACGTGAGACCCACGTGATGCGCGGATTGACAATGACAAACAGTTGACGCGAGTCGGGAATCTCATTTCCTTCCTCGTCTTCTTTGGGCAGGGCCTCAATGACGGTAAGCTGGATAGAACGGCCGATTTGGGGAGCTGCCAGGCCGACGCCATTCGCTTCACGCATTGTCTCGATCATGTTATCTATCAACGTCTGCAATTCATCATCAAACCGGGTTACAGGGCGCGTTTTTTGGCGTAAAATAGGGTCTGGTAACGTCACAATATCTAGTTTTGTCATAATGATTCGTGCTGCATTTTTAGGAAACGGTCTTCTTTATTCTTCGGATTCATCTTCTAATGGAGGAATATCCTCTGGTGTTCGTGGGGAAATCAGGTCTTGTTCCCGCGCCTGCTGATAAATATCCAGCATCACCGCATATTCTTTATGACGGGCTGCGGCTCGTCTTTTGAACGCCTTCTCTTCCAACTGATCCAACCGGGCAAAAATATCGCTCATAATAACGCTGGGGTAAGGGACATCATCGAACTCTATATTAATATCACTGCCGGCCGTTTCAATGTCAACATTACCGTAATTAAACAGGGTGTGCAACAGTCCGGGCGTATAGGCATTGACATTTTGAATCCTTTCTAAAGGCGCCTGTTTTTGACTTTGACCAAAGCCAAACGGCCGTCTGTCAATATCAATCACCATCCGATCTGTCACCTGAAAAATATCATTCCGCCAATCTTCCACATCCCAAACAAACCAGGCTAAATCAATCAGAAATAAAACAATAAAAAACGGAGCAACCTGGCTGAGTGAGAGGGGAAAAAAGCTGATAATCAGATAGGCAATCAGAAACAACAAGGCAAAACCGGCCAGTTGCGCAGCCGTCATAAACAGGAGAACAATGTAATGTTTGCGGTAGGTAATGGTCCCTTCCTCATCAATACGCCAGGCAAAACGTTTCCGGAGGCCGTGACCCAGTGAGCCGGTCAAATTCGGAGAAGTCCGCCCAGCCGGGGCGCCATCGTCTTCCACACCTTTTACAATTTTGGATTTCGGATTAATTTCAAAATAACTGTCTAAAGATTGTCGCATCAACGTTTGTTGACGGCTGGAGTCTATCTTTTTGACGAAGCTGGTCAGACGATCCAACGCCTCCTTCACAGTAACCGGACTGCCAATGTTGTCGAACACAATCGTGCCAAATGATGAAGCCGTGGTAATAACAGCATTGCCATAATGCAAATAGTTCGCCCAAAAGGAAGGGGTAACGATTTCCACGCTCTGAATCTGATCAATCCGGGCGGTCTTAATATCAATGCGGAAGGTGCGCAGGTCAAACTCCCGATGCACAATCCGCTTGTTTGTGACCAGAAAATAATCATTCGACCAATCCAAAATGCGAAAAAGGATAATTCCCAGGAAAATAAGGGAAGTAATGATAACGGCCGTACCCTCCCAACCATAAAAAAAAGAACCCTTCGTCTGGCCGGCAAAAATAAAATAAACAATACCGACCGTCAAAATCCAGCCCACAACCGGCCAAAGGAGTTTGACCAGCAGATAATACTTGCTACGCCGCGAACTATATTCCACTAACTCGTCGGGCAGGATGGGGACAACTGTTTTTTTGGTTTTCTTTTTGGCGTCGGCCTTTTGGGCTTCGCGCCAGGCCTCAGTATCCAGACCGCTAATACGCTCGTCAGTTACCGGATCATATTCCGGCTCCAGCTCTGCTATACAGTCGGGATATTGGTTGATAAAGTTCAGGAAACGGCCGCTTTTGATAATAATCACTTTAGCCTTTTCCCCCCGCAAAGAAGTGGCCTTCACTGTAGCCGGGTGAACGCCGGGCACAAACAACCATTCTTCGCCAAAATAATCACCCGGCAGGTAATCTTTTCTTCCCCGAACCATGCCGGAATCATCAGAAGAGCGGCGTTCTGCATAGAGACGGCCGCTGCGCACAATATACATGGCATCTGCCACGTCCCCCTGAAAGGCAACAATAGCGCCATCATCATATTCCAACTCTTCACTGATGGCTGCCAACCCAGCCAACTCGTCATCAATGAGATTGGAAAAAGGGGGTAATTTTTCTAAAAATTCCGCTAAATCTGCTATATCTGTCATGTAAATCTGCTCTATAGCACCTGCTTGCTCACATTTTTTATTTTAACATAAAAGCAGTAAAGAGGGGTGCGACGGCCGTCAACCCAGTTCTGGCGGCAGGGAAAACGTACCATCAGGATTGGGGGGAAAGGAGAAAATCTGAATGACGGCCGTAACCGGCAGCGGCCCATAAATATGCGGAAACGCCTGACCCGTCTCATAACAATCCTCATACACCACCGGCACATCCAGCAAAGCCGGATCAATGCCCAGCAGCACCAAGCCCTTCTGCCCCCGGTAAAACGCATTGGCCGGCCCCAAAACCTGCGCCACAGTGGAACAATGAATAAACCCCTCCGTTTCCAGAGAGGCGTCCCGGTATTCATTTTGGGTAACGGCCGTATCCCAGGCTGCCCGTGTCGTAATATGCAAAATCATTCCATTTCTCCCGCAAAGTCAATTGACAAAATCCCCGCCTGATTTATACTCGCTCCCATACTGATTTACCAAAAATTCAGGAGCATTCAATGAGCGCACATCCATCTGAATATCCTAGCGAGAACCCGGCCTATTTTATCATCCAGAAAGGGCCTGACGCCGGCCGGGAATTCAGTCTGGAGCAAAGCATTTCCAGCATCGGCCGTTCCGCCGCCAACGACATCGTTCTCAACGACCCGGAAGTTTCCCGGCATCACGCCCGCATTCTGCGCCAGGGCAGCATCTATTCCATCGAGGATTTGGGCAGCACCAACGGCACTTTTGTCAACAATCAGCGGCTAACCGGCCCTGTTTCCCTGGCCGATGGCGATCTGATTGGCTTTGGCGAGACGATCAAGGCTCGATTTGTGCGCCGCCAGCCGGCCCCGCCGCCCTTGCCCGATTGGGATGAATCGGCCGCCTCGCCCGTTATCCGCGAAGCGAGTACACCCGCCGCCCCGCCGGAAACGGCCGTAGCCGAAACGCCACCCGCCGCCGCCAAAACCTCCAGGTCCAAACTCATCGTCATCATCAGCCTCATCCTGTTAATCCTCGTCTGCTGTTTCTGCGGCCTGCTCATCATCGCTCTGGACAGCTACAACCAGGGACAACTGCTGTATTGTGGGGGCTTACGGCCGTTCTGGGAAATCATCCTCGGCCCCGCCGGCTTCAATCCCGTCTGTCCTTGAGAAGCCGCTGCAAAACCACAGTTTTTTACCCCACAGAATGCGTGTAATTCGTGACTCTAAAAGGGAAACAGCAGCGGCAAAAACAACAACGCCAGAACCAGCGCAATCAACACCATAGGCAGCCCCACTTTGGCATAATCGCTAAAACGATAATTTCCCGCCCCCATCACCAGCGTATTCGTCGGTGAAGCTACCGGCGTCATAAAAGCCATCGAAGCAGCCACGGCTATCACCATCAGAAAAGCGTGTGGCTGCACCCCCAAATCAATCGCCGCCGCAAAAGCCAGCGGCGCTACAATCACCGTCGTAGCCGTATTGGACAATACCTGGGTAAATCCGGACGTCAGCAAAAACAGCCCGGCCATGACCGCCAGCGGCCCAATCACGCCTAACGAATCCACCATCCCCTGCGACGCCGCATCCACCACCCCCACCTTTTCCATTGCCGTACTCAGAGGAATCATTCCGGCAATCAAAAAAAGACTGCGCCAGTCAATAAAGCCATACGCCTCATCCATCGTCAAACAGCCCGTTACCACCATGGCTAAACCGGCTAACATAGCCGCGGCCGTTAACGACGTCAGTCCCGTAATCATCAACACCAGCATCCCGGCCAGAATAACCAGGGCCACCTTCGCCTTCTCCTGACGCGGCGCTTCAATCATCGCTTCCGGCTGGCCCATCACCACAAAATCACGCCGGTTTTCCTTCAAAACGGCAATACGATCCCACGGCCCCTGCACCAACAAAACGTCACCAAAACGCAGCTTGGCGTCTCGCAAATTCAGCTTTTCCTCTGTACCCGGCCGGTTAATGTTGAGAACAGTTAACTTGTACACCGTACCAAAGCGGACTTCCGCCAGCGTTTTGCCGATTAACCGGGAACGGCGGGGCAACACCACCTCCGCTACGCCCACTTCCCGGCTGAGCAAGGCCTTTTCATCTTTGGGCTTGGCCGGCAGCACCCCCAAATTCCAACGAGCCGCCGCGTGAGCTACGTCATTCGGTTCCCCTTTGACGATGAGAATATCGTCAAGCTGGATGGTAGTCGTCTCCTCAATCAGAACCGGTTTGGCTTTCAATTTGGTCGCAGCAGCCTTGCGTTGGGCGCGGCCAAAATCAAACGCCTGCCGGCGTTGAGGCAGCCGCATAATTTTCAGAACCGTCACGTTAAAATCCCGGCCCAACCCCGTCTCTGTCACCTTCTTACCAATGAGACCGGAGCCGCGCCGCACCCGCAGCCGCATCAACTGATCCGGCAGTTCATATTCCGCCACCAACTCTTTCGGCGTCACCACCTTTTGGGCATCCACCTGCTGCCGCCGGTCTGGCAGAAAATGTCGCCCTACCAGCAGCATAAAGGCAATCCCCGCCACAATCAGAATAAGACCCATCGGCGTAAAACTGAAAAAGCCGAATGGTTCATACCCATTGGCTACCAGCACGTCACTTACAATGATATTGGGCGGCGTGCCGATCAAGGTGCTGGCCCCACCCAGCAGCGAACCAAAAGAGAGGGGGATGAGCAGTTTAGCCGGGCTGATTTTGGCGTTTTTTGCCAGAATGATGACGGCCGGCAGCAAGATTGCCACTGTGCCGGTGTCGCTCATAAACCCGGACAGCAAAGCTACGGCCGTCATCAACACGAAAATCAGGCGCAGTTCATCCGTCCCGGAAATAGAGAGAATACGCCGGCCAATAGCCCCGGCCAGCCCCGTATTCATCACCCCGCCGCCTACTACAAACAAGGCGCCAATGGTGAGTACGGCCGTGCTGGAAAACCCCGCCAACGCCTCCGACGTTGTCAAAAGCCCGGTCAGCATCAGCGCGACCACCACCCCCAGGGACACCACGTCCACCCGTACTTTTTCCGAGATAAACAGAACAATGGCCGCCACCAAAATCCCTGTTACTAGCCACATTTCCCACGTCATAACCAACTTCCTGTCCCAGTGCCAGGCACAGGGTATAGACCTTTTTCCGACCAAATCCATAAACCCCGTGCCTGGCACTACCCACACCCATCTATTTCAAGCCACCTTCCAGCAACCACTTCTCAAAAAACGCATCCAGCGACTGGCCGGACGCCTCCTCCATTATCTCCTGAAACTGAGCGTCACTGGCCGTACCGCCGCCATATTCGGCAAAATACACCTCCAGCCCGGCAAAAAACGCCTCGTCCCCCACTTCCTGCCGCAGTTCGTGAATCATCAACGCCCCGCCAAAATAACTATTTGTGGAAAACAGGCGCTGTGGCGGCGGATTAAGCAGCGGTTGGTCAATACCATCATCTTCCAGCGAACTCCGCACCCCGGCCATCACCAAATCCACCTCTTCCGGGTCATCCCGATTTTCCCACAGGATGGTCACGTAAGTAGCAAACCCCTCATTGCGCCACATCTCCCCCCAAGAATCCAGGCTGACCCAATCACCAAACCACATATGCGCCATTTCATGGGTGACTGTCCGCTCATCCAGCATCCCGCTGGACAACAGCACCATTGTTTGCGTTTCCAATGAGACGCCCGGTGCATGAACCGTCACATAGCCAAATTCTTCGAACGGATACTCGCCAAACAGATCGATCATCCATTCGATAGCGTCACCCACATTGGCCGTACTGCGCACAAACTCTCCTCGTTTATCGGGAAAAACATAATCCCGCAACACGATGCCGGATGGCGACTCACCCTCGACCCGTTTATATTCCCCCACCGCAATCGTCGCCAGATAAGAAGCCATCGGGTAATTGTGTTCCCAGACAAAGGTGGTTCCCGGCGAGTCGTCCGGCATGGGTGTATCTTCCAATGTGGTGAGCAATGTGCCGTTGGTTACGGCCGTCAACCCCGCCGGCACGGTCACTTCAAAACGATACGTCGCCTTGTCTTTGGGGTGGTCATTGTTGGGAAACCAGAACCGCGCCCCATCCGGTTCCGACAACACATAAATCGTCTCCTTATCCCCGTAAAACATACCAATGCTCTCCGCAAACGGTACATAGCGCGACGGCCGATCATCCGGCGTCCCCGCATAGTCCACTTCAATCGTAAACAATTCACCCGCCGCCATTGGCTCCGGCAGTTGGATAACCAGCTTGTCCTCCTCCCGGCTAAACAACGCCGGAACGCCATCCACCAGCAACGACTCAATCTCAAAACCAATAAAATCCAGCGACATCTCTCCTAAATTTTCTATCGCAGCTTCAGCTTCAATTGTTACCGTACTACTAAATGCCTCAACGGCCGGGTCCAGGGCAATCCGGATAGTGTAATGCTTCACGTCATAACCGGTGTTCCCCAACTCCGGCGCATAGGGATCACCCAGGGAACGGCCGCCGGCGACAACTTCGGTCTCAACTTCAGCCACAGGAGCTACGGCCGTTTCCTCTACAGATACAGGGACAGTGGGAGCGGAAATAGATACGGCCGTAGCCGGCCCAACCGTCACCTCCGGCGTTGCCACCTGCTCCCCGCAAGCCGCCAAAAATAACACCATAACTACCAGCCACACTACTTTAACTTTTGCTTGGAAAACTTGCATTCTCACTCCTCAACCACCATAATTCGGTAATCAGTTAGCGGTAATCAGTTTAACGTATCTACCGGCCATCGGCTACTCAACTCACCGATCACCGATTACCGATCACCAATTACCTATGACCGAAAAACCCCGCCTCCGCCCGCTGGACTTCCAGCAAGTGCAACACCAGGGACAACCCATGTGGTACCTGCGCGACCCTATGCAGCTAACCGATTACCAACTGCTTATGCCCCCCGCCCTGGCCCAAATCCTCCTCTTTTGCGATGGAACCCGCGACATTGACGAAATCCACGACGCTTTGCGCGATCACCTCAACATGCCCATCAACTACGACATCGTGGTTGACACCATCGCCCAATTGGACGAAGCCTGCTTGCTGGAAAACGAACGCTCCCGCCAGGCGCTGGTCGCTCTACGCCAAGCGTACCGGGCGCAGCCCTACCGCCGCGCCGCCCTAGCCGGACTCAGCTACCCGGAAACCCCGGCCATCCTCACCCATCTCCTGGATTCCTACGCCACCGAGGATGATTTGCACGGCTGGGAACCGTGGTACGGCCGGGCCATCGTCGCTCCCCACATAGATTACCAGCGGGGCGGTCCCGTCTACGCCAAAACCTACCGCCGCGCCGCAGCTGCCATCCTCAACGCCGACCTCATCCTCGTCTTCGGTACCGATCACAACGGCGGCCCCGGCACGTTCACCCTAACCAAACAGCCCTACGCCACCCCCTACGGCGTCCTGCCCACCGATCCCGACCTGATAGACGCTCTGGCTGCGGCCATCGGCCCGGACGCCGCCTTTGCTGAAGAGCTGAACCACCGCCAGGAGCATTCGGTGGAATTGGCAGCCGTCTGGCTGCACTACATCTATCAGCGCACCGGCGTGGCTCCCAAACCGATGATTCCTATTTTGTGCGGCTCTTTCCACCATTTTGTGATAAACGGCCGTCACCCCTCCCAGGACCCCCGCCTCACCACCGCCATCCAAACCCTGAAAGAGCAAACGGCCGGCAAGCGCGTCTTCTCCGTCGCCTCCGTAGATTTTGCCCACGTCGGCCCCGCCTTCAGCGACAGCTTCAACATGGACGAAACCCGCCGCGCCCAACTCAAACAAAGCGACTTCAACCTGGTGCAAGCCATCATCCGCGGCGACGAAAGCCTCTTCTACGACCAGATCGCCGCCGTCCAGGATCGCCACCGCATCTGCGGCTTCTCCTCCATCTACCTCATGCTCGACTATCTGGGCAGCACCGAGGGCCTCCACATCGCCTACGACCAATGCCCCGCCGACGAACAAAACAACTCCCTCGTCTCCATCGCCGGCATCTTGCTTGAGTAGTCGGGTAGTCGTTAGTCCTGTAGTCTCCCCTTGCCCCTTCGTTCC
>JALUPA010000391.1 GCA_027054335.1 Ardenticatenaceae bacterium
CCACCGCCCCCATCCGCTGGAGCAGCCTGCCCGTCCCCGTCCGCCTCAAGCCCAACTGGCACAGTTTCAGCAACACCCAAACCGTCAACGACGCCCTCTGGCGCGACGGCTTCATCTGGGCGGCCACAGACGGCGGCGTAGTGGTTTGGGATACGGCCACGGGGGAGGCGGCCAAATTCACGGTAGAACACGGCCTGGCCGATAACCGCGTGAGCAGCGTGGCCGCCGCGCCGGACGGGGTAATCTGGTTCGGCGCAGCCAGCGGCGTCAGCCGGTACGACGGCCGTACCTGGACCACCTTCACCGAGACCGACGGTCTGCCCGCCAACGATGTGCGCGACATTCTGGCCACACTGGACGGCCGTATCTGGATCGCCACCCCCGCCGGAGTGGGCCGGTACGACGGTCGCACCTGGACCACCTTCGACCGCACCCGCAGCCTCCTGCAACTACCCAGCGACGACATGCGCGCTCTGGCCGCCGGAACGGCCGTTGGGACAATCTGGGCGGCCACCGATAAAGGGGCGGCTTTCTACGACGGTCGTCGCTGGCAAGATTATACACAAACCGGCAGCCAGGCCGTCAACGACATCCGAGACATCGCCGTAACGCCGGGCGGAGAGGTGTGGGCGGCCACAGCGGGCGGCCTCAAACGGCTGGACGGGGAGACGTGGCAGCTTTTCACCACCGCCAACGGCCTGGCCGCCAACGAAATCCGCCGCCTGGCCCCGGCCGGCGGCCGCACCCTCTGGCTGGCCTACGATGAAGTGGCGCACGGCCTGACCCGCTTCGACGCCGCCACCCCCATCCCCACAGCTGCCACGGAAACGGCCGTCAGCCAAATCAACGCCCTCATCCCGGCCCCGGACGGCCTCCTCCTGGCAACAGCTGACGGCCTTTACCGGCGCGGCGGCGGCCAGACCCGCCCTTTCGTCCACCCGGGCGACTTTGCCCTGAACCCCGTCCGCGACCTGGCCTGGGGCAGCGGGGCCGTCTGGATTGGCGGGTCTGGCGGCGCGGCCCGTTTTGACGGCGCGGCCTGGCAGCCGTTTGGCGCAGCGGAGGGATCAACGGCCGTATCCACCAGCCGCCTGTTCACTGACGCGGACGGGCAGATTTGGGTCGCGTATGACCGCCCGGCGCAAGGGGCCAGCAACTTTCAGGGGGGTGCATGGCAGCCGTTTGCCTGCCCGCCCGCCGGGCCGCCTTCAGATAAAATCCGGGGCGCGGTGTTGGCCGACAACGGCCGTATCTGGTTCGCCACCAATCAAGGCGTCGCCGTTACCGACGGCCAAAGCTGGGAAATCCAGAACGAAGGACTGCCCTCCACCAATATCCAGACCATCGCCCGCGGGCCAGACGGCCGTATCTGGGCGGGTACAAACGCCGGGTTAGCCGTATGGGCAGACGGCGTGTGGCGCAGCCTCAACCACGACGACGTGCGCGAACTGTCTGTCGGGCCGGATGGCGTCGTCTGGTTCATCACGGAGAGCGACGTTAAGCGGCTGGACGGGGAGAAGACGGCCGTTGTGACCGCCCCGCCCGTCTCCCAGGTGTATGATTTTTTGGCAGTAGACGATGGCTTTTGGCTGGCGGCGGTGGAAGGTATTGTTCGCTACACGAAAGATGTCTACCAAAGCTATCCCGGATTGGCCGGAGAACAGCCCACCGCCCTCCTGCGCGGCGCGGACGGGACCATCTGGGCGGCCGGCGGCGAGCAGACAGCGGGCAGCCACAGCGATTTTGGCTCTTGGCAAGCCGATTTTGTCTATCTCAACCGGTTTGACGGCCAGGCGTGGCAACCTCAACTGCTGGCCAATCCCACCGGCCCCAACCACGCCGCCGTGACCGCCATCCTGCCCGCCCCGAACGGCGCTGTGTGGCTGGGCACGCTGGGAGGCGTCAGCCGCTTTGACGGGGAAACGTGGCAATCCTGGAACCGGCTGGGCGGCCTGCCGGACGACGCTATCCTGGATTTGGCCTGGGGGGAGGGGGCCGTATGGGCCGTGACGCCGCAGGGGTTGGCCTGGTACGCGCCAGAGACGGATCGCTGGCAGGCGGCGGCAGAATTGGCGGGCGTGTGGCGTGTCCCCGGCGACGTAACGCTGGCTGCCGCGCTGGACGGGACGTTGTGGGCGGCTGCGGCGGGAGCGGTGCGCCATCTGAGCAACGGGGCGTGGCAAGACGTACCCCTCACCCTGCCCCACCCGGAGGCTGACATCCGGGCAATTGCCGTGGAGGGGAACGGCCGTCTTTGGGCCGCCGCTTATGTCAACTCGGAAACCATCCCGGAGGCGGAGCGGCATTATTTGGGCGTGTACGACGGGGCGGCGTGGCGCTGGCGGTGGCTGGCCTGGCCGTCCGGCGGGGGACGGTCGGCAGTAGATTGGCTGACATTTGCCCCGGACGGCACGCTCTGGCTGGGCACGAGCGCGGGGCTGTGGACGCTGGACGCAGCAGATGAGGCAGCCCAGCCGGTGCGCTGGCCGGTAGAAGTGCGGGAGCCGACGGCCGTTCTCTTTGGCGCAAAGGGGCGGGGTTGGGCCAGCAGCCGTTTCCAGACGGAACTCATCCCCCTGGACGGCGGCGAGCGGCTGCCCATCCCTTTGCCGCAGGCCAGCCGCGTCTACGCCCTGGTGCCGGCGGCGGACGGATCGCTTTGGTTAGGCACGGACGGGGGCGCGGCGCGGCTGCGGCCTGACGGCGGCTGGGAACTGTTTTACGGGCCGGACCCGGCGGCCGCGCAGCTGCCGACGACGTTGTTTGACGACGGCGAATCATTGTGGCTGGGAACGTTTGGCGGGGCAGTGTGGCGCATTGCCGATGGCCGGGCGCAGGAAATCTGGCCGCCGCTGACCCCGGCGCAGGCGAATCCGGTGAGCGCATTGCTGCGGGACGGGGACGGGGCGTTGTGGCAGGGGTTGTTTGGCGGGGGCGTGGCGCGGCGGGACGGCCGTAGCTGGACGACGTTCCAGGCGCAGCCGGATTTGTTTCAGGCGCAGGTAGCGGAGGCGGCTGTCGCGCCGGACGGGACGGTGTGGCTGGGCACGGACAAGGGGTTGTTCACCATCAGCGGCGCAGTGGAGTTGCCTGTTTGCCACTTTGCCCCGGCGGGGCGGGAGATTCTGGCGCAGGCGCTGGCCGTTGATCCGCAGGGCAGCATCTGGGCGGTGAGCGAGGGGACGTTGTGGCAGGGAAATGAGGCTGGTTTTCGCCGGGCGGCGACGCTGGTACAGCCGGTCGTGGCCGCCGCGCCGGACGGGGCCATCTGGTTTGCCACGGCGGATGAGATCGCGCGGGAGATGAACGGCCGGCGCCAGACGATCTCTATTGCCGATCTGCCGGGCGTGGTGACGGATATTGCCTTTGGGCCGGACGGCCGTATCTGGCTGGGCACAACGGCGGGCGCGGCGGTAC
Organism: Ardenticatenaceae bacterium; assembly: GCA_027054335.1. GTDB lineage: Bacteria > Chloroflexota > Anaerolineae > Promineifilales > Promineifilaceae > JAJRTP01. Next base: position 3,418 of record JALUPA010000391.1, read on the forward strand.
GGGAGGACGGCCGTTGGCGGCTGCTGACGACGCGGGACGGGCTGGGGAATGATTGGGTGTGGCGGGTACGGCCGTTACCGGACGGGTCGGTCTGGTTTTTGACGGGGGGTGGGGTGAGTTGGTTACGGCCGTGAGGCAATCTGTGTATAATCCAGCCCATGAACAAACCGTGCCCCTGCACCAGCGGACAGCCCTGCCAAACTTGCTGCCAACCGTACCATAAGGGGCACGTGCCACCGACGGCCGTCCTTCCGCGCCGTCCTGGCCCAACAAGGCCGGGATACTTCTTTTGCGGAACGCCGTCTGTTTGCCAAGCGGGACGGCCGTTGGCTGAATAATATTTGTAGGACGATTTGACAAATCGCCCTACAAATTGGAAATTCCTCGTGATTTTTACGGCCGTTCCTCACTACAAAACCGTTCTCCTCTCTGGCATACTGTAAATTAGAAGTACTGTTTCTGCCGGAGAGCGGAGCATCACCACACATTCTTCAGCCGGCCTCCAATCTCCAAAGGAGGACGCAAGTGATGAACAAGATTAAACAATGGAGCAATGAACGTTTTGGGCGTATTGTGCTAATCGTGTTGGCGGCGCTGGCGTTGGGCACGGCTCTCCTGATGGGCGTCAGCGACAACATACCGGCCCTCGTCCTGGTTTACCTGGCCTGTGGTCTGCTCATTGTGGCTTTCGTCTGCACCTGGAGAGAACCGCAGCCCTTCCTGAAAATGCTGATCGCCTCCCTGGTCAGCGTACCCGTGTTTGCCGTGCTGCACAATCTGGCCTACGCTGTTGCCCAATCCACAGCAGAGACGCCGTTGATCAGCGGTTTCTTTGATTTCCTGGGCGCGATCAGCTTTGTTATTGCGGTCGTTATTGCGCCTACGGCCGTCGTCATCAGCGCCATCGGTACCATCATCACCGCCCTGTACGACCGAGGACGCCACCAGCCCGCCGGATAACGCCTATCCGTTCCCACCAGAAACTCCCCGAAGACAAAATGTTTCCGGGGAGTTTTTTTGTTTATACTGGATGCAACTATTCAAGTGCGTCACACTTTCAGGACGGTTAACGATGGCAGTGATCAATCAGGGGAAGGCGTGATTGATTACCCAATAGGTACAACAAATGTTTTGGGTTCCATCTCTATCCCCTCACGATATTTTGGTTTTCATGTCAAAAACACTTGTCACCTCGTGCAAAATACGCTGCCGTTCATCAGGATCATCCCCTTGAATGGCTGTAGTGACGCAGGTTTGTAAATGATTATCTAAAACAATGGTGCTGACCTTGTTTAACGCAGCCTGTACGGCCTGAATCTGCTTGATAACATCAATACAATAAGTATCGTCATTGACCATACGTTCAATACCTTTGATATGCCCGGCAGCACTGGCTAACCTCTGTATGACCACCTTTTTAGTTACATCATCCATAGAAACCTACCTTTTTAACCCCCGGCCCCATATGGGAGGGGGCAGCAAAATTGTATAATCAAAACTCAATTTGTCAACACACATAAAGCTGATTTTTTATTGGCGTATACGTCTGGGCTTACCACATGATTGTAGCATGATAAGCGGCTTAGCTATCAATAAGAAACCAGTCACTTTCCTCAACCATATTCTACAATTCAAGTATATTCACGCGGGCAGTGGCAACCAATCTGAGCAGGTTGCTGCGGGTAACAAGCATAATCCCTTCGCAAAAATGAAAAAGAGCGCTTTCCCGACAAATTCTGTTTGGCGACAGGTTTGAGCAAGTTTACCTTGCTGTTCATTGGCTGGCATCTATTCAGGATGGGGGTTCTGGATGCTACAAATTTTATTGAGTACAGCAACACGCATTGTTTATGAGCTACGCTACCCAGCAACATCGCTTTTTTCTGGTCACTTTGGCCAGTATGACGCTGCTCTTTTTAGGTGCAGCAGGCTATTCGTTTTGGGCTGACACGGCCGTATCTTCCGAAGTACGCGCCTTGAAAATACGGCCATCTGCCATCCGGGAAATCCCTGAAACCCTGAATTTGACCATCACCGAAAGCGGCATTACGGCCGTCACTGCCGCCGACCTGGCCGCTTACAACTGGAACAGGCAGGAATTAACCACCGCTAACATCCGCCTGACCCGGAACGGCAACCCTGTCCCCTATTACAGCTACGGCAGCGCCCTCTACTTCCTGGCCGAAGCCACGACCGACCCCCGGCAACCGCATACCGTGTACCAACTCAGCCAGGCGTCGGGTGTGGCCATGGCGGAACGTGACGCCTCCCCCACCGGCCCCGGCGACCCCGCCGGCATGAGGCGTTACCGTTGGGAGGAAAACAGCACCTTTCTGGCTGACTCGGAGGGGGATGATTTGTGGTACGGCCGTCTCCTTTTAGCGCCACGCACCTGGACATTACCTCTGGACGGCATACAACCGAATGGAGGAAACGGCCGTTTATTTGTGCGTCTCTGGTCCAGCACCGAATACAGCAGTTACCCCGACCATCACATGAAGCTGCTGATCAACGGCGCAGAACTTTTAAGCTGGAAATGGGACGGTATCCGCCAGGAAACCATTGACTTACGTGTGCCCCAGGGCATCTTGCAGCCGGATGGGACGAATGAGTTGACCTTTCATTTGCCGGGTGATACCAACGCCGTCGGTGAAGCGATTTACATTGATCGGGTGGAACTGCTGTACGCCAGTGACCTCTCCGCCCGGCGGGGCCAGTTCTGGTTCAGCAGTCCGGCAGAAACTATCCGAATCGATCAGGCTGCCCCCAATCTGCTGGTTTTTGACGTGTCGGACAAGGCAAATCCGGTAGCTCTGACAAACGTTGCAGTGACGGAAGCGCAGGCCCGTTTTAATGGCGGTGACGGCGATGAGTTTATCGCTTTGGCGCCGGGTGAAGCATTACGGCCGTCCATCGCCAGCGCCCCCGCCATCAAAGCCAGTCTGAAGCAAAATGAACGCGGCGCGGACTACATTGCCATCATCCCGGACGAACCGGGCTTTGCCGAGGCGCTGCAACCGCTGCTGCAATATCGCCGCGAGCAAGGCTACCGGGTTACGGCCGTGCCCCTTGCGCAAATCTACACCGAATTTGGTTACGGGCACAAATCCGCCCAAGCCATCAAAGATTTTCTGGCTTACGCCGCTGCCGAATGGCTACCGCCCGCCCCTAAATTTGTCCTGCTGGCTGGAGACGCCAGCTATGATTTACATAATAACCTCGACGGCCCCAACAGAAACATCCTGCCCAGCAACCTGACTCATTCCGCCCAAAACGGCTATGTGAGCGGTGATGCCTGGTACGGCATTCTGGATGATTCCGGCATTCCCCAAATAGCTGTGGGTCGCTTCCCGGCGCAAACGGCAGCCCAGTTGCAAACAATGGTAGATAAAACTATCGCCTACGAAACAACCAGCCAACCCTGGCAGCAGCACGCCCTTCTGGTGGCCGATGACGAGCCTGTTTTTGACAACCTGACAGAAAATCTGGCCGCCTACCTGGCTGAATCCGGCCTGACTGTGGACGCCTTATACATGAGCCAAAATGACGCCATCCACTACGACGTCATCAGCGCCTTGAACAAGGGAGTGGGGCTGGTCAATTATGCCGGGCATGGCAGCTATGACAGTTGGGGAGACGAGCATGTTTTTCAGGGAGACGACGGAATAATGCTGGCAAACAGCGGGCGGACGCCTGTGCTGACTTCGCTGGCTTGTAATAACGGTGCATTTGACGATCCGCAGCGGGACAGTCTGGCGGAAAAGTTGTTGTGGGTGGAGAACGGGGGCATTGTCGCGGCCGTTTCGCCAACGACCAGCATGAAAAATATGGCTACATCGCCGCTGACAGCCCGCTTCTATCAATATCTGCTCAACGGAGAAGCGGCCACGATTGGCGAAGCGCTGCTCCTGGCAGAAACGGTTGAGGAAGCGATGCCCGGCTGGCAGGATATGATCCTGTCGGTACAGATTTTAGGCGACCCGGCGCTGCGTTTCCCGCAACCCTGAATTATTGTTCGACAGGCAGCGTGACGATAAAGGTTGCCCCCCGCCCCAGTTGACTTTTGGCCTGAATACGGCCGTTGTGCCGCAAGACTATTTTGCGGCAAATGGCTAACCCCATCCCTGTCCCCTCATATTCCTGGCGACTGTGCAGCCGTTCATACAAATTGAAAATCCGCTCCTGGTATTTTTCCTCGAAGCCAATCCCGTTATCCTGCACCACAATTTGCACCATCTGGCGGCTCACCATACGGCCGTCAGACAGTTCATCGTAGTCCTGTACATAATGGCTCTTGATTTGCACCTGCGGCGGCGTGTCCGACCGGTGAAACTTCAGGGCATTGCCCATCAGATTCAGCATCAAATGGCGCATTTGGGCCGGGTCGGCCATAATCATGGGCAAAGGATTTACTTCCACAGTGGCCGCCATCTCCTCAATACGAATTTCCAGGTCAGACAGAACCCCCGCCACTATTTTACTCATATCCACCCAACTGAATGGCTGCGCGGCCGTGGTCACGCGGGAAAAAGCCAGCAAATCTTCAATTTGGGTGCGCATCCGGGTAGCGGCGCTCTCCATCCGTCTCAGATAATCCAGGCCGCGCTCGTCCAATCGATCGCTATACGTTTGTTGCAGACGGTCGCCAAAAGCCTGGATTTTGCGTAATGGCTCCTGTAAATCATGGGAAGCGACATAGGCAAAATCTTGCAATTCCCGGTTGCTGTGTTCCAGTTCGGCGGCATAAACTTTTAGCTCCTCTTCCACCTGCTGCCGCTCTTTGATTTCCGCCTCAATCTGACGAACATACTGGGCGTTAGCCATAGCCAGCCCTAAACTGGAGCTAATCGCCATGAGCATCTCTTGCTCTTGACGAGTAAGCGTTACATTTTCCGGCAGCACAATGGAATACGTACCAAATACTTCATCCTGCACCATGATGGGTATCACAGCAATGCCGCGCACTCCTTCTTCATAAAGCATTTGGGCCAAAGCGGGCACAACCCGTTCATCATTCCCAAAATCATACGAAATAACGATCTCTTTCTGACGGACAGCATACCCATTGATACTGCCATCTACCGATATGGAACGCCCTGTATCCACCACATCCTGCCCAAATCCTCTATGCGCCATCAAGTGCAAGGTCTGATCGGCCGAATTGAGTCTGTATATAGACACGCCCATAAACTTGGGGTAATCCATCAATCCGTTTACAGCCTCACTTACCAATTCCTGCACGTCAAATGTGCGATAAATTGTATTGGCGATGGTGTTGATGGTAGACAGAGAGACTGACCGGGCCAGCAGTTCTTCCTCAATACGCTTACGTTCTTCGATCTCCTGGGTCAACTGCTCGTTAGATATTTCCAATTCGGCCGTGCGGACGGCAACTTCCGCTTCCAGCAGGGCAGCGTGATTTTGCACCTGCTTGAACAGGCGGGCATTTTCGATGACGCTGGCGGCGTGCTGGGCAATTGTTTGCGCCAGCTTTGTTTCTTGGGGCGTAAACTCCCGTCTACGGCGACTTTCCCACAGTTCCACTTCGCCGTACACACGGCCGCTGCGGATGATAGGCACAACCAGCGCACTTTTTACGTTATAGCTTTGCAATTCCTCCCGCGCCGATTCACAAACAAAATCGCTGTCGTCATGGAAATTTAGAACCTCGCCATTTTTTATGGCATCCGCTATGACTTTGAAGTTCCGTAGATCATAAACAACGCCCATATCTGAGATTCGCTCTTTCTCATTGGCTTCATCTGTCCAATACTCGGCCACCACTGTTTGCCGGGTCAGGTCTTCATTCGTTTCCAGAATATAGGCGCTGGTCACGCCCATCACCTGAGTCAATTGTTCTGCCAGTTTCAGCAATACCTTTTCTTTATCCAGTGAAGCAGACATGGCGTGGGCAGTCTGGTACAACTGCTCTAATTCCTCAACACGCTTATTGACTTCCTCAAACAAACGGGCGTTTTCCACGGCAACGGCCGCCTGCCGGGCAAAAGCAGCTAACAATGCCTCCTCTTCCTGATCAAAACGGCGCGGCTCCATGGTGAAAATTTCAAACACACCTACTAATTCACCTTTCACCTCCATAGGCACACCCAGAAAAGTGTAATATCCGTGACGGCGGCGTAAACTCGCATTTCGCAGGCGGGCGTCATTGTAGGCGTGTTCCACCTGCAATGTCTGGCGGTGTGCGGCTACCCAACCGGATAATCCCTCACCGACTCGCTGCCGCCCAATACGCCGAATCTCTTCCGGCAGGCCAATCATGGTGCGCCAGATAAGCTCGTCCGGGGGTTCCAGCAGCATGATGGTGCAGGAAGACACGTCCATAAGGCTTAAAATTTGATTGCCGATGGTGTCCAACACGTCATCCAGGTCTAATGATGAAGTCAGGACAACACCTAACTCTTGCAGCGTCCGGGAATGTGCCCACTGACGCCGTTCGGCTTCATACAAGTAGGCCTGTTCGATGCGGTTGCCCACCAGATTTGTTACGGTTTGTACCAGTTCTATTTCCGCCTGGCTGAAGTGGCGCGGCTCATCCATTGTAGCGCAACTCACAAGACCGACGTTATCTTGCTGCGCAACAATGGGAGCCAGCAATAAAGAACAAACGTCTCGCTGCCGGAGAATTGCCCATGATTCAGGCTTGAGGGGAAAAGTATGGATGTCTCCGATAAAGATTACTTCCCGATTCTCCAAAAGTTCTAGAAATTGTTCATAATGTTTGCCGCCAAAATATTGCCCAACATACGATTCTGAACCTGGCGCTGGATGGTCTGCGGCAATAATCAGCCTTTGATTGTCTGTGTCAGCTAAAGAAATAGAGCATTGGGGGACGCCCAGCGCTTCAACCAGGCCATCAGCCGCAGCTTGTAAAACGACTTCCAATTCCAGAGGCAAAGTACTCAAGTGGGACAGGGTACTAACCAGTTTTCGAGACAGTTGCAAGGCGTCTTCGGCCTGGTTGCGCTCGGTTACGTCGCGGGCAAATACCTGAAAGAAGATCGGCTCCCCTTGCACATCACGAACCAAGCTGGCATCCATCTCCGCCACAATGCGACGGCCGTCTTTATGCAGAAATGTGCGCTGGTAAGATGCGGGGGAACGGCCGTCTAACAACTGCTCCCGAATTTCTTGCGACTGAGCGGATTCATCAGGAGCAATAAAATCGGTGCTGCTGCGACCAATAATATCTTCTCTGGAGTAGCCTATCATTTCTGCGGCGCGTTGGTTTAAGTCCAGGACAGTCGTATCTAATCCCAGAAAAATGACGCCATACCGGCGCTGTTGAAAAAGCGCCCGGTAGCTTGTAGATTGCTCCTGCAAACGGCCGTAAGCCTCTTTCAGAGCCTCATATTCAGCCTGGAGTTGGGTGTAAGCCTCTGGCAGGTGCGTCGGAGAAAGAGATTGACCAGGCTTTTCGGGGTGATCCGCACTCATCATTCCTTATCCAACAACTGCCTGAGTTCACGCGCCAGCGTATCCAACGTAAAAGGTTTTTGCAGATAGGCGGTGTGCGGAGCAAAGGTGTCTGGCTGCACAATAGATTCATCCGCATAGCCGGAAATAAACAGTACCTTCAAGCCAGGAATTTTTTCTTTGAGGATTTTTGCCAGGGGCGCACCGCCCAATTGCGGCATAACCATGTCTGTCAGCAGCAAATCCGGCTGGATGTCTTCCTGGCTGTTTAGCTGCTGGAGAGCGTCTTCACCGTTAACGGCCGTAACCAATTCATACCCCTGCTTCAGCAAAAACTCTGATAGCGATTGGCGTACCGCCGGTTCATCCTCCACCAACAAAATCAACTCATCCCCCACAGGGGCTACAGTTTCATCCCATGGCCGGGCCAATTTAATGGTTTCCTCGGAAGTAACAGAAGGCAAAAAGACCTGAAACTCGGCGCCTTCTCCCGGTTTGCTCTCCACGGAAATATGCCCATCATTCTGTTTAACGATGCCATAACAGGTAGCCAGACCCAAACCCGTCCCTTTACCCGGCGCTTTCGTGGTATAGAATGGCTCGAAAATATGGGCCAACACCTCTTTCACCATACCCACCCCGGTATCGCTGACAATCAGACAAACATAATTACCATAAGCAGCATCATCAAAACCTTTATTCAGCTTCTTGCGGGTGGTGCGGATGGTCAGCGTTCCGCCCTCCGGCATGGCGTCGCGGGCGTTGACGACCAGATTGACCAGCACTTGTTCTATCTGCGCCGGGTCAGCTTTTATCCGGGCCGGTTCCGGCAGGGGCAAGGTGACCAATTCTATATCGGCTGTAATCAGGCGGCGCAAAAACTTGTCCATATTCAGGATGAGTTCATTCAGGTCGAATACTCGGGGCACTGTGACCTGTCGCCGGGCAAAAGTGAGCAACTGCCGGGTCAGTTCCGCCCCGCGCAGACTAGCCTCTTCGATGCCTGCCAGACGGCCGTAAGCCGGATGATCCTCCCCCACCTGCCGCTTGGCCAAACCGGCAAACGACAAGACGGCCGTCAGAATATTGTT
>JALUPA010000392.1 GCA_027054335.1 Ardenticatenaceae bacterium
ACGGGACTGAGAAAGACCGCCGAATGGTATTGGAGTCACGCCAATGCAGGGTAATCCCCTGCCACCGGAACAGGGGCGGCAAGGCGCCATGTCTCACTAACGTGAAATCAAGGCTCTTTTGACGAGGTGCAGGGATCTGCGGGGCTGGAAGAACAAATCAGACATTACAACCTTGGCAAGCCTTGCCTTTTGCAAGGTCCTTCCCAGTTCTCCAAGGGATTTCTCTTGACTGCGCCAGAAATCCCTTCCCTGCAGACGAAAAACATTCATAGCCAGCAGGCGGTAATATTTTTCAAGTAGCACCTTCATACGCGTCTTGTACTCGTGTTCGCTCAGGTAGACCGGACCATATTTCTGCAGCATGCGCACATGGCTGAGCAATTGGGTATTGGCCTTGCTCTTGTCCTTCGCCGTCACGGACTCGGGGTTTCTTCTGATGAAAGTCAAAACCTGATAGACGAAACCGAAATCACACCCGGTAAAATCCCGGTACAGGGCATCGACATCGGCATCGAGCCGCCTTCCCTCATAATATGTAGAGGGCCTCCTGATCAGCCCGGATCTGATCATCAGGGACGTAGGAGACCAAAAGGGGTATAATTCCCCCAAGAGCACCCTGCGGGAAATTTCACGCCCGCTGATCACATTATCAGGATATTCCATCCCCGTGCATTTCACATCCTTGCCGGTCAGGCTGTAGGCGCCGACCACGCCCACTTCAGGATACTGTTCGAACACTTCGACCATGGACGTAATGCAATCTGGGAAAAGCAGATCGTCGGCCTGGAGCACCTTGCAGTAGCTGCTGTCGGGCGATATGCGCCGGAAGGCGATATTGTGATTGGTGATGACATCGACAAACGCCTCGTTATCGACAACCGTGATACGCTCATCCTTGCCGGCATAAGCCTGGGCAATCTCGCGCGTGCGGTCCGTGCTGCGATTGTTGACAATGATATATTCCCAATTGTCGTAGCTCTGGCCCAGAACGCTCTCGATGCAGGATGCCAGGTATTTTTCTCCGTTGTAGACAGGCGTGATAATGCTGACGAATGGCTGCTGACCGGTCATTCTATCCTCGTAATATTGTTGCCGGATTAAT
>JALUPA010000393.1 GCA_027054335.1 Ardenticatenaceae bacterium
GCTATCGATCCTTTGAAGGATTCAGAAACAGTATTCTGTTTTACTGCGGTGGGATGGATATGGCTCCTTAGGCTTCACACGAAGCTACGAAGAGCCCTCAGCATGTCTGCTACGGTTTCTCTGCTGCGGTCGCGTTTGACGGTGAAAATTACCTGGTGGTGTTTCAGCGCTATTCAGAGGGGAGCTTCGGCAGTCCGAATCTTTTGGCTACCCGGGTTAGCCCGCAGGGAAGTGTGCTCGGCGGGGCTGGTGGAGGGCCTGTGACGCTGAGCAGTGAGAGCACGTCGGGTTTTGCACTGGCCTTTGATGGCACCAACTTTCTGGTGGTCTACGGGAAATACCAGTTGGGGGTAGACAGTACGCTGTGGGATATCTACGCAAGCAGGGTGACTCCTGCGGGTGAGGTGCTTGGGGAGTTTCCCATTATCGTCGCTGGTGGTGACCAGCTATCTCCCTCTGTCGCCTTCGATGGCACCAACTATATGGTGACTTGGGAGCATACCGGCAATGGCTCTGGTCCATCTGAGGCAACGGATGTGTACGCGGCCCGCGTCTCCCCTGATGGCATTGTGCTTGATCCTGCGGGTATTTGCCATCGCCAATGCGACGGGGTACGAAGGGAGTGCCCATATTACCTTCGGTGGCGGCCAATATTTTGTCGTATGGACCACGGTGGACTCCTTTTTTCTCTCGCCGCCGGCGTCTCGCGTCTACGGTCGGCGAGTGGGTACCGATGGCGCACTGCTTGATGGTTCGGCGGATACCTCGGGAATTGAGATCAACACCACTTTGTTAGCCAAGGCAGATCTTGACGTTGCTTTTGATGGTTCAAACTATCTGGTCGTCTGGCGCATGGGCAGTTTTTCTAACAGCCCTCCCGCGGGAGTTTACGGCGCAAGAGTGTCGCTGGCGGGCGAGTTACTGGATGGCCCCGCAGAGGGTGATGGGGTAGTGGTGAGTGGAACGCCGCCCGACTATTCGCGTTACCCCCATCGTTGCATAAATTCCCGTCTCCAAAGCCCGGAAACCCTGTAAATAAAGTTGTTTGAGGCTAATGTCTGCCTGTTGTCAGATCTCACCAACGGTGAACTTCTGCGACAG
>JALUPA010000394.1 GCA_027054335.1 Ardenticatenaceae bacterium
CACCATTTTCTCGCGCAGATTATAGGGCGTCTGCAACAACAGGTTCAGCCACCAGGCGATGAGCTCGCCAAACCGCTGGCGATTCAAGCGCCTGAGTTCTTTGCGCTGTTCGTCGGTGAGACCGCGGGTGATATAGGGTTCAGTGACCCATTCGCCCGGGGGTGGCGGGAGGGGGGCGTCGGCCAGCAACAATTCCACAATCGCCTCGCGGGATTGACTCGCGGCAGCGGCGATTTCAGCCGGCGAGCCACCGAAAGCGGCACGCATGAGCAGATGCTGGGCCTGGGCCGGCCCCCATGTCGTCCCGGATGCATGCAGCCGCGTACGCGGGTAGCGCAAATGCGCGTATTTCGAGACATAATGATAATTGAGAGGGATACGGTTTTCCATGATTGGCTCCCGAGACAAAGGTCATGGCGACAGGTGAGGCAACGCGCAGATGTGCAGCAATGGGTGACTGAAAATAAAACCTTTTACAAGATTTATGCCAGCAAAAAATGACCTGAAGTGTAAAGCCTCGGCCTTTGGTTGAAGCGTAGCTGAACTCGCAAGAGTTCAGATGTCGAACGTTCCGACTTCTGGCGAATTCGGCGACATCTACACGAAAATATTGCTGGGGATGAGCTGTCCGAATCGGTACAGTTACAGTCTGAAGTGAACGTAACGGTTCAGTTGCGTGGGAACTGCTCTGTCCGATGCATTATCTATGATGGTGGAGCTGGAACGCAGTTCGCCAGATGACACCGTCCGCCAGCTCGCGGTGCGCTGCCGCGGGATGTCTGATTTTTCGCCCCCGGGCTTGTCGACAACATCGTATCAGCGTGCAGCCGCCCCTGCGGGCTTGGCCCGCAGGCTGGAGTTTGGCCGTTTCACAAAAATCTTAAGCCCGAAGGGCTTACATAACACAGCCCCGGGCAACGCCCGGGGGAAGACAATGCCACCACACCCTCATCGCCCTGTAAGGGCGAAATATATACAACGCCAAGCTCAAAAAAACCGTTACCGGGTATGATGACGCCCTTTCAGGGCGTGGTTTTTTCTTGGTTCCAGTGTCCCCGGGCGTTGCCCGGGGCGCAGCGCCCTTTCTCCATGCCGGGGG
>JALUPA010000395.1 GCA_027054335.1 Ardenticatenaceae bacterium
TTTCCATGGGGTTGTATGGCGTGGCAATCGCGGCCGTGGCTATGCTCTCCACGTTGGGCTTTACCCTGGCTACGGACGCTTACGGCCCCATTGCGGATAATGCCGGTGGGAATGCGGAAATGGCTGGCCTGGACCCGCAGGTACGGGAACGCACGGACCAACTGGATGCCGTAGGTAATACAACGGCCGCCATGGGAAAAGGGTTCGCTATTGGTTCGGCGGCGTTAACGGCGCTGGCTTTGCTGGCCGCTTACCTGGAAGAAATTCGCCTCTCGCTGACGCTGCATGGCGACGCCGGGTTGACCTCGCTGGACGGGGCGCGTACGGTGGTGGAATGGACGATGCAGGATTTTATGAATTACTATAACGTAACTATCCTGAACCCGGCGATGCTGATTGGTGTATTTGTAGGCGGGGCCACCGCTTTTTACTTCTCATCCATGACGATGCGGGCGGTGGGCCGGGCGGCCGGAGCGATGGTGGAGGAAGTGCGCCGCCAGTTCCGGGAACATCCGGGGATTCTGGAAGGTACGGAGAAGCCGGATTACGTGAGATGTGTGGAAATCAGCACGGCATCGGCGCAACGGGAGATGGTAGCCCCTTCGGTGCTGGCGCTGGTTGTGCCGGTGGTCATTGGCGTGTTGTTTGGTATTGCCGGGGTGATGGGGCTGCTGGCCGGGACGCTAACGACCGGTTTTGCCATGGCCGTTATGATGGCTAATTCCGGCGGTGCGTGGGACAATGCCAAGAAGTATATTGAAGAAGGACATTACGGCGGCAAAGGCTCTCCGGCGCACAAGGCGGCCGTTGTCGGTGACACAGTCGGCGATCCGTTTAAGGATACGTCCGGCCCTTCGTTGAACATTCTGATTAAGTTGATGTCTATGACGTCGGTTGTTTTTGCCGGGTTGATTACTTTCTTTGCTTCCGGGCAGGGGTTGATTGTAATCTGGTTTGGCTAACAGTTTGCGGAAAAGGTAGTTACGTATGATTTCGGAGGCGAGGCGCACAACCTCGCCTCTTTATATTTGAGGTATAATGGGGGTGAGGAAGACGATATGAGTACCGGTATTGTGTATGCCCCGGCTATGGCCCACGAGAAAATCGGACATCCTGAATGTAATGCCCGTATCAGCCACATCCTGCCGTTTTTGGATAAGGCGGGTGTGCTGGCCGATCTGGTGTATCTGGAGGCGGTTCCGGCGACGGTCGACCAACTGGAGCAGGTTCACAACCGAGCTTTGATCCATCACGTGCAGCGAGTGTCTCGTTCCGGCGGCGGGCTGCTGGATTATGGGGATACGTATGCCACGGCCGAAAGTTATGATCTGGCTTGTCTGGCGGCGGGGGCGGGGATGACGGCCGTAGAGGCCATTATGCGCGGCGAGATTCAAAATGGTTTTGCCCTGGTGCGCCCCCCCGGCCATCACGCGGAGCAAGACCGGGTGAGCGGTTTTTGTCTGTTCAACAACGTGGCCGTAGCTGCCCGGTACGCCCAGCACACCCACGGGGTACAGCGAGTGCTGATTGTGGATTTTGACGTGCATCACGGTAACGGTACACAGGATATTTTTTATCGGGATGATTCTGTCCTTTTTGTTTCTGTCCACTTGTTTGTGCCCCGGTTGTTTTATCCTGGTACCGGCTCCAAACGGGAAATAGGTTTTGGCAGCGGTAAAGGGTTTACCTTAAATGTGCCGTTGATGCCTTATGTGGGGGATGTGGGTTACGGCCGTATCTTCCAGGAACTCATCCGGCCCAAAGCTGTAGCCTTCCAGCCCGACATCATTTTGGTATCGGCCGGCTTTGACGCACACTGGCGCGATCCCTTGGCGATGGCCGGGTTGAGTTTGACCGGCTACGCGCAAATGGGCCAGGCTTTGGGGCAACTGGCTGACGAATTGTGTCACGGCCGTATCCTCTTTATATTAGAAGGTGGTTATGAAATAGACGTTCTCTCCCACGGTATTCTCAATCTGTTTTACACTTTATTGAGACGGGATAACATCGCTGACCCCTACGGCCCCCTGCCCCAGGAAGAACCGGATATTTCTGCCCTGTTGGCTGAGTTAAAGCAGGCTCACTTGATTTATTAAGAAATCTTTGCATAATATATTATGTTAGGTTGGCAGAAAAGACCCTTGTATTGCTCGTCAGGTAAGTGCGATATCGTTCAGATAATTGCAAATGTGCGGGCAATGAACAATGCTTGAAAGCATATGATGACAATAACTCTCCACGAATATCTGGAAAAAATCAATGAGTTGATAGATGAAAATCGGTTAGATGAAGCGATTGCCCATTGCCGCTACATTCTGGAAAAATATCCGCGCTTTATTGCCGTTTATCGCTTGATGGGCAAGGCTTACGTGGAAAAGTATTATTTTGACGAAGCGGCCGATTTGTTTCAGCGGGTATTGAGCGCCGAACCTAACGATTTAATCTCTCACATTGCCCTGTTTGAAGTTTACAAAGAAAAAAATATGCCGGAGCAGGCGTTGTGGCATCTGGAGCGGGCTTTTGAGGTTGACCCGTACAATGAAGCGCTGCGTGACGAATTGCGCCAGATATATGTTGAGCGATATGATGATCTGCCCTATCGCTTGCCGCTGACGCCGGGCGCGGCAGCCCGCGTGTACCTGAATGGCGAAATGTACCAGCAGGCTGTCCAGGTGTTGCAGCCGGAATTAACCAAAGAGGACGGCCGTGTTGATCTGGAAGTGATGTTGGCCGAAGCCCTTTGGCAGGGGCGGGACGACCAACGGATTGACGCTGAAGAGGTTTGTCTCAACATTTTGGATAAGCTGCCGGATTGTATTGCCGCCAACGCTATCCTGTCTACCATTTGGCTGCGCACCGGCCGGGTGAACGAGTCGCAAAAGTATTTGGCGCGAGTGAAAAGCCTGACTTGTCTGGATTTAGCCAACCTGAATGGGGAAACGGCCGTAGGCCGGGCCTTTATGACCGATGGCGCGCTAGAACTGCCGGATGAACTCACCCTGCCTCTGCTTGAGGTTGAATCAGAGACCCTGCCCCAGGAAAAACCATCTGCCGATTGGGTAAGTGAAGTTACCTTTGACCCCGACGCTCCTGCTGCCGAACAAGATATGCCGGGGGTAGTGTCGGAGGGGGAAAGCGGGATGCACAGCTACGACTGGATGATAGATTTGGACGCTGAACCCACTGCACCGGACACTGCACCAGAAGCCGAGGCTTCTTCGCCGGATACAGATTGGTTTGCTGATGTGGGCCAGGACATGGCAGATGAAGTTGCTGGTGAATCCGGCGTTTTGCCTGACGCCGTATTGGGAGCGATGGCTTTTTCTTTGCTGGACTCGGATACGGATTCTCTGGATGAAGCACTATCTGAAAAAAGCGGATCGCTGGAAACGGATTGGTTCCTGGAAGAGGCGGCGAATGCAGCAGCGGCAACGGGCGCTGCTGAGGATGTTCCTGACTGGCTGGCAGAGGAAACAGGGGATTTGGCCCGGATGGAGCAAACAGCAGGGCACGGTATAGAGAATGAGGCGCCGGATTGGTTGGGTGACGCCGCTGGTGATGATTTGGAACCGATTCAGATGACCCAGACTGAAGCAGATGAGTGGGTTTTTGCCGAGGATAACGCAGACGAATTATCCATCCCGGAAACGGAGACAGAGATTATGGGACAAGTAATGCCGGAAGCCGAAAATGATGATGACTGGTTGTCGGAATTAGCCAGTGATGGCGATCAGGGTGAAGATATTTTCTCTGCTGAATCGGAGGCCGCGCAGCCTGAATCTGCCGAAGATGATGAAGCGTGGTTGTCGGCGCTGGGGATTGATGAGGCAGAGACTCTGGCGTCTGAAACGGATACGGCCGTACCCGATGAAGAAGATTGGTTGGCTCAATTCGATACCGTCGAGTCGGAAGATGAAACACCCGTTGCCGATACCGTGGAAGATGACTGGCTGGCGGCTCTGGATGGCGAGGACGCTGAAGAAACGCCGCTGGAATTGGATAGCAACTGGTTAACGCCGCCTGGCGAAGCAGAACCCC
>JALUPA010000396.1 GCA_027054335.1 Ardenticatenaceae bacterium
AAAGTGCACGGATCTCATCATCGATGGATCTGAGTCAATGGCGGGATCAGCGAGTTTAGATACTCAGCAGCCAGCGGTTAATTTCTTGCATGAGAGGGGACTGGCGTTTGATTTACGTATCAATGGGTTAGATGACATAGATATTGCTGCGGCTACCCGTGGGCTTTATCGATTTGATCCGATTGGCGATCCAAATCATTTTAATCGTCCATGAAAATAGGGGCTGCAGACATGGAACACTTCTTGATTTCGGGGCGCATTCCTAAGGTGCTGCGGGTATGGGCATTCATATTTGGGAGTGCTGTTATAGCCGCATCTCCTTCGCTTGCTAGTCATCCTGGAAATATCGGAGACGGCGCAGCGCAGGTTCAAGTATGGCAAGAAAATCTTCCTGATAAGGTGGTTTATCATTATCGGGTACTTGATATTGCGGAGGGAACGGTTATTACATCTGTGAAGGTGGGCTACGATTATTTCCATGGTATCCCCCTGCTCAGGACTCGCCCTACCCTGATTCGGGCTCCGCAAGGTTGGGTTGGCAAAGTGATCCATACCGAAGAAACTCTGGAGTTTGAAGTTGAGTGGAGAACCACCGGGCCCGAGTATGATATTAAGGCTGGGCAAGAGTTGGGTGGTTTTGCAGTAGAAGTGCCTGCCGCAGACGATCTTTATCGTACTACATTCTTTACGGTCATTTTTGGTCGTGGCCCATACATTGCGGCCTCTACACACCTAACGCCGATTGCCGCACCACCCCCCATCAACACCCCGCCCATCGCCGATGCCGGAGCGGACCAGACGGTTGAATGCACGTCGCCCTCGGGCGCCGAGGTATTACTCAATGGCACGGCGTCCAGCGACTCCGACGGGGATCCCCTTACCTTTACCTGGACCGGACCCTTTGGCACGGTTGATGGCCCAACGCCCTCGGTGCGCTTGCCACTCGGCAGCCATGGGATCACTCTGAGTGTCTCTGATGGACGGGGCGGCTCCGCCACCGACAGTGTGACCGTAGCCGTCGCCGATACCACGCCGCCTGAGGTCACGGCGGCTTTGGTGCCGGCCGGCGAGATAGAGGACGATGAAGGGGTCTT
>JALUPA010000397.1 GCA_027054335.1 Ardenticatenaceae bacterium
TGCCGTTCAATCTGGTTTGTCTGAGTCAATTTCTGTCCGCGGATTGATCAAGGAAATTTAGCTACAACAGGAAAATAATACCGGTATTCTACCAGCGTATCGGCCGTAGCTGTCAGTAAATCGGGCGTACTGTCATTGCTGGCCTGCACTTGGTTGGTGAGCAGTGTGCCTGTCGGAGCGATGACGCGGGCCTGGAAGGTAAAAGTCAGAGCTGAGTCGCCGCCAATGATGGCCGGGTCCAGCCGCCAAGTCACGCCATTGGCTGGCGGCGCGCCGGTGGATACTCCGTTCAGACAGGCGCTGTCTGGGCAGGGGGCAAAGGCCAGCGTTTGCCCCTGACTGCCGTCCTTGTTTTCTACGCCGATGGTATAGCCCACATCTGCCAGCTTGCCAGGGTCGGAAATGTAGGCGTAAGTGTAGTAGATACGGCCGTCTGGCTCCGACTGCCCATCCAACACAATGGCAATGGCGTGGCTGGAGGTTAGCGAGGGACCGCCTGCCTGAGCCACACCGTTCCAATTGGCGTAAAAGACGGTATCCGTAGGCAGCCAGCCATCCAGCAGCGCAGCGTACCATTGGCCGATGCCGTTACTGGCATCCATATCCCGCCACAAACCGGCCATCACCTGATTCAGTTCCGCACTGTTGGGTAGCCGCTGCGGGCAGGCGGCGCAGGCCGCGCCCAAATGCCCCTCCGGCCCGTAAATGACGCCGTTGGAAGAGATGAATAGCTGGTTGAGCGTCTCCTTATAATAGGTAACGCTCTCGCCACTCAGGTCAAACTGCACGGCCGTATCATCACAATTGGTAAAAAGGCCGCATAAATTAGGGGGCGGGGTTGCCAGATCGCCTAGATTGACATAAGGTATCCAGGGGGTAACGGCTGTTACCTCATACCCCAGCGTGCCCGGCCCCATTTCCCCCTGCCAGGTCAACTGCCGGTTAGCCGCATCATACGCCAGCCCGCCCGTCGCCGTGCCGGGGATATACTCCAGGCCCAGTGGCAGGGTGTCCGTCAGGCGGAAGGTGTGGCTGACAGTGTCCAGGTTATCCAGCGTGATTTCGTAGGTGATGATGCTCCCCGGCGGGGCGTA
>JALUPA010000398.1 GCA_027054335.1 Ardenticatenaceae bacterium
GTATTAATTTGTACTACTTTTTTGGATATATTTTGATGCTTGAGATAGTTATATTATATATTGTACTATATTGTACTTTGTATGTTTAAGATTGATAGTAATAGATTTATTCCGAATATAATCAAGATTGCACCTATTGATATGAGCAATATTCTGTATTTCCAGCTGCCCAATATTTTTGAGCCGTATTCACCTAACCCGGCGACGAATGTGAGCCATGCATAGTCTAGCCATACATGGGATATATAGACAATTATTATCCCTAGCACTCCATACGGCAGGATTAAGGTAATTATTGGTAGGCCGACCGTTATCCACCATAGAAGGAAATATGGGTTGAATCCAGTCAATATGATCCCGGCTAGAAATGGTGATTTAAATATCTTATTTTCGTTGTCTATGGTTTTTGTATTGCTGGATTCAAGTCCATCCCTTATTGATAGATACCCGAAGTAGAATATGAAGATGCCAGATATTATTATCATGGTATTCTTTATAATGGGTGTCTCTAGGAAACTTTTTATACTCTCGACTATGAGTACCAGCGCCACTACATATGGGAATTCTACGATTGTGTGGCCGATGGCCATGTAGAAACCATTTTTTCGGCCACCCCATAGCCCCTCCAGTATCGCGGTCGTGGTTAGTGGCCCGGGGCTTAATGCTCCACTGAGGGATATCACTATTACTGATATAATAACCTCTATCATATTTGTAAATAATTATTAGTGTTCGAGAGGGGTATATAAGCTGGGTGGTATATTTGGATACAGCATTGGATCCTGAGTTCGTATGTATGGTGATAAGCCTTATATCCAATGGAAAAGTGGATGAGGCGTTAGACGCATTAGCAAAATATTATGGTGTTATAAAGCCCAGGTTTAAAAATAGGTAGGGTAAAGGGAAAAGTTAGGAGCTAGGCTGTCTATATAGCCAGGAAAAGAACGATAATTATTCAGGATGCATCCTAATTCAATAATCCGTTGGTTATATTACATGAATTCTATCACCACTTAAGGTATTCAGATAGTAAACATAGGGGAATAGAGGTTAAAGCGGATGAGTATGTAAAGGAATTAATATATAAGTGTAC
>JALUPA010000399.1 GCA_027054335.1 Ardenticatenaceae bacterium
TCTACATTCCCGGCTGGGGCGGCGTCCGCATTGAGGATTTTGCCTGGGTAACAAAAAACGGCCTGGAACGGATCAGTCATTGTCCCAAAACGGCCGTTATATCTTTGGGTAATTGAGTAACTGGGTAATTGGATAATTACCCAGTTACCAAATTACTTATCCTGTAGGAACCACCACCACTTCAATATCCGTTGTGGGGGCGCCATTGGTGATGACGGGGATGGACGTGTCGTTGATAAACAATAAATTGCCTTCTCCGTCCGTAATGCGCACTGACAGGGTATAGGTCAGGTTTTCCTGAATGAATTCCGGGTTGTAAGCCACGGCAAAGGGCAGGGGGACCTGCGCCCCGCCGGTGACATACCAGGATTCACCCAGCACAACTGCCAGGGCGTCTGCCCGTGAAGTGTCCTGAATCTGCACTGTTAAAACTGCATCGTTGGGCAAGGCAATACGCTGCAAATACGTTACCGTGCCGGTTACTTCCCCTTTATCAGCCGGGTCAAAACGCATTGTGCCGCCGTCGGCCATCAGGTCGAAGAACAAACTGCCGTCTTTGGCAAAATAAACGCGGGCATTGCTCAGATTTTGCAGGAATTGATCCGCCAGAGAATCTTCCGGACAGGCAGCCAGGGTAGACGGCCCCAAAACAATTTCGATATTGCCGTCTTCCAGCGTATACGTGCCGTTGACCACGTTACAATCAGCCTGAATGTTGATGCTGCCATCTTCATTGAGGGTCATCTGGTAGCGGTCTGCTTCCGGGATGACTTGCAGGCCGTCAACCGGGTTGGAGAAAGTGATCCATTTCCAGGGCGTGCCCACAATGGGCGGTGCGGCGTTGGCGTCGCGGAACTGCATTGTGCCGCCGTCAGCCATCAAGTCCATGAATAAATCACCTTCCATAAAGAAGTAGATGCGGGCAAAAGACAGGTTTTGCACAAACTGGTCGCCCAGCGAATCTTCGGGGCAGGCGGCCAGCGTAGAGGGGCCGGGTACAATCTCAATGCTGCTGCCGTCTACAGTGTACGTGCCATTGACGACGTTGCAATCTGCTTTGATATTGACTGTGCCGTCTTCATTCAAGGTCATCTGGTATCGTTCCGGTTCGCCGATTTCCTGCGGGCCGTCGGCCGGGTCGGTGAAGTTGATCCATTGCCAGGTTGTGCCTACCAATGGCGGGGCGGCATTAGCGTCAGCAAACTGCATCGTGCCGCCGTCGGCCATCAGGTCCAGAAATAAATCGCCATCTTTCACGAAGTAAACGCGGGCGGCAGCCAGATTCTGCTGGAACTGGTCGGCCAGCGAATCTTCGGGGCAGGCAGCCAGGGTTGTGGGGCCAAGCGCGATCTCGATGTTTGCTCCATCCAGGGTATATGTGCCGCTGACTGTGTTGCAATCTGCCTGGAGAGTGAGGGTGCCGTCGTCATTAAGGGTCATCTGGTATCGTTCCGGTTGGTTGATTTCCTGCGGGCCGTTGACCGGGTCGGTGAAGTTGACCCACTGCCAGGTAATGCCGGTGATGGCGGGAGCGGCTGATTCTGCGCTGGCCGCCATCTCATCCGCCGGGCCGCCGTTGGCAAAGACCATATTACCGGCGTCTGCTTGCAGGTTCATAACCAGGTTATCGCCATCCATGACGTAGGTGGCTGCGAAACCCAGCTTTTCCAGGAATTGTTGATCCAGCGACTCTTCACCGCAGAAGGCCATGGTGGACGGCCCCAGTTGGATGGTCAGAGATGAGCCATCCAGGGTGTAGCTGCCGCTGACCATGTTGCAGTCAGCCTTGATGCTCACCTGGTCGTCAGCCAGGAAGGTGACGGTGTAGTTTTCCGGGTTGTCTACGGTGATGTCGTTTTTCCCGGCCGTATCCTGATATTCGGTCCACTGCCAAACGATGTTGGTGATGTCGGCTGCGGCGGCTTCGGGCATATGTTCTTCGCCCAGGACAACCGGTTCAGTGGCCGCTACGTCGTTGACTGCGACGGTGTATTCGCCGTTGGGCAAATCGGCCGTTTCCAGGACGACCGATTCACTGTAGGGAGTAATCACCTGGGTACACATCATGTCGGCCGGGCGGGTGGTGCTGACCTCAACCTTAATAACGTTACCGTCTACACTTTGAGTGATCTCGCTAATCTCAGTACAGCCGTCGGGCAAATTGCCTTCTACAGTTACGACCCATTGCTCGTTCTCAAAGGTGACTGTGGCCGAATCAACCGGCGCTGCGCCGATGATCGGTTTGGTCGGAGCCTCTTCTGCTTCTGCGGCCGGTTCTGCGGTGGGTTGTTCCGGTACGGCCGTTGGTTCTTCAACTGGTTCCGCAGTGGGTTCTGGTTGAGGGGTGGGCGTCGGCGTCTGCCCGCCGCAGGCGGCGATGGTTACGGCCAACGCACCAAATAGTGCAAATACCAATATTTTTTTCATTCTTAACCTCCATTATTTTGCGCAAAATGGGAACGGCCGTCATTCGGCCGCCTCTTCTTTTTTTGCCAACAATCTTAAATTGTGCCTCATGTAAGATGGCTTACCAAACTCTCCGGTTCCCATTCTTCACTGGCTCTCATAATTGAACTTGCGGAAAAAATGGCAGAATATCCGTGAGGCGCGGGCCACACGGCCCGCGCTTCACTCTTTTTTACTCTGGTGGGTATGGTAAGCCAAAATGTGATGCACGTTCAGGGCCAGCAAAGGTACGTGACGCTGCGGTTCGTGGGCTACGGGGCGCAAAGGGTAAACAGAAGCGTCGGTAATGATGACAAATGGCTTGTCCATATCAATCATATCATCCTCACGTTTTTCTTCGTGAACATGAAATTGTCCCCGAATGGCAAACAGTTGGGTGTAAAAGATAACCGGCCGTTTACTCTGCATAATCTGGATTTTGGCGGCGTCCTCATTGTTGGTGATAGCTGCGTAAACCAGTTGTTCTTTCAGGGTGACGATGGCTTCCTGGTGAATGGGGCGGACTTTGTAATCAGACAGCAAGGGGTACAAGGTCACGTCATTGATAGGGTAATTGGCCCGGTTGTGATCGTTCAGATAAATGAGCAGATCGCCGCGTGGCATAAAACTGCCTTTTAATAGGTAGTTGCCGGTGTGCAGTTCAGCGTGAAAGGATTCAAATTGGGGGGCGCTTTGCATGGGGTATCTCCTGGGTTACAGCTTTTCCTTAAAGAAATCAGTCATCGTATTGTAGACCCGGATGCGGTTTTCGTATTTCAGCACGTCGTGGCCTTCGTTGGCAAATACCAGGTATTCCACTTCTTTGCCCATTTCCCGCAGAGATTCCACCAATTCGCGGGATTCTTGTTCGATGACGCGGGGATCGTTCTGACCCTGGATGACCAGCATGGGGCAGGCCAGATTTTTCATGTAGGTGTAGGGGGAACGCTCCAGCAGAAACTCCTGCTCTGTTTCCGGGTCGCCGACGAGCATGGCCATAAAGGGTTTCCAGGTTTCCGGGACGCGCCGGGCGAAGGTGGCAAGGTTGTAGGGGCCGAACATATCAATGGCGGCAGACCATAGTTTGGGGTGGCGGGCCGCCAGGGTGAGGGTCATGTAGCCGCCGTAGGAACGGCCTACAACCCCGGCGCGATGGGTGTCAATACGGCCGTCTTTGGGCAAAATCTCCGTCATGGCGTGAACGTGATCCAGCCGGTCTGCCCCGCCCCAGTCGCGCACGACCTGTTTCATGTAGTTGAAGCCGTAGCCGGTGCTGCCCCGCACGTTGGGCACAAAGACGGCAAAGCCGTTGAGGGTAAGGAACTGGATAAAGGGCATAGAAAACCAGGCAAAATCCGGCCGTTCCTGGCTTTGCGGGCCACCATGAATGTAGTAGACGAGGGGGTGCGGGCCTTCGTAGCCCAATTCGGCAGCAGGCAAATAGAGACGGGCAGAGATACGCAGGCCGTCGTAGCTGGTGAAGGAGGCGTCTTCCCCGGCGGAGAGGAGATGTTGGGGGATGCCCAGGATGGTTTCGTCGGTGTGGTGCTGCAATTGGTCGCGGCTGGGGCCGGAAAGGGTGTAGAGCTGGATGGGGGATACGGCCGTGCTGAAGGAAATAGCATACTGGTCGCCCACCTTGTCATAGCGCAGCTTTTCCAGCACGCCATTCGCCAATTCCCCCTGCCCGCACAAGACGTGTTCCAGGTTTAGCTGCATCGCCGCCTCGTCCAGCACACCTTCATACCGCCAGGAGCAACCATCAATATTAAAACCCAGCAGGTAACGATTCCCGTCGAGCCGTTCCAGCGTGGTCATCTCCCCCTGCCCCTCATGGACAACTCCGTTGAGGGGCACGGGTTGGATGTTGTCGGGGTCGTCCAATGGCATCCAGGCCAGGCTGTAGGTATCGGAGAAGATGGTTGTGCTGAAGAAGACGGCCGTCTCCTCGCGGACAAAATGGGTATGGCTGACACTGGTGGGGAGGATAACCTGGTTCGGTTCCCGCTGGGCCGGGGGCAAACCGTAGAGCAGTTGGGGCGCATCATCCCCCAGATTGTAAGTGTAAAGAACGTGATCGCCGATACCGTACTGCTCCAGGAAGATAAATTTGTCCCGCGCCTCATTGAAGCCATCGGGATAGCCGCCAAATTGACTTTGATTCAATTTGATGAGTTCACCCGTTTCCAGATTTGCCAGCCAGGTAATGAAGATTGATTCGGTGCGGGATTGATCAATAAAAAAGACCAGATTGCGCGCCAACTCTTCTCCGCCGGCAGAAATGCTGTGCCCCTGAAAGACGTCCTGGTGGAATGGTTCGGGATAACCGCCGTCGTCGGGGATGAGCATGGGTTGGTAATTTTCATCGCCGTCCTGATCGATCATGACCAGGATTTGGCCCAGTTGGGGGAAGACGATGAAGGATTCGCCCTGCATGAGATGAGGATTTTGCAGGGCAATGTCGGGCGGCAGCAGGGGTTGGGGTACGCCGCCCCCGGTTTTCATACGGTAGAGGCTGTTACGGCCGTTCAGATTGCTGATAAAGTAGATATACTCGCCAACTAACTGGGGGGTGAGAAAAAGCCGGGCAGATAAAAATGATTCGATACGGTACATGACTGCTCCTTATAACAGGTAGGATGCGGTCATTATAGCATAGTGATACGTGATTTGTATTTTGACGTAAAGAAAAGGGATATGTTCTCAATTCCTGATGATTTATATGGCCGTCCGCGCCCGCAAAGCGTCGGGATCGAGAATGGTGATACGGCCGTGATTGACTAGAATCCAGTTACGCTGCCGGAAATCACGCAGGCATTTGTTGATGCTTTCGCGGGTGGCGCCAATCAAACTGGCTAAATGCTGTTGAGTCAGGGGGATGTGGATGGTAACGCCTTCGTGGGTGACACGGCCGTAGTCTTGAGCCAGTTCCACCAACTGCCGCGCCAGCCGTTGGGAAACAGGCAGGGAGGTCAGGCTGTTCATCTGCTGCGTGTTATAGCGCACCCGCCGGGTCAATTCCTGCATAAAGTTGTAAGCCAATTGGGGCATGTGGCGCATGTGCCGGCGGAACGTTTCCCGGTTGATCGTTAGCAGAACTGTGTCATCGAGGGCTGCGGCTGTGGCTGAGCGGGGCAGCCCGTCAATCACCGCCAACTCACCAAAAATATCCCCCGGCCGGCCAAACAGGATGACCGAATTTTCGCTGCCGTCCAGCCCGTGAATAAAGATGCGTACTTGTCCGGACTGGATCATATACAGCACTTCTCCCGGATCGCCTTCATTGAAAATGATCGCACCCTGAGTATAGCGACGGGTGACCATATCCTGGCTGACTTGTTTTAACTGAGCGTCGGCCATATTCTGATACAAGGTTGTCTTTTTTAGAAAAAGTATGATGTTCATGTTAGTCGTTTTATATCACTTGTAAAATCAAACCGGCAGTCACTGCCAGGGTAACACTGGTTAATAACTCAGCGAGGTATACGGCCGTGTCTTCCTGTCGCACCACTTCCGGCCATTCCGAAGCAAAACGGGGCAAGATGACCAGTGGAACCAGGTAAAATTGTCCCAGTCCTACAAAAACTGTCAACAAAATACGCTCCAGTATCTCCAGATATTTACTATTCCCACCAAAGTCAGGCGCTGTTCCTTTCACTAAACCGTAAGCGGTAAACTTCACGACTACCCACGCCGGCATCGTCACAAAAGCAAACGGCAGTAAATAAAGCAGTATCTTCTCTTGTTGCCAGCCGGTTTGCCATATCGTTTGGGTCCACCCCCATTCCAGATACCCTCCAACTGACAACGCCAGCAAAATAACCACAAAATGAGCAAATTGATCCAGCATAAATCGGGCCAACGGGGAGATAGGCAGCTTGACCCGTAACTGGGAAGCGTCAATCACAAAATGCAATATCCCAATAGAAAGAACCCAGGGCCACCAGGTAGGATTGATAAACCAAGCAAATAGCCAGGTTGTTGCCAGAACAATCAGGCTGTGAAAAACAACACCACTCAAAGCTTTACTCTTCCAGGCCGCCAAACTGTTCCACTGCAAAATATAATCACCTACCAGATGAGCTAAAAACATAGCTGCAACCATCGCCACTACTCCTTAAATTATTTGATTTTCTCCAATTCTCGGAACTGCTCCCGCTTCCTTAATACTACTGTAAAGGGGTTGGATCGGTTGCGCTGTGAAACAAGTCACAATGAAGTAAATCGCCTCATATCTATATATCCACATATGATAAATATCATAAATATATTGTGACATTTGTCACTAATTTCAATTATGGGTGTAAGATAAATTACCGACATCAGAATTGTAGATTAAATAAGTCTATATTATCTATGTTACAGTAACAGCGTTGCCAAAATCGGTTACGAGGTTGTCCACTTCTTCCTTTATTACCCACTTCGCTAACCCTGTAACGCGATTTTCCAAAGCGCATCATGTGAAAAATTATGGGCAATCTTGCCACAACCCCGCCGGAAGCGGGTGAATCGGATCAAGAAACCAGAACCCGCTCCCGCAGCAAAATAATTATCATCGCCTTGGTCGCCATGGCTGCTGGCATTGGCCTGGGATATATACTGTTGCAGATGATCATTCCTTATCAATATCATGGTTCCGCCATCAGTTCCAGCCAGCCCATGACCAACTTCACCCTCACCGGCCCTGGCGGCGAACCCGTCAGCCTGATTGACTTCCGGGACAAAGTCGTTCTCATCTATTTCGGGTATACCTTCTGCCCTGACGTGTGTCCAGCAACCATGGTGGAATTAAAAGCAGCCATGGAAAAGCTGGGCAAAAAAGCAGACGACGTCCAGGTTATTATGATCACGCTGGACCCGGAACGGGATACCTGGAAAGTTTTGCAGGAATATGTGCAGCATTTTAACCCTGATTTTATTGGTCTGACCGGCACGGAAGACGAAATTATTGCAGTGACTGCTCCTTTTGGCATCTTTTTTGAAAAGGAAGAAGGTACAGTGGAAACAGGTTATTTGTTAGCGCACACAGCGGCAGTAGCCGCTTTAGATAAAGAGGGAAAATTACGGTTGCTTTTCTCCTTTGGTACACCGGGAGAAGATATTGCCCAGGATGTCGAACAATTGTTACGTGAATAGTTGTTCTACGGCGTGTTGCCGGGAACTGTTCTGCCAGAAACGTCTGGAAGAACCCGCTGTCTCTTGACAATATTAGCCCATGTTCGTATTGTTATAGGCCCTTATTATCTCAGGCTCTTTAGGATTTTCTGGCATATTTTCATTTGGATGAGATTTTGTAGCCATCCTCCGCCAAGTCCGAAGGAGTCTTGTTTCTTTACAACTATGGAGGACAGAAATATGCGTAAATTGTTTTTAAGTTTAGTGGTTTTGTCTACCCTGATTCTGGTTTTGGCTGCTTGTGGCGGCGGTGGTGACAGTGGCAGCAGTAATGGTGGCGATGAAGGCGGTGGCAGCACCGCGGCCGGTAATGCAGAAAATGGTGAAAAGCTGTATAAGCAAACCACCATTGGTTCCGCCAGCGCCCCTGGCTGCATCACCTGTCATTCACTGGAAGAAGGGGTGACGCTGGTTGGCCCGTCCCATTATGGTGTGGCTACTCGTTCGGCGGTAGCCGTTGCCGGTATGAGCGCGGAAGAGTATATCCGGGAATCCATTGTGGACCCGGACGCTCATATTGTAGACGGTTATACAGCCGGTATCATGTACAAGAACTATGGTGAGGAACTGCCTGCATCGCAAATCAATGATCTTGTGGCATTTCTGCTAACCCAGGATCAATAGTTTTGTGATTGTTTCGTCTTGCGTATTGCCGAACGCAATACGCAAGACATCCTACAGTTCTTAAAATGCCCGTAAATGAGACTGAGCCGGGTTTGCCTGAGGGAATGGAGCCAGAAACGGCCGTATCCCCCCCTCCATCTTCCCCCACAAAAAAACACCATCACGAAATCACCTGGGACAACATAGAAAGCGCTAACTCACCCACCGCCGAAGCTGAAATCCGCAGCTGGGAACTGAAAGCCCGCCCCTGGGCTGTTTTTTTAGAACGTATTGCCCTGGCCGTTGAACGTCCCGCCAACAAACTTGTCGGCTCCCATCAACTGAACCCTCTGTACCATACAGGAACTATTGCTGCCTTTTTGACCCTGGTCGTAGGCGCGAGCGGCGTGTATCTCTACCTGTTTTTTCATTACGGTTACGCGGAATCATACAAAGCCGTCGTTGGCTATAATGCTCTTTTTACCGCCCGCACCATGCGGGCAATCCACCGTTTTGCTTCCGACGCTTTGGTCATCACCACGCTGCTGCACGCTTACCGCATGTTGTGTATGGAGCGTTTCCGCGGGCCGCGCTGGCTGGCCTGGGTCACGGGGATTGTCCTGACGGCCGTCATCTGGCTGGCTGGCGTTACCGGATATTGGCTGGTTTGGGACGTCCGCTCGCAGTGGATTACGGAATGGTTTGTCCATTTGCTGGAGCGGTTCACTCCCTGGTCTTCAGCTTTTGTGGCCAAAATGACCACGTTGGGGCTGGAAGGCAACAGTTGGAAAGTATTGCTGATTATTCTGGGCAGCCACGTCCTCCTCTTTTTGATTACGGTTGGCTTTTTCTACGTCCACATCATGCGCCTGAAACGGCCGAAATGGTACCCCCCGGTGCAGTGGATGATGGGGTTGGTTATAGTGCTGCTGCTGGCGGCCCTCATTTTCCCGCTGCGCAATTTAGCGCCGGCTGACCTGACTTTGCTGCCGCAAACAGTGAACCTGGACTTGATTTTTCTCTTTTTTCTCCCCTTTATAGGGCAGGAGTCAGCAATTTTTCTCTGGGGCGGGCTGGCTGTGGTTACGGCCGTCAGCCTAATCATTCCCTGGGTTTCTCGCGCCCGTTCCAAAGGGACGCCGCCAACCGTCTCCAGCAACGGACACAGCCAGGATGATGTCTACACAGGGCGCTGCCCCCTGCCTCGCGTGCAGGTCATAGACGATCTCTGCACCGGCTGTACCATGTGCGCTATTGATTGCCCTTACGATGCGCTGGAAATGGTAGAGCGGGCCGGCAATCACAGCCAGCACAAGCTCTTGGCCCTGGCTCATATTGACAAATGTGTTTCCTGCGGTATTTGTGTCGGTTCCTGCGAATATATGGCTATTACTCTGGGGCACACACCCCCTGTTTCTTTGTGGGATACCACGCTGGCCCATTTGCAAAAGGCACAAGCCAGAGCGCCGCAAAATAAAGTGCGGCTGGTGTACACGTGCGACCGGCACGCTGCTATCGGGGCACAAAAATATGTGATGGACAACGCCGAATCAATGGTGGGAGATACGGCCGTAGAAGTCATCTCCGTACCCTGCGTCGGCGCCATCCCGCCCAACGTGACAGGACGAGCGATTAAAGCGGGCGCCGACGAAGTGCAGATTATTGGCTGCCCACCTGAAGATTGCCGCAATCGGGAAGGCAATTACTGGGAAGAACGCCGCCTGACGCGCCGCCGCGTGCCCCGTCTGAAAAAGGCCTACGTCAATGACCCGATTACGGCCGTCTGGCTGGCCCCGAACGAATTTGAAAAAGCGCTGCATACCAAACCGGGTTTGTCTCTCAACGAGGAAACCGGCCAGACAAAACCAGATTACCAGGCCAGCCGCCGCATGTTCCCGCCGCTCCGCTGGTATAACTACGCCATTACTTTCGGCCTGCTGGCTATCATTCTGCTCATCCAGATTTTCCTGACGGATGTTCCCGTCGCCATGCCGGCAGCCAACCGCACCGTGGCCCGCATTCTCGTCCCGGATATGGCTGCGCCCTTTAACCCGGAACTCACCTATTCCCCGCCGCAAGGGGAGGTGGAAATGCGTCTGGAACTGAACGGCGAGCCGGTGTTTACCCAAACGTTCCCGGTCGGGGAACTGCTCAGTAACAATGATGCTTTCTACGTGGAACAGGAAATCCCCCCTGGCAATCATCGCGTCATCCTGACGCTGCGGGATGAGGACGGCAACCAGATTATTTTGTATAATGAAAATGTGATTCTGGCAACCGGCGACGTCTTGGGCGTCAACTACTTTGGCCCGGAACCCAATCTGCCCTGCGACGATACGCCTTGTATTGAATAGGAGTAACTATACAATTGCCAGAGGCGACAGTCACTTTCAACCATCGTGATGTTGCCCATTACCTCTGGCAGAAGTGACTGTCACCTGTATAGTTGCGAACAGGAAACCTTATGCCCGTAACTACCCAAACCATTTCTCTGCAAACGAAAGGCAATGGTGACGTGCTGGACATCACCACGGCCGTAACCCAGGCAGTTGTCGCTGCCAATTTGAGCAACGGCACAGCCACCGTATTTTGTCCTTCAGCTACCAGCGCCGTCACTACCCTGGAATATGAATCCGGCTGCATCAGCGATTTGCGCCGCCTGTTTGACGAGATCGTGGACCCCGCCCGGCCTTACGCCCACAATGCCCGCTGGGGCGACGGCAACGGGCACAGCCACGTGCGCGCGGCGCTGCTGGGCCCATCACTGACCGTACCTTTTGTCAACGGCCGTCTCACCCTGGGTACCTGGCAGCAAATTATCTACGTGGACTTTGACAACCGCGCCCGCCGCCGGGAACTGATTGTGCAAATCGTGGGGGAATAGATGGTCTCTATCCGGCCCGCTACCGTTGCTGATTATGACCTGATTTGCCAACTATTTTCTTTGTTGGACAGCTTCCACGCCCGCCTTTTACCTCACATTTTTCAGGAAACCGGTAGCTATGTACGGCCGTACCATTACATTGCCGCTCTTATCGAGCAGCCGGATGCTGTTTTATTTTTGGCGGAAGAGGCAGATACGGCCGTGGGGTTGATCCACATCAGCATAGACGAAGCGGCCGACCTGCCCTTTTTTCGCTCCCGGCGCTACGCGATGGTACATAATATAATTGTACGAGAGGAGAGGCACGGCCAGGGGATTGGGCTGCGTTTGATGGATCGGGCGCATGAATGGGCTGTAGATCGCGGCGTAACCAGTGTGGAGTTGAGCGTCTGGACAGCCAACCAGAACGCTATGTCGTTTTATGAAGCATTGGGGTATTCTCCGGTGTTGG
Source organism: Ardenticatenaceae bacterium (assembly GCA_027054335.1). Taxonomy (GTDB): domain Bacteria; phylum Chloroflexota; class Anaerolineae; order Promineifilales; family Promineifilaceae; genus JAJRTP01. Next base: position 11,559 of record JALUPA010000399.1, read on the forward strand.
TGCGTTTGGTACGGTCGTTGCCCTGAAATCAGGCTTCAATCCGCCGCCTATCCAACAGTTCGTTGATATGGCCGGTCAACTCGTCCAGCCCCGTGGGTTTGGTCAGGTACCGGTCAGCCCCTGCCCGCAGCCCTTCCAGAATGGCAAACGGCCGTGACTGTACACTGAGCATAATGATGGGCAAATTGGCTGTGGCTTCTTCATTGCGGAGCGTTTTGCACAAGGCAATGCCGTCCATCTCTGGCATCATTACATCCAAAAGCATAATGTCCGGCTGCTGCTCTTTTAATTTGT
>JALUPA010000400.1 GCA_027054335.1 Ardenticatenaceae bacterium
CCTTGCTGCTGGAATCCGCCCGCCTCCTCAGCGCCTACGAGTGGAACCAGACCATTATCTTGGTCGCCCTGGCCGCCGAAGAACAGGGCGCCGTCGGCTCCCGCACCTTTGTCCAGCGCACTTTCTTGGAAGGGTTGGACGTGATCGCTGCCTTTAATTACGATGCCGTAGGCGGCCGTCAGGGCATCCCCCAATCTGTACGCCTCTTTGCCGCTAATGTGCAACAATCCCCTTCCGGTGAAATTGCGCGCTACTACGAATACGTCGGCGGCCTGTATTTGCCTATGTTCCCTGTGCGCGTCATCAACAGCTTGGATCGGGAAGGGCGGTTTGGCGATCAGCAGGAATTTGTCAATGCCGGTTTGCCCGGCGTCCGTATCATCGAATCGGAAGAAGACCCGGATTTGGTCAACTCCAGAAAAGACCGTTGGGAATTGGTTGATTACTATTATCTGCAACAGGTCACGCAGCTCAATGTAGCAGTGGCGGCTACACTGGCCGGCGGCCCCACCAAACCGGAACTCCCCCTGATTGAAGCCGCGGACACGCCCGGCGCTTATCGTTTGCGCTGGCCGGTAGACCCGCAGGCAGCCGGTTACGCTCTCTCATTTCGGCCCATCACTCAGACAGAATACCCATTGTTTCGCTTTGTCCGCGCCAGAGAAGCCGGCGACGTCGTGTTGACGGGGCTGGACCCGGCCACAACATACGCCGTCAGCATGGCCGCTTTGGATGCAAACGGCCGTCCCGGCCCCTTTACACCGGAAGTTATTATTGAGGGAAAATAGAGAACAACATTTCATTTTATGTTATAATGCCCTCCGTTAAGTTCGAGTTTACGTACAGATTATGGGAACAAACACACCGAACCGCCGCCAATCCACCGGCATCCGCTTACCTCTTTGGGCCGTAGGGCTGTTAGGGGTATTGCTGCTGGTCATTCTTTTGCTTGGTTCATACTGGCTGTTCAAAACCATCCAGAGTGCTGTCGCTTCCTTTGAAGTAATAGACCCGAAATTTACGACAACGGTCATAGAAGACGCGCCGGATAACGAAGCGGCCGCGCCAAACGATCCGGTCGTTAATTCTTCGGACAATGTCGCCGCGCCCATCATCTCGGCCGATGCCCTGGAACCGTGGACCGGTACCGAGCGAGTCTCCATTCTCCTTCTAGGTATAGACCAACGTTGTGAAGAAAATGGCCCCACCCATACAGACAGCATTATGGTGCTGACGATTGACCCGGTAGGACAGGAAGCCAGTCTGCTTTCCATTCCCCGCGATTTGTGGGTGGATATTCCCGATTTCTGGGCAGACCGCATTAACCAGGCCAACTATCTGGGCGAAACCTATGAGTACCCTGGCGGCGGCCCGGCTCTGGCCATGCGCACGGTAGAAAACTTGCTGGGCGTGCCTATAGATTACTACGTGGCAGTCAATTTTGACGCCTTTATTGAAGCTATAGATTTGGTGGGCGGTATTGAAATTGACGTGCCGGAAGCAATTGATGATCCTGACTACCCGGACAGATGTTATGGCTACGATCCTTTTCAGATAGAGGCCGGGAAACAGCGCCTGAACGGTGAGCAAGCTCTGAAATATGCGCGCACGCGGGCCACGTTGGGTGGGGATGTAGACCGCGCCACCCGCCAGCAGGCGGTGATGTTGGCCACGCGCGATCAGGTGATGCAGCTCAATAAATTGCCGCAGTTGATTGCCCAGGCGCCGCAGTTGTGGCTGACTTTCCAGAAGAATGTACGCACCAATTTGACGCCGGATGAAGCGATTCAACTGGCTTTGCTGGCGCAGGAAATCCCGCGGGAAAATATCAATACGGCCGTTATAGACTATGATTATGTCTTCCCGGAAACGACCCAAGACGGCCGTCAGGTCCTGGTTCCCGTGCGGGAAAACATCCGGGAACTGCGCGACCAGATTTTTACGCCCCCGGCTGTACCCACACCCTCCATTAAAAACCTACCGGCTCTCGCGGCGCAAGAGAGTGCCCGCGTAGCTGTTTATAATGGTACGGCCGTATTCGGTCTTGCCGGCGAAACCCAGGCCTACCTGGAAGAAAACGGCGTCAACGTCACCGAAGTGGGCAATGCAGACTCGGCAGCCTATACCACCAGCCAAATCATCACTTACGGCGACTTTCCCAATACAGCCCAATATCTGACCCAGCTTATGCACATCCCCCCACTCAACATTAGTACGGCCCAAAATCCAGATGGCGACTTCGACGTACTGGTCATCATCGGGAACGATTGGAGCGTTCCCACTCCCTAATTCGCAACCTAAGCCGAATCTTATGCGAAACCAGCAATCATCCTTGCACACTATTACCATCTCCACACCAAGTATCATTGCCAAAGTAATGTGGGTGATGATGGGTAGCAAACGGGTATCCCTGCCGTCAGACTGAAGACCCAGGTTTTACTGGCGGAACGGATGCTCACTAAAACTGAAGAGAGGAAACAGGAGGATAACCTATGAATTCGGGTGTCCTTGCGCGCTTGCTTCTTGGCTTCATACTCATTTTCGCGCTGGGTTGCAGTAAACAAAACAGAGAAGTAGAACAGGAACTAGCTACACTACCCCCTGAGAGTACACCTGCAGCCAGGGAAGAAAGAGCCGCGCCCCCGGCAACGACCAATTCCACGAATGCCCCGCTGCCCGGACTGCCGCCCACGGCCGTTTCCGGCTGGCGTATTCTGGGCAATGAGAAAACGGGGCTACAACTCACCGTGCCGCCTGACTGGGTGAATTTGACGGGGGCGATTGACACGGCCGTAGCCACCAACCAACTGGGCCTCATCGTCCTGCTGACGGCCGATTCCGCACAGACGGGTAGCAACCTGCTGGAGGGCAAACCTCTGGAATCCGGTGCTTACGCTGCCGGCCTCATCAGTCGCCTGGATTTGCCGCCCAATACCCCGCAAACCGCCTTGTCCCGCCTGGCTGCCGAACTAAACCTGCCGCTGGCCAATGGCGATCCCGTACCTGTCACCATCACCGATGCCACCGGCGGTCAGATTCCCGGCGCATACGTTGACCTCATTGGCTCTCCCCTGCCCTTCAGCCAGAGCAATGCCGCAGAATTACGCACCCGTCTCTACCTGTTCACTTCAGCTCTGGGCGGTGCGGTAGGCCGGCAAACGCAGGCCTTATTTCTTTTTACCGCCCCGGCTTCAGAGTGGGGCCAATACGTGGACGAGTTCGGACAGATGGCGGACAGTCTCATCATTCACAATATCTACAACAATTATGTCCTCAGCGATGGGTCAGCCAATGTGGTGGGCAGTTTGGGAGAGCAGGATATGGTGAACGGCCGTCTGGAAGCAGGCGTCAAAGACGTGTGGACATTCCGCCTGGAAGAACCGCGCTACGCTACCATCTCCGTTACCCCGGAGGATCAGGCGCTGGACTTTACCTGGACGTTGTACAGTCCCACCGGGCAAACCATTGCCGCAGTGGACAATGGCTATGCCGGGGACGCCGAAGTAATGACCGATCAACTGCTCACGGACACAGGCCTCTACGTCATTGAAATCGGTGAATTCTTTAACGCGCCCGGCGGCTACACGATGAGTCTGACGCTGGCCAGGGAACCGCTGTTTGGCGGTGGCGGGGAAATACAGATTGGGCAAACACTGGAAAGTACCTTGGCCCCCAACGCCACGCATAACTGGATTTTTACCGGCAACGCAGGGGAGTTGCTTACGGCCGTACTCACCCCGCAAGACCAGTTTGATGCTATTTTAGAGTTGTATGGGCCGGACGGCCGTCAACTCATCAGCCTGGACGAAGGGTACAGCGGCGACGCCGAACTATTCTCCGGTGTAGAACTGCCCCTGACCGGCCAATACACGCTGGTTGTTTCCAGTTTTGCCGGGGACGGCGGCCGTTACGCCCTCTCTCTGGACGTAGGTGGCGACAACACCGCCAATTTCTACGACGCCGGCGATCTGACCTACGGCGAACGTAAACAGGAAACCTTCCAGCCTTACGAAGCCCACGTCTGGTTCTTCACCGGGCAGGCGGGTGACAATATCACCGTTCAGGTCACGCCGCTGGATGACAATTTAGACCTGGACGTCTGGCTGCTGGATGCCGGGACCAACCGCCTGGCCGCCCAAGACGCCGCCCAATCCGGCGGCGCGGAAACGGTCACTTTCACCCTGGCGCAAGACGGCCAATATCTCATTTTTATCCGGGAAGTTTTCGGCAACGCCGGGCCGTATGAGGTATCATTGGAGATTGGAGACTAGAGATTTCATCTTGAGCGGTGGGTGTGGAAAGGCGCACGCACCGTTCTAGGGGAGAGCGCAGCGGCAACGCCGCGTCTTTACCCGACCTGCCTGAGTGCGTTGTGTGTGACTTGCTGCGCCCCTGTTTTCCGCTCTCCTGCCAGATTAAATGGCAGCGGCGTCGAGAATGCGGTTAACCTTGAAGGTACGCTGGTCATTGGCGGTGTGGCAGTGAGCTACCAGTGAGGTGCGCGTCAGTTTTGTTAAAAGCACTTTTTGCCGACAGTACCGCTGAGACAGGAAACACGCTAAAGCGCGTTGAATTGTGTCCGGCTGACGTCACAAGTGCGCTTCAGCGTACTTTTTGTACCAGCCTGGGATTTGCAATCCCAGCGATTGGCGCTAACTAACAACCCCTCATCCATAAAAGTGACGCGCACTCACTGGTGATTTTTCTGTTGACATATTTTCTCCCTTTTGGTTATACTGTGCCTGGAATTGGATTGCGTTTCCGGGTGAAGCCAGTCTGGAATCGGCGATCCACAACAGGAAAAATTGTAAATATGTCAACTAAACTTGTACCAGCAATATGCTAATATCGAACGTGTTGAATCTATGACCTTATTTTTGATCAAACAGAGGTCGTTTCTATTCAAAAAAATGGCTTAAAACAGTTCTGAACGGGCGCTTAAAAGAGTTGGGGGTCACAGAGGATACACAGAATTCACAGAGAGAGGAAAAGAGGCCGGTTCCGGAAAAACTGGATTTGACGCCGCTAAAATGCCAGGAATGCCCCTAAAAACCTCTCTTTTTCTCTGCGCGTCTCCGTGTCTGCTCTATGATCTCTGCGTCCCCATCTTCTCCCCCAAGTTCTGTATACGCCCATTGACAGGGTGGATTGTTCAGCGAATTGTTCGATTCGTTTGACTTGTGCCAATTTTCGCTCTGGGCGAAGTTTCGTATTGACTTCACTAATGTAGTTGCATCCGCTCAAAATGCTCAAAACTATCTGAGTGAGCTTGTTTGTGCGGTCAAAATCACTTTTTTGGGTTGTTGATGTCACTGATTGTAAAGGATCAATCTGCGCTAATCTGCGAAATCTGCGGATAAAAAATGGAAATGGAAGCATTGCCATACCGAGGGAAGAAAGGGATTGCCATTGTGCTGGCGATCTTTTTGCTGCTGGCCTTTGCCGGGAGCGTGATCAACCCTTTGTATGAGGCGACGGACGAACTGCGCCATTACCGGTACGTGCAGCACATCGTCCAGCTAAAGCGGCTGCCGGTGCAGGGGGAGATGGCCTGCCAGGCGCAGGGGCATCACCCGCCGCTGTTTTACCTGCTGGGGGCGGCGGCCACCTTCTGGATTGATACGGGGCGGGAGATATGCTCGCAGCCACCGACCAATCCCTTTTGGCAGTACCGCTACTGGGAAGTAGGGGCAGACAACAAGAACCAATACCTGCACGGGCCGGAGGAGGCGTTTCCCTGGTACGGCGAAGCGCTGGCAGCCCACATTGTGCGGGGAATCAACGTTTTGCTGGGGGCGGGCGTTGTTGTATTAACCTGGATTATGGGGCGGGCGATCTGGCCGCAACGGCCGTCCATCGCTCTGGGCGGGGCGGCGTTTGTGGCTTTTAATCCCATGTTCGTCTACATGTCCGGGGCGATTCACAATGACGTGCTGGCGGCGTTGAGCGGCACGGCCGTCACCCTGGCCTGCGTGCTGTTGGTGAAGGACGAAAAAGGGTTGAGCCGCCGCTGGGGTGTGGCCTTCGGCTTATTGTTTAGCCTGGCTTTGATGAGCAAATTTAATCTGGCGGCCGTCGCTGTGTTGGTGGCGGCGGCCGTCACCTGGACGGCCTGGCGCCAGAAGCAGTGGCGGCTGTGGCTGGAAGTGGTCCTGATTATTGGCGGAATCACCCTGCTGCTGACCGGCTGGTGGTTTGCCCGCAACCAGATTTTGTACGGCGAACCGACTGGCTTCCAGCGGCTGACGGAAATATGGGGCAAACGGGACCCGCGAGAGAGCTTCGGCACGGCCGTATTCGAGTTAGCCTACACCTGGACGAGCTTGTGGGGCCGCTTCGGCTACGGCCAGATTCCCCTGCCGGACGGGATTTATCTGGGGCTGCGCTGGTTGGTGGGGCTGGGGCTGCTTGGTTTGCTGGTTCCCCTGTTGCGACGGGATTGGGGAGAGGTAAAAGTTATAGGCGCACCGGTTGCCATCCTCATTCTGGACGTGCTGCTCTTTTTTGCCGTCTTGTTTAACTATTTACTGGTCAGCCCGGCAGGGGCGATGGGGCGCTTTTTCTTTCCGGCGTTGGCGGCGCTGGCGTTACTCACCTTTTACGGCTGGAGCCAATGGCTGAACTGGCTGGTGCAGGCTGTCCGGCGGCATCCGGCAACAAACCGGCAGATTGGCTGGCTGGCAACGGCCGTCAATGCGGGGATGATTGGCCTGACTATTATCGCCCTGTTCGGTTATTTACGCCCGGCTTATGCCCGGCCGCCTTCATTTGCCCCGGATACGGCCGTACCCCACGAAATCAACGCCCAATTTGACGGTTTTGTGAAGCTGCGCGGCTACGAACTGAGTAGCGACACCCTGCGCCCCGGCGAATACGTCACCGTCAAACTGTATTGGGAGGTGACGGGCCAGCCGCCGGGCGACTATCTGCTCTTTTTGCACCTGATTGACAGCACGGACACGATGGTAGCCCAACGGGACACCCATCCCGGCCTGGGCAACTTCCCCAGCAGCCAATGGCGGCCGGGCGACCGCTTTGTGGAAACGATCCGCCTGCACACGCCGGAGACGATGTACACGCCGGAAACGGCCGTCCTCAGCGTGGGCTTTTACGCGGCGGGGCCGGACGGCTACCGGCTGGGCGTCACGGCCGCAGATGGCAGCGGGTTGGGGGATGCTCTACCCCTGGCGGAGATACGCCTGGAACCGGCCGACAACTTGCGCGGCGACGTACCCAATCCTCTAAGCCAGACGTATGAAAACCAAATGCGGCTGGTAGGCTACGAATACAGTAGCCGCCTGTTAAGCCCTGGCGACGCTTTGACCATCACCCTGTACTGGGAAGCATTGGCTGATATTGCTGCTGAACAAGAAACGGCCGTCGGCTTGTGTGACGACCCCTGCCCGGACTGGCGGCCGCCCCGGCAAACGGCCGTAGCTACCATCCCCCCTCTGACAGCCGGACAAATGGTGAGTACGGTCGTTACGCTTCCTCTTGACCCTGCTATTTCTCCCGAATCATACTTAATTCACGTCTCTTTGATTGACCCGATAAGCAATAAGTACCAGAATATCGTAGGCGAAGATGGACACTACATTGATGATCGCTTATTATTAGCTAGAGTACGAGTAGAACCATAACGATATTGTGTATACCATTTTGCATTGCCCGGATCATTTTTAGGCAATAAATAGTACGCAATACATTCAGCGGTTACTTTGTGACGGAAAAAGCCAGCAACCGGATACGTATTGGCCTTGTGGCGGGGGTGCTGATCGTCGTAGGGATGGTGTATGCTGCCCTGCCTTTTTTGGCTGTCAGTTGGATGCAAAATCCCTTCCCCGGTTTTTTCCTCGACCCCAATCTGGTGATTAACGATTCCGGCAATCCGGCATGGCCGGCCAAGCAGCCGCCCGGCTCTGTGGCTTACCCGGATCAGGTTACGGCCGTAGACAACTTTCCCATCACTAACCAGGCACAATTTGACGCCAGCCTGGCCCCTCGTCAGATTGGCGACAATTTTACCTTGACGCTGGAACAGCCGCCGGAAAACGCGGCCATTGATTTTCATCAAAGCGAATCTGTTCGCACCGTTACTGCCTCTCTCATTTCTTTTACCGTTAATGATTTAGCCAACTATTTTGGCCTGTTTTACCTAACGGGGCTGGTAATGCTCATTGTTGGCGCGTGGACATTTATTGTGCGGCCTCACGCCGGGGCCGCGCAAGTTTTTGCCTTGAGTATGGCTTTCGCCGCTTTGGCCGTCGGTATTTTGTTTGATACCTGGACCACCAAGCAGTTTGTGCGCCTGTGGGTAATCGGGCTTTCCTTCACCAGCGGTTTTATTGTTTTGCTGGCCTTTGTATTCCCCCATGAATCACGGGTAGTGGTGAAATTCCCTCATGCTAAATGGCTGGTTTTTCTGCCCGGTCTTGCCGCCGGTATCTGGGCGCAAATAGTCTTGTACGATCCGGCCGATCCCTGGCTTTACGCCATTTCCTGGCGCTATCTTTTCTTGTTTAATGGTCTGGCGTTAGTGGCTTCATATGGCATTATGGCCTATCGCGCCGTCATGTCGCCCTCACCTACAGTACGCCAGCAAGCGCGTATCATTTTTGTAGGCGGGCTGGTGGCCTTTGCCCCTATTACCCTCTTTTTTATCATGGCCGCCCTGGGGATCGACACGTCTTGGTACCCACAAGTCTTTTTTATCCCCATGCTGGTCATTTACCCCCTGTCCATCGGTTACACCATTATCCGTTACCGCCTGCTGGATGTGGATGTGGTGCTGCGGCGGGGGCTGACGTATACCTTGATGGCGATCCTGTTTGTGGGCGCATTTACCTTGATCGTCATCGCTCTGACCAATGCTTTGGGTATCGCTTTGGGGCTGAATAATCCGATTTTGATGGCGGTGTTTATTGTGGTCATCATTATTGTGTTTGATCCGCTGCGGAATCGCTTGCAGTCCGGAGTGGATCAGGTATTTTTCAGCCAGCCGATGGCTTTAGATCGGCTGCTGCAAGAGTATAACCGGGAGTTGACCACGGCCGTAGAAACCAATCAGGTTGCCGATACCCTTCTCAAATACATCTCTACCGGTATTCCTGACGCCACCCCATACCTTTATCTGCCGGATGGGCAGATGGGTTGTTACCGTAGTTACGTCAATCACAGTGATACGACCATCAGTATGGCGTCACCCATTGTCGGCTATTTGCGTCAAGCGGACGGTGTGCTGGATTTGGCGGAGGAGCGGACGTGGCCGGAGCCTTTTGTGGCAGAGCGGGCCACGGTGGAGGCGATGGAGTCGGCCGTTATCGTGCCCATTAACACCGGCGAAGAACTGTTGGGCTGGGTCTCCCTCTCAGACAAAGAAGGCCACCAGCATTACCGCCAATCAGAATTATCTTATGTAAACTCATTGACAAACCAATCTCTCATCGGTTTGGAGCGGGCGACAGTTATTCGCCGCTTAAAAATGCGGATGGTGGAGCAGGATGTTCTCAGTAGATTTATCCAGGCGCTCAACTTTACCACTGACCTGGACATTTTGCTGGAATTGATTTATGTAAACTATCAGCGTTTGTTTGGGATAGAGGATTTTTTCATTGTCCTGCGGGAAAAGGACAACCACCAGCTTTATAAAATTTTCCACGTGGAAGGGGATGAACGGCTGAACGAACTGGAGGGGCGGGATCAGGTCGTTACAGACCCGGACGTGCAGCAAGTGGTGCGGGCGAGCCGGTTGTTGCTGAAGAAAGCGGATGATGGTTGCACCTGGATCATTGCGCCGTTAAATGCCGGAGCCAGCACGATTGGCGCTTTGTATACTTATTTTCGGGATACGGCCGTGACTATCCCCGACCGGCAAAAAGACCTGTTTATGGTTTTTGCTGACCAATCCGCCACCGCTCTGGAACGGGTAGAAACCAACCGCCGCCTGCAAGAACATGCCCAGCAACTGGAAATCATCAACCAGCTCAACCTTTCCCTTACCTCCGTCCAGGAACTTGACCCTTTGCTGGAACTGATTTTGGACAAAGCGATGGAACTATTGGATACTGAAGCCGGCACATTTATGATTGCCGTGCCGGACACCGGCGAACTGGAATTTCGGGTGGTGCGCGGCCCGACCAGCCAGGCGTTGTTGGGCCAACGCCTGCCCCTGGGTACAGGATTGGCAGGAACGGCGGCCCAGACCGGCCGCCCCTCTCTGGTTAACAAAGCCGAAGAGGACAAACGCTGGTTTGCCAATGTAGACGCCGACACTGCTTTCCACACCGAATCTATCCTTACTGTGCCGCTCATTCGCCAGAATACGGTATTGGGTGTGTTGCAAGTGATCAACAAGTGCAACGGCGGCAATTTTAACGAGGCAGACCAGCGCCTTCTCTCTGCTTTTGCCGGGCAGGCGGTGGTGGCTATGGAAAATGCCCGTCTGCTGGAGCAAACAGATCAGGCGTTGCAGCAAAGTGTGGATGAATTGTCTATGCTGCAACAACTGGACCGGGATTTGAACGCTACGCTGGACCTCAATCACATCCTCAACATCACCTTAGACCGCATGTTGACGATGTGTCATGGTGTTTCCGGGGTAATTGTCTTGCTGGATGAGGCAGGCAGCCCTAACCAATACGTTTCCAGAGGGTATGACAGATCGTTTCAGGCGGAACCGGATATGTTTAACGCCGGGCTGATTGGCCGGGTTATCGCCAGCAAAGAACCACACGTCACAGGCAATGTGCATGAAGAGTCGGATTATGTGGTTATCAATTTCCGCACGCAGTCACAAATTACGCTGCCGTTTATCAATAAGCAGGAATTGATTGGCGTGATTGCCATCGAGAGTGACCAACTGGATGCTTTTTCGCCGGAGTTGACGGCTACGGCCGTGCGTATCACCAATCATGCCGCCATCGCCATTGCCAACGCCATCCTCTATCAAAAAGTAAATGAGGCTAACCTGGCAAAATCCGAGTTTGTCTCCATGGTATCGCACGAACTGAAAACGCCGATGACCTCCATGCGCGGCTACACGGACTTGATGCTGTCTGGCATGACGGGGGAATTGACGGAGCAGCAGCGTAAATTCCTGGAGACGATTGCGGCCAATATCCGGCGTATGGGGCGGCAAATTTCCGATTTGACGGATATTTCCCGCATTGAGACGGGGCGGCTGCATATGGTGATTGAACCGACGGCCGTTGTCCAGGTCGTCAACGAAACATTGCAAACCGTTCAACCCCTCTGCCAGGAGAAAAATATCCGCCTGAACCTGGAACTGCCCGAAGATTTGCCCCTGGTGCTGGCCGACAAGAATCGTCTGGTGCAGGTGTTGACCAATTTATTAAGCAATGCCTGCAAATATTCACCGCCGGATACGGAGACGCGGCTGGCTTTTGAGAAAAGGCTAATGCCGGATGAAGCTGGTCGGGATTCTAAACCGATGGTGTTATGTACCGTTGCTGACCAGGGTTATGGCATTTCGGAAGAAGACCAGCAAAAGTTGTTCACCAAATTCTTCCGTTCGGAAGATGCCAATATCCGTCAATCTCAGGGGACAGGGCTGGGGCTTTCTATCACCAGGGGTATTATTGAACTGCAAGGGGGCACTATTTGGGTGGAAAGTGAATTGGGCCAGGGGACGACGTTCTGCTTTACGATTCCGGTGGCCCATCCTGTGTAGGTCGCTTTGCCAAATCGCCTTACGGTTAGCTTAAAATTTTTACGGCCGTAGGCAAATCGTCAGGCAAGATTATTGACATCGCCAACAGATTGGGTATACTCAAAATATGATTGTGAAACCTGCAAAAAAAAGCAGTCAAGAATAGTGGTTAAC
>JALUPA010000401.1 GCA_027054335.1 Ardenticatenaceae bacterium
TTAGTGAGGGGATGTACTTCTCGGTGATTTGCGCTGAGGATGGGGATTTTTCTGCGGCGGAGCTGGATACGACGGCGTTGCTGCCTCCCATCGCCCGGTACGCCCCGGAAGACATGCAGTCGTATCTGGATAGCTGCGCGCTGTGGCCGGTGGAAATTTTGCCGTCCGGCGTGGATGATGCAGTGAACAGCGACATCCCTACACTGCTGCTCTCCGGCCGGTTTGACCCCATCACGCCGCCTTATTTTGCGGAAAAAGCGGCCGAATCCCTGCCGAATGCGTACCACGTGATTGATCCGCTGGGCAGTCACGGCGTGGCCTTTGACGGCGATTGCCTTAACGGGATTGTGCAGGATTTTCTGGATGACCCGAACACGGAACCGGACAGCCGCTGTTTGCAGACACTTGAGGCAGCGGCCACCGTACCGCCTTCTGCGGTGACGTTCCCGCTGCTGGGACCGTTGTCTACGCTGGAAACGCCGCTTTTGTGGCAAACAGGGTTGGCGACGCTGTTTTTGCTGGGGGTGTTGTCTGCGTTTGCGGTCTGGTTGGCGGCGTTTTTGCTCAATGCCATCCGCAATAAACACCAGGAGGGGACACAGGCGGAGAAACGATTGCGCTGGGTCGGGCGGCTGTTGGCGCTGGTTTTTGGCGGGTTGGCAGTGTTGTTTGTGGTGGGGGTGGTGACGGCCGTTGTCCAGGTGCTATTTTACAATACAGCTTACCTCTCTGTTTACTCACTGCCAGGGGCGGTACGGCCGTTTCTCTTCATCCCGTATCTCTTGCTTCTCCTCGCCGTAGGCATGGTCGTTGCCGCCACACTCAACTGGCGGCAAAAAAGTTTTTCCGTCTGGAGCAAGTTATACTACACTTTTGTGACGATTTGCGCGGTGGGGTATGTGGCAGTATTAATAGCACATGGGTTGATTTAGTGAGGTAATTACCCAATTACTTAATTACCAACTCGGTTGTTGTGAATTTAGTAGTTGCCAAAAGTATCAAAATAGGGTAAGTGTTACACAACATAAATCACAATAAAGAAGTAGACATAATGCAACTACCAATAACTGATATTTCTCCAATTGTTC
>JALUPA010000402.1 GCA_027054335.1 Ardenticatenaceae bacterium
TGTCTGCGGTATTGATAAAGGTGGTGCATCACAACCACTTAACTTGACCATCCAGAACATTCCCAATTGGGGATCAGGCACATATGGCCTGCACTTTGATGTCGAGTCTGTAAATGGGGCAAATCGGTTGTGGTCAACTTACACGGTATTAGTTTGTGTAGGCAATGAGCCTTGTGGAGATATATTCCTACCTCTCGTGACCAAATCTAATTGACAAAAAACAGTTAGTTTGTACGTTTTAGGGCAAGGCAACCTAACAATGCTTGGAGCGGACAGGCGAGATCGGGGTTTTTCAACTATTTGGTGAATCCGAAAGTAGTCTCTCAACCCGCCCGCCGCTCAAGCAGGCGTTAGCCTTTCTTGTAGAAGCAGAGGCGGGTATTGCCGTAACGCCGGCTTTGGTACGGGGTCAGGTTTTGCAGAGGGAGTTCCCGGTACTCTTTGGGGTCAATCTGGACGACGACAATGCCGCGGGGGGTGAGCCAGGTGGACGGCCGTACATCCAATACCGCCATCACTTCCTCCCACAAACCCAGGTATTGCGGCGGAGCCACGTAGATGAGATGGAACGGCCGTATCTCCCCCCGCCGCAAATAAGCAAAAGCATCCATCTGCACAACTTCCGCCCCGGCTGCCAGCCCCGTTGCCTGCAAATTCGCCTGAATCGTCTGAATGGCCGGCCGCACCTTGTCTACAAACACCACTTCGGCTGCCCCCCGGCTCAAGGCTTCAATCCCCACCTGCCCCGTCCCGGCAAACAAATCCAGCCAGCGTTCCCCGGACACATCCCCCAGGATGTTAAACAAATTTTCCTTCACCCGATCCATAATCGGCCGGGTGCTGTCGCCGGGAACCCGCTTCAGTTTGCGTCCTTTTGCCTTGCCGCTGATAACTCTCATTTTATGATTTATCCGCAGATGGCGCAGATTAGCGCAGATTTTTAACGGATCAATCTGCGCTAATCTGCGTAATCTGCGGATTCAATCTCCAGTTCAAACAATTTTACCGTATCTCCCACCTGTTTGCCGGATTCATCCAGAAGGGGCAGCCGCCAGCCTTCCGTCTGCACCCACAGGCCGGCCGATACCGTGTAGCGTCCTGGCGGCGCGTCTGGGGGGATGGTCAGCGTGTGAACGTCCCGCACGTACTTGTCATCCGGCCATTGGCGGGTGGGAAATTCACCGGGATTTAGATGGTTGGATTGGGCAAGCAGCTCGCCAGCCGGGTTTAGCACGTGGACGAAAGATTGGAAGTTAATATCAATTCTGTCTTGTTTCTTCCAGTACAAGGCGACTTCAATAGTGTCTCCCGGCACGGCCGTATCCGTTGAAGCGGTATACCCAATCAAAGCGATCTGCTCGCCAAAATCGGCAAAGAGGTCTTGTTGGGCGGGCACGGCCGTAAAGCCCGTCGAGTTGTCATGCAGCCAGCCTAAAGGATTGAGTAAAAGAATGGTAACGGCCGTAATCCCCCCCACTGCGGCCAACACGCTCCAATCAGTCTTTGTAAATGACTGGTTGTTGGTGGTTAGTAGCTGGTTATTATACTGACTACGCGAAATTAGCACACCGCCAACGACAGCCAGCAGTAACGATAGCAACGAAATCCATAATGCGGCAGTTCGATCCGGCGTAGAGCCAAACTCCACTTCAACGACGTGCTCCCCGGCCGGCAACGGCACAACGATAAACCCTTCCGGCCTCCCCAATTCCGTTTCCACCGGTTGTCCATCCACCCGCACTTGCCAACCGGGAAAATCGAACAGAAAGAGGCGCAGGGGCATCTCTTTGGGGGTGTTAACAAAATAGCGGGTGAACAACGGCCGTACCACCTCCGTTGCCACACTGGCCCCCTCTGGCAGTGAGGCATAATTCACCCGATCCGGTGGTTTCCCCTCGGCAATCGGAGCCACCACACTGCCTTGACGGGCCGGCAGCATATCCACCGTCGCCGGCACGTAATCGGCCGTGGACGTGGTGCCCAGCCAACGGCCCGAATTTTCAATCAACGTCATCCGTAAGTTGTTAACTTCGCCAAAATCATCCCAGAGCGCCGGCTGACTCAGCGGCAGGCCTAACAAAACTGCCGCGCCTGCAAACAAGGCTGGCAGCCACCACGCCGCCTTGCCCCGCAATGTTACGCGGTCCGTCAAACCGGCCGTGCCCGCACCGGCCAAAATCGCCAGCATCGCTGCCGCCGGGCCAAGCAGCCGCCAGGGAAACTGGAAAAAGGGCAAAAAGGGCAGCTTATCCCAGACAAAAGCGGACAGCGGCAGCATCAAAAATAGCAGGATCAGCAAAACCAGAATGAAAAAAACAGCGTGAAAAATATACTTCACCCGGCGCAGCAGCACCATGACAATGCCCAACCCGCCTAATACCCACTGGGCCACGCCCAAATTAAAACGGAAAGCGGGTTCCGACGCCCCCCAATCCAATCGCTGAGAAAAAGCCAGCATTTCCCATGCACTCAAAAAATGGGTGCGGAAGTCGTAATTATCGCCTTGCCCCAGGAGGGTATTCAAATTAACTTCGTTGCGCTCCACCAGGACGGGCAGCCAGAAGATGGCCGCAGCACCCACACCTAAAATGAGGGCGGTAAAGATGGTTTTGAGGGCATTGGGAGATACGGCCGTATCCCCCCCACGTCTCTTTTCCCCCAAATATCCCGCCAGATGCCACACCGCCCACCCCGCCAACACGCCAAAAAAGAGCAAGGCCATTAAATTGTGCGACAAAATAACAGCCGCTGTGAGGAGAACGGCCGTGACAAACCCCCATCCCCCTGCCACACCCCGCCGCAGCCTGTCCAGCGCCCACAAGGCCAGCGGAAACACGCCCAAACTGAACGATTCCGCCAAAACACCACGGGCGTGGGGATCAATGTATTGCACGTAGGGAGCGTAGAGGTAGACGGCCGTCACCACATATCCCGCCCCGCGTCCCCAATTGTCCCGTACAAAACCGTACATCCCCACGGCCGCCGCCAGCAGCCCCAGGACAAAAACAAACTTCACCCCATCCACCGCGTCAAACGCCGGCCACCGTTCCACCAGCAGCCCCAGATAATACGTCAGCGGCGCATAATAATTGAAGATGGGATAGCCATACCCATGATAAAAATTAGGCGCCCAACGCGGGTAAAACTCCCCGCCCGCCACCAACTGCCCCAACTCATGCAGCCGAAACACGTGCAGTTCCGCATCCGTTCCCACCGGCAAACTGCCCCGGCTGATAAACGGCCACACAGCCAGCAGCGCTATCACCAGAACAACCAGATAGCCGGGGTCTATGCGGGATAATTTGTTTCTGAAATAAGACATGGGGGAATTAGTAATTGGGTAATTGGGTAATTCAGGAAATCACTTTCCGGACGATTTGCAAAATCGTCCTACAACAAAATTCGTTCCTTCCTCAATTCGCTGTACTCACCCACACAAAAAACATGGGATGCGCGACAACCACGCATCCCATGCTTTCACGAATCACACTTCACACATCAATTCATACGTTCCGCCACAATGCGGGCAATCTCATCCGGGTTTTCCGCTACAGTCACGCCGGCGGCCGTAAGCGCGGCCATCTTGCTTTCGGCCGTACCTGCCTTACCTTCAATGATGGCTCCGGCATGGCCCATCCGCTTGCCGGGAGGCGCGGTGCGGCCGGCAATGAAGGAAGTCACCGGCTTGGTCACGTGCTGGGCGATATACGCCGCCGCCTGCTCTTCCGCATTACCACCAATCTCGCCAATCATCACAATCTGGTCGGTGTCCGGATCATCCTCAAACAGGGCCAAAATTTCAATAAAACTCAAACCGGCGATAGGATCGCCGCCAATACCAATGCAAGTTGTCTGACCGATGTCCAGTTTGGTCAGGGCGTCAATCACCTCATACGTCAACGTGCCGCTCTTGGAAACCACCCCCACATTGCCGGGAATGGCAATGCTGCCGGGAATGATACCCACCTTGGCCTCGCCCGGCGTCAACAAGCCGGGGCAGTTCGGGCCGATCAGATTGACGCCTTTGGTGTCCAGATAAGCCCGCACGTCAATCATATCCAGCACCGGGATATGTTCCGTCAGACAGACGATCAGTTCAATTCCGGCGTCGGCCGCTTCGTAAATGGCGTCTACGGCAAAGCGGGCCGGCACAAAAATAATAGAGGTGTTGGCTTCAGTAGCCTCCACAGCCATTTTCATCGTATCAAACACGGGCACACGTTGGCTGGCTGCCTCGAACCACTGGCCACCCTTGCCCGGCGTCACGCCGCCGACCACGTTTGTGCCGTACTCCATCATTTGCGTCGTGTGGAAACTACCTTCGCGGCCGGTAATGCCTTGCACCAGCAGCCGGGTCTCTTTGTTCACTAAAATGCTCATGCGCTTGCACCTCCTCTGGCCGCGGCCACTGCTTTTTGGGCCGCATCAGAAAGGGTTACGGCCGTTTCCATATCCGCTTCAGCCAAAATAGCCCGTCCTTCTGCCGCATTCGTACCCGCCAGCCGCACCACCATGGGCACGTCCGGCTGAATCTGGTGCAACGCTTCTAGAATGCCCCTGGCTACAATGTCACCGCGGGTAATACCGCCAAAAATGTTAATCAGCACCGCCTTCACCTTGGGGTCCGACAAAATCAGGCGCAAAGCTGTGGCTACCTGCTCCGCTTTGGCCCCACCGCCAATATCCAGGAAATTGGCCGGGCCGCAGCCGTACTCATCCCCGTAATTCTTCACCACGTCCATTGTAGCCATGGCCAGACCGGCCCCGTTAACCATACAGCCAATGTTGCCCTCCAACTGGATGAAGTTGATGCCGCTGAGACGAGCTTCCTTCTCTGCGTCCGTCTCCTCGTCCACGTCCCGCATTTCTGCCAGACGAGGATGACGGTAAAGGCTGTTGTCATCAATAGACATCTTGCCATCCAGGGCCATCAGCTTCCCTTCACCGGTGATAACCAGGGGATTGATCTCGGTCAGGGAAGCGTCGTCTGCCTTGAAGCATTCGTACAACCCGGCCACAATTTTGTGAAAATCGCGCCAGAGTGCGCGAGGCAAATTCATGGCCGAAGCCAGATAGGTGCTTTGGTAACTACGCACACCCACGGCCGGTTCGATATGCACCCTGAAGATTTTCTCCGGCGATTTGGCGCTGACCTCTTCGATATCCATACCGCCTTCGGCCGAACCCATGATCATCGTTTTTCGGGCTGCCCGGTCAATGAGAGCGGCCAGGTAAATCTCCTGATCGATGCCACCGGGCGCTTGCTGATCAACCAGCACCTTACGCACGGTAAATCCTTTAATGTCCATACCCAAAATTTCGGCAGCCCGTTCTTCGGCTTCGTCGGGCGAGTTCGCCAGCTTGACGCCGCCGGCTTTGCCCCGCCCGCCGGTGAGTACCTGGGCCTTGACGACAACACGGCCGCCCAAATCGCGGGCAATTTCGCGCGCTTCGGCTGGGGTGGTAGCTACATCACCCTGGGGGATAGGGACGCCGTGTTCTGCAAATAATCGTTTGGCTTGATATTCGTGCAGATTCACTCAATTACTCCTTATCGGTGGGATTTTGGCGTGACACGTGCGGCGTGAAGCGTAAAGACGTATTCACGCTGCTGTGTCAGCACCACAAAAATAAAGCGAACCCGGCTGGCGTTCGCTTCCTGCAAATTATTAATTACGCTGGATGGGCGCAAAGGAAATTATAACACGGCCGTACCCAACCGGCTAAATTCACCGAATAATTCGCAGTAAATTTTAATGCCCTTTACAGGTTGACCAAAAACGAGATTGCCGTACCATTGGTAAAAACTAATCTGGGAGAAAATCATGGAATATCGTCAACTGGGCCACTCTGGCGTGCGCGTGTCGCTTATCGGCATGGGCACGAATCAATTTGGCCGCAAAGTAGAACAAGCAGACGTCAACAACATCATAGACGCCGCCCTGGATTTGGGCGTTAATTTTATAGACACCGCCGACGTCTACACCGGCGGCGACTCCGAAAAGTCGCTGGGGCGCGCCCTCAAAGGCAAATGGGACAAATTCGTCGTCGCCACCAAAGTCTACTTCCCTGTCGGCGACGGCCCCAACGACCGGGGTGCCTCCCGCTACCATATTATGAACGGCGTAGAAGCCAGCCTGCATCGCCTGCAAAGCGACCACATTGACCTGTATCAACTGCACCGCTGGGATGAAACCACGCCCATTGCTGAATCCCTGCGCGCCCTGGACGATCTGGTGCGCAGCGGCAAGGTGCGCTACATCGGCGCGTCCGCCTACGCCGCCTGGCAGTTGGCCGAAGCCAATCTGCTGGCGGAACTGCGCGGCTGGTCATCCTTTGTCACCGTACAATCCCATTACCACATGCTGGAACGGGAAGTGGAAAAAGAAGTCATTCCCTACTGCCACACGCACAACGTTGGCTTCATTCCCTATTTTCCCCTGGCCGGAGGCTTCCTGACGGGCAAATACAAGCGCGGGCAAGGCGCGCCGCCCGGATCACGCGGGGAAACGAGCAGCTACGTGCAAAATTACATGACAGACGCCAACTTCGCCATCGTGGAGCAGCTAACGGCCTGGGCAGAAGAACGCGACCACACGATGGCAGAACTGGCGCTGGCCTGGCTGCTGGCCCAGCCGCAGGTTTGTTCCGTCATTTCCGGTCTGACCCGGCTGGAACATTTACAGCAAAATGTGCGGGCGGCGGATTGGGCGTTGACGGCCGTAGACCTGGAAGAAATTGCCGCCATCCTGAACGGCGCATAACCAAATCTGCCAATCCAGGCCAAATGTGATATTCTTGCGGCCTTACCTACCAGCTAAATAGCGCGGTCACAGGTTGCTTCTGTGGCCGCTTTTCATGTACTACGAATGAGTGAACAAATAATCAATCCTATCCAGTTAAATAACCAAATTCAGGCCCGACGCACCTTCGCCATCATTTCCCATCCCGACGCGGGAAAAACAACCCTGACGGAAAAGTTACTCCTCTACGGCAACGCCATCCACCTGGCGGGCAGCGTGCGCGCCCGGCGTAACCAACGCGCTGCCACCTCCGACTGGATGCAGATGGAACGAGAACGGGGCATTTCCATCACTTCCACCGTTTTGCAATTCCCTTATGAGGGGCGGATCATCAACCTGCTGGACACGCCCGGCCATCAGGATTTCTCCGAAGATACCTACCGCACCCTGATGGCGGCCGACTGCGCCGTGATGGTGCTGGATGCCGCTAAAGGGGTGGAGGAACAGACAGTCAAGCTGTTTGAAGTGTGCCGCCGCCGGGGAATTCCTATCTTCACCTTCATCAACAAGATGGATCGGCCGGCGCTGGACCCGCTGGAACTGCTGGACGAGGTAGAAAATGTACTGGGGATGCAGCCCGTCCCCATGAACTGGCCCATCGGCGATGGCCCGTCCTTCATGGGCGTATTTGACCGGCAGACGGAGCAGGTGCATTTGTATGACCGCACCGCTCGCAACCAGACCATCTCCCCGGAACAGATCACCACGATGGACGATCCGCGCATCCAGGCCGGCCTGAGTGATGCGCAGTACGAGGATTTGCTCCTGAATATCGGCTTGATGGATGAATTGGCAGAATTTGACGAGGCAGCTTTCCTGCGAGAAGAACAAACGATGGTTTACTTCGGCTCGGCATTGACCAACTTTGGCGTACAGCTTTTTCTGGATGATTTTATCAAGTACGCTCCGCCGCCGGCTGCTTACCACAGCGACGCTGGTGTGATTGATCCGGTCAGCAACGGCTTTTCCGGCTTCGTTTTTAAGATTCAGGCAAATATGGACCCGCGCCACCGGGACAGTGTGGCTTTTTTGCGGATTTGCAGCGGCCGTTTTGAACGCAACACCCAAGTCAAACACCCACGCACCGGCAAACCGCTGAAACTGTCCCGCACCTACACCTTCTTCGCCGACTCGCGGGAAGTTGTGGACGAGGCGTATGCCGGAGACATTATCGGCCTGCCCGGCAACCGGGAATTTCAGATTGGGGATACGATTAGCAGCCAGGGCGGCTTTCGTTTTGACCCCATTCCCCGCTTCCCGGCGGAGCATTTTGCCCGACTGATCAATCTGGATATTAGCAAGCAGAAGCAGTTTTTGAAAGGGCTGCACCAACTGGAAACGGAAGGGGCCATGCAGGTGTTGTATGAGACAGACGCAGCGCGGCGCGATCCGATTTTGGGTGTGGTGGGCGTGTTGCAGTTTGAGGTAGTGCAGGCCCGGCTGGCAGGCGAATATAACGTCAAGACGAAACTGGAACCGCTGCCCCACCAACTGGCTCGCTGGGTGGAAGGCCCGGCCGACATCATTGACAAGCTACCCTGGCGTTACGGCATGATGCGCACGCAGGACGTGGACGGCCGTCTCGTAGCCCTCTTCTCCACGCCCCACGAATTGAAGTATTACAGCGAAAAGTACCCGGAGCTGCGGTTTGAGGCGATAACAACGTGAAAATCAGCCGCGGATTTCGCGGATTAGTGCGGATTTTTAACAGCCTAATCCATAAAATCCGCGAAATCTGCGGCTAAAAATAACGCCTTAAATACCCAGCCGTAACCTCAACCGGCTCCGCTAACCCCTGCCACACTTCATACATAAAATATTCTGCTTCGCGCATGTTGGCGCCAAAAGTATCGTAGAGAAATTGGCTGGCGTCCGGGGTTACAGTGACGGCGGGAGCCTGGGGAATAGCGAAGAAGGACAGGCGGTGTTCAATCCAGGCAGCATAGGTGGCGGGGGTCACGGCCGTAGCCACATCAAAGCGCCACAAAGGCCAACCCCGCCGCCGGAAATGAGAACTCAAATCAACGTGTGAGCTAAAAATCAGACGCTGCCCCTCCCCCAGCTTCAGCCAGCGCCGCCGCTGCCGCCAGTTCAGCCGCTGCGCCTCATCCAGGACGAAAACGTCAAAATTTCCCGCTGCCTCCCCGAACCAATTTTGGCCCTCCGGGATATACTCGTAAACAACAGTCTGGCCGTCTTGCTCAAACTGCGCCGCCATTCCGATCAGGGTACTGGTCTTGCCACAGCCGTCCCGCCCTAACATCTGGATGTGCGCTGTTCCCTGCGCTAACGCCGCTTCTACTTCGTCCGGCAGGAAGGATACGGCCGTCCACTCTACCTCCGTCAACGCGCCAAACGGGTTCTTCCGGTAGCCCAGACGATGATGTGAGAAGTACGGCCGTTTTTGTTTCATGCTTTTCTGTAAATAGACAACAGATTATAGCATGGAACTATCGGTCTTGTTAAACAGCCACCACAGCCGGGTGACTGACCGGCCAGGCTGGCAGGGGAAAGGCTTGCGCCTCACCACAGTGCAAGGTCACAGCGCCCACCTTTTCCTGATGTACCGTCAAAGTCAAAACGTATACCTGTGCTGAAAAGAACAGTTTGCCCGGCTCCGGTACTGTAAATTTCACCGTCACCGTGCTGCCCTCTACTGTCCAATCCTGAATGTCCAGGCAGCCCGTCCCCCAGCGGAGCCGTTCAGTCAACAAGGCATTACGCACGTTGGCCCGCATCCGGTAAACGTTCTCGCCCATATCCCGGCGCAGGCGCAAATACACATGGGATGTTAGCAAACGATCTAACAAGGGCTTGTCGGCTGCGGAAAAAGCGGCCAAAAATTGTCTTACTGTTTCCATCGTAGAAAATTTATGCAACATCTTCAACTATTCCTCCCGGTGACAGCACCGTTTACCCATATAAACGATAAAGTCACGTTTTTTACGGCAGCGTTCGGTATTCAGTTTGCAGTTTGCAGTTTTCAGTGGCGTGTTCTGGCTGAATTCGGCCGTATCCGCTAAGATCGCCTTATGGAAAACACACAGATTATTGCCCAACAGATGAAGTTACGGCCGTCGCAAGTGACGGCCGTTATTGAATTACTGGATTCGGGGAACACTATTCCCTTCATAGCCCGCTACCGCAAGGAACAAACAGGCAGTCTGGATGAGGAGCAAATACGGGAAATTGCCGCCACCCTCAAAAAACTACGCACATTAAACGAAAGACGCGCCACAATCATAGCATCCATTGAGGCCCAGGGCAAAATGACGCCAGAACTGCTGGCCCAACTGCAAAACGCGGCTACCGTAACCGAACTGGAAGATTTATACCTGCCCTACAAGCCCAAGCGTCGCACTCGCGCCACCATGGCCCGCGAAAA
The DNA here is from genome assembly GCA_027054335.1 of Ardenticatenaceae bacterium. Lineage (GTDB taxonomy): Bacteria > Chloroflexota > Anaerolineae > Promineifilales > Promineifilaceae > JAJRTP01. Next base: position 10,189 of record JALUPA010000402.1, read on the forward strand.
AGGGCTGGAACCGTTGGCAGAACTGATTTTGGCCCAACTGCGTTCCCGGCAAACGGCCGTACAAATTGCCGCTCCCTTCACCAATGCCGGCGTCCCCACCCCGGAAGACGCCCTCGCCGGGGCCAGAGACATTGTGGCCGAGATCATCAGCGATGACGCTGCCATGCGCCAGACAGTGCGGGAGAAAGCGCAGCAATGGGGCGTCCTGCACAGCCGCAAAATCAAAAAGGCAGAAGATAAGCGGGACGTTTACCGCCTCTATTACGAATACGACCAGCGGGTCAACCGGCTGCGCCCCCACCAGATTCTGGCAATCAACCGGGGCGAAACGGAAAAAATTCTGCGCGTCTCTGTGGAGATTCAAGAGCGAGATTGGCTACTGGCTATGCGAAGCAAATTTCGACCGGATCGCCGCTCCCCCTTGGCCGACCAGATGCAGCAGACCATCGAGGACGCTGCCCAACGCCTTCTTCTGCCGGCCATCGAGCGGGACGTGCGCCGCAGCCTGACGGAAACGGCCAAAACCCACGCCATCCAGGTATTTGCCGCCAATTTGCGCGGCCTGCTCAGTCAGCCGCCTCTGGCCAGGCACGTGATATTAGCCATTGACCCGGCCTACCGCACCGGCTGCAAGGTGGCGGTCCTGGATGCGACGGGGAAAGTTCTGGCGACAACGGCCGTTTACCCCCATCCCCCGCAAAACCGCCGTGACGAGAGCCTGAAAACCCTCGCCGCCCTCATTCAAAAGTACAACGTCAGCCTGATCGCCATCGGCAACGGTACCGCCTCCCGCGAGACAGAGCAGCTTGCGGCCGAACTGACGCGGCAGATGGCCGACGTGCATTACCTCATCGTCAACGAAGCGGGGGCCAGCGTTTACAGCGCCAGCAAACTGACCCGGCAGGAGATGCCCGATCTGGACGTGACCCTGCGCGGCGCAGTCTCCATCGGCCGCCGCGTGCAGGACCCGCTGGCGGAACTGGTGAAGATTGACCCCAAATCCATCGGCGTGGGGCTGTACCAGCACGACGTGAACCAGAAGCAGCTTTCGGAGACGTTGGCCGGGGTGGTGGAATCGGTGGTGAACCAGGTGGGTGTAGACGTAAATACGGCCTCTCCTGCCCTGCTGACTTACGTTTCCGGGATTGGCCCCAAGCTGGCGGAGCGGATAGTGGCGTATCGGGATGAGCACGGCCGTTTCGCCCACCGGCAGCAACTTAAAAACGTGCCCGGACTGGGGAACAAGGCGTTTGAGCAGTCAGCCGGCTTTCTGCGTATTCGGGAGGGGGACAATCCCCTGGACGCCAGCGCGATTCACCCGGAAAGTTATGGCGTAGCCACGGCCGTGCTGGCCCGCGCCGGCCTCACACCCCGCTCTACCCCGGCGGAACGGGAAGTCGCCCTGCGCCAGCTTCAGCCGGACGAGGCGCTGGCGGCGGAATTGGGCGCAGGGCTGCCCACGCTGCAAGACATTTTCGAGCAGCTCATCCGCCCTGGCCGCGACCCCCGCGAAGATTTACCGCCGCCCATCCTGCGCAGCGACGTGTTAAGCCTGGACGACCTGACGCCGGGAATGCGGCTGAACGGCACGGTGCGCAACGTGGTGGATTTTGGCGCGTTCATGGACATCGGCGTGAAGCAGGACGGCCTGCTGCATCGCAGCCAAATTCCCCGCAGCGCCCATCTCAGCGTCGGCGATGTGCTGCCCGTTGTGGTGCAAGCGGTGGATAAAGAACGCGGGCAGATCGGGCTGGGGTGGGGAGACGATGGTGCGGGAGCAAAGGGATGAGACAATGAGGAATTACCCCTCATCGCCTCATCCATTTAGCGAAACGACGAATCGCCTCGATATGTTCAGCCGGTGTAGTGAAGCCGCAGCCCATGGTGTTGAGGGTCATGTGCGTAGCCCCGGCGTCTTGCCAGCCTTTGACGATGGGTTTCCATTGAGCCGGATTGCCATCATTGTAACGGAGGCGGAACTCCAGGCCGATGTCGGCGCGGGAACGGCCGTATTCCGCCAGGTACGCCTTCAGTTTGTCCAGCGCAGGCTGGGCTTCGTCTGCCGTGCGGTAGTTGGGCAGCCAACCGTCGCCCATACGGGCCACACGACGCAAAACGGCGTCGGCGTGGCCGCCCAGCCAGATGGGGATGGGCCGCTGCACGGGCATGGGGTTCAGCCCAGCGTCGGGGATGTGGTGCCAACGGCCTTCATACGTGACCAACTCCTGCGTCCAAAGCAAACGCAGCACCTCGATCTGTTCCTCAATCCGCTTGCCCCGCGTGTGAAAATTTTGGTTAAGAGCCACGTACTCTCCCTCATTCCAGCCAACGCCTACGCCCAAACGGAAACGGCCGTTACTCAACACGTCCAGCGTAGCCGCCTGCTTGGCTACCAACGCTGTCTCCCGTTGGGGCAAGATGAGGATGCCGGTAACAAATTCGATGGATTGGGTGACGGCCGTCAGGTAGCTGAACAAGACAAACAGCTCATAAAACGGGTCTTCATACGTGTACGGGCCGCGCCACTGCACCGGATCGGGCGGATTAACCCCCAGAACATGATCGTAAGCCAGAATATGCGTGTAACCCAACTCTTCGGCCGTCTGCGCGTAATCAAGGACGGCTGCCGGATCGCCGCCAAATTCAGTTTGAGGAAAGACAACACCAATTCTCATAACTGCCTCCTTTCCCGGAGGTGACAGTCACTTGAGAAGTGACTGTCACCAAAGTTGATAGTACGGAGGGGCTATTGTGTCCCCTCTTTTCCCTTACTAGGATACCATTGTGTTGTATTGGAATCACTATTTTCTCAAATCCTTGCGCCATCATCACCACATCGCAGCCAATCAGACGTACAGGTAACAGCAGTTTGAGGCTTGGTCTACAACATTCCTTGTAGACCAACCTCTTCTTGCCTAAATAGAATGGAGCGTAAAGATGAATAAATTACGAACTATATTGCTATTTGTTCTGGCTGGATGGCTGACCATTTTGGCAAGCGGCCAGTTTAGCCAGCCGGCTGCCGGACAAACTGCTCCCTTGCGGCGAGTCAATGCGCCTTATACCACGTCAGAAAACGGCGGCTGGCCCAAAAATCGAGCGATTTTCTGGTTTGGGCAGGTGAACCCCACCAGCAATTACGCCGACGTGCGTACCGCTTACAATGACACCCAACTCATCATTAGCCTGAACATATTTGATCGCCAACTTTGGTTTGACAATACGCCCACGGCCGTCACCCTGGAGCAATGGGATGCAGTAACGCTATATCTAAATTTGTCCGGTAATGTAGGCAGCGCGCCACAAAGCGATAGCTATCGTTTTGTGGTACAGCTACGGCAGGAAACAAGCGCAGCTACGTATCAGGGAAATGGGAGCGGCTGGGATACGGCCGTCATCCCTTTTACGCCGACCACCGGCTGGCGGGGCAACGGGGTCAACAACGGTACCACAGCCCGCGGCTGGTCAGCCACCTTCAAAATCCCCTACAGCAGCCTGGGGCTGACAGGCAAACCGGCCGAAGGAACTGTCTGGGGGCTGGGGCTGGCATTGCATGATCGGGATGACGCTGGCGGCACGCCTATTGCCGATCAGGTTTGGCCGGAGGCATTGGCGGGTGGACAACCGTCTACCTGGGGGCAACTACACTTTGGCTGGCCCACTTACACACCGCCGCCAGCCACGCCAGCAGGAACAACCACCATCCGGCATGGGCTGAATGGGGCGATTGTGGAAGATGGGCACGTAGGCGGCCAAGCCATTTGCGGTAATCCGTTCAATCCCAACTTTTTTAACGGCTGGGGTGACGCCAATTATGCCGGAGACGATCAGGTGAATGTGCAAAACCAGATGGATGTAGCCGATTGGCCCTGCTTTTCCAAATTTTACCTGACGCTGCCGCTGGACGCCATACCGGCCGGCAAAGAAATCATTTCGGCTACGCTGACGGTGTACCAATTTGGCAATGCCGGGGGGCCGGGGGAAGCGAAACCGTCTGTCATTCAGGCGCTGACAGTGGCAGAAGAGTGGAGCGAAAGCAGTATTACCTGGAATAATGCGCCGCTGGCCGTACAAAACGTAGCCCGCGTCAACGTAGACCCACTTGCAAATTTCCCCGGCTGGCCGGGTGTACCCATCACCTGGGACGTGAGCGGGGCTGTGGCGGAGGCGTATGCCGCTGGGCAGCCGCTGCGCCTGGCCTTGTATTCGGCAGACAGCGAACAGCACAGCGGCAAGTATTTCTCGTCTTCGGATACGGGGGATTGGAATGCCAACGGCCGTCCCACGCTGGAAGTTGTCTGGGGCGACCCGCCGTTGCTGGTGTTGCCCCCAGTGCAGCGAATTGAACCGGGTCAGTCAGCCCCGTACACTATCTCGGCAGACGGGTTGAGCGGGTCGGTCACGCTGTCTGCACCCAGCCCGTCACCCGATTTGCTGGTTTCCCTCTCGCCCAGCGTGATTACACCGCCGCAAACGGCCGTATTGACTCTGACCGACACGCATAGCGCCGTCACATCAGGCATCTGGTATACCGTCCCTATCACCGCTACTGGCAGCGGAGAAACGCAGACAGCGCAAGCCCAGTTGTTAGTAGGTGGAGCGCAGGTGTTTTTACCGCTGGTAGAGAAGTAGAGATGGGGATTAGAGATTGGAGATTTCCAGTTCTCCAATCTCTTTTATTTCCGGCAGCCAAATAGTAAAGGTACTACCTTCACCGAGGACGGTTTTGACGGTTATACGGCCGTTATGCTGCTGAATGATTTCTTCAGCAATGGCTAATCCCAGGCCCGTCCCCGGCACGCCAAAATCCAGGGCTGCCTGACCGCGGTAAAACCGTTCAAAAATGTGGGCTAAATCCTCCGGGGAAATACCTGGTCCGGTATCGCTGACGTGTAGAGAAACGCCGGGTTGGTCAGCCATTCTGTGCAACTCAGCACTGACGATCACAGAGCCGCCTGCCACTGTATAGACAACAGCGTTACGCAACAAAACAAAAAACGCCTGGCGTAACATTGGTGCGTTGGCCGCAACTTGTGCGCCACAGCCGCAAGGATGCCACAACAAATGAATTTCTTTATTTTCAGTCAAAGATTGGGCCGCCTGCACCCACTCGGCCACGGCCGTAGCCAAATCCAGCGCATCCAGAGAAATATTAGTCAGTTGTTGATCCAGAAGGGATAAACGCAGCAAATCTTCAACGAGCATGTGCATCTGATCAATCGCCTGCCCCAAATACTCCAGATAAACAGCCTGCTTTTGCGGATTGCGTTGCAATAAATCATGGTACAGTTTCAAGTTGGTGAGCGGGGTACGCAGCTCATGGGACACGCTGGAAACAAACCGGTCTTTCATCTGCTCCACTTCTTTCAGGGCGCTGATGTCGCGGATGCTCACAACGATACCGGTTACACGCTCCTCTTCCAACACAACAGCCAACATCACGTCTACATCCCGCAAAACACCGTCCTGGCGGCGGGCTACAGTCGCCAGACGGCGGGGCTGTTCGTCAACTATTATGGACTGGACAACGGTCTTCACTGTCGGAGCCTGGGAAGGGACGACCAGGTCGGCCAGATTTTTACCGCGAATGGTAGCAGACTTGCCAAAAAAGTCGGCAGAAGCAGGATTACAAACCTGGATACGGCCGTCCGGCGCCAGAAGCAGGATGATGTCGGGGCTGCTGTTGAGGATAGTTTGCAGACGTTGGGTAGTGTGCTGTAATTCGGCCGTGCGCTGGGCTACCATTTTTTCCAACTGCTCGCTCTGTTCTTGCAAGGCTATCTGAACGCACTTAAATTCGGTAATGTCGCGGGCAATATGAAACGTGCCGGTGACACGGCCGTTTTCCCGAAAAATCACCCCCTTGACATCTACCCACAGACGACGGCCATCTTTAGCCGGCACTTGTACTTCTATATGCTGCACTGTAATACCGGCCAAAATCTTATCCAGAGATTCCTGCGTACTAACAAAATTCTCCGCGTCCAGAAACGCCAAAGGGGAGCGCCCAATAATCTCGGCGGCTGTATAACCAGTATCTGCACACATAGCCCGATTGACCGACGTAATAATCCCGTTGGCATCCAGCGTAAAAATCCAGTCGTTGGCTTCCTCAAAATAAAGGCGCAAGCGCTCTTCCTTTTCGATCAGCTCCGCCTGACGCTCCTCTTCCAAGCGATTGCGATGATCCGTCACCAAAACAGTCAGACCGGACAGAATAATATAAAATGCAACCGGCCCCAGAATGATTTCTTCACTCTGTAACTCAGGATTGTTTGTGATGGTAACGATTAGTCCGCACAAATTAAACAAGATGACCATTACTGTAAAATGAAGCGGCAAAAAGATGCTACCCACCAGAACAGGTATAAGCAAATACATGATGAGAATGAAAGCCTGTATCCTGTAAGGAAGCTGCCACATAAATCCAAAAATAATAAAGGAGATTGCGATGACATTCGCCACTGCTATGAACTCAGGAAAGCGACGGTTCAGTAAGTTTGCTATAACCAAATAGCAAATGATCAAAACACTGCCGACGACGTAGGCTTTTTTATTGCCCACAGGCACAATCTGCAAAACAAGCGGAAGCAGAAACAAAAAAACCAGCAACATGAAAATCAACAATAACTGGCTCAGATGTACTTGCCGAGGGTGAAGGGAAAAATCGAAAACAGACTGTATTTTTTGCTTGAAAGCTTTACGGTGCATCAGGTTCGATTGAGCATTGTCCACAAAAAACTGTAGACGTCGCTGGCTTCTTTTATGAGTTTGTCTGTGGGTTTGCCTAATCCGTGTCCGGCCTTGGTTTCTACACGCAGGAGGATGGGGTTTTGGCCGGAATCGTTGGTTTGGAGTACGGCCGCAAACTTCTTGGCGTGCAGGGGTACAACCCGGTCATCTGTATCGGCCGTGGTGATGATGATGGCCGGATAGGTGACGCCGGGGCGGACGTTGTGCAGCGGAGAATAGGCCAGCAGGAAGCGGAAATGCTCCGGGTCTTCTGCCGCATTGCCATATTCCGGTGTCCAGTAACGGCCCGCGCTGAATTTATGGTAGCGCAGCATGTCAATGACGGGGACGCCGCAATGCACCGCGCCGAACAAATCAGGCCGCTGGGTCAGGCAAGCGGCTACCAAAAGGCCGCCGTTGCTGCGCCCTTCAATGGCTAATCGTTCTGTACGAGTGTACCCGTTGGCGATAAGCCATTCAGCGGCAGCGAGGAAATCATCAAAGACGTTTTGCTTGTTCCCCAACATGCCGGCCTGATGCCACACCTCACCGTATTCCGTACCGCCGCGCAAATTGGCCTGAGCATACACACCGCCCATCTCCAGCCAGGCAAGGCGCGTGGGGGCAAACAAGGGCGACAGATTGATGTTGAAACCGCCGTAACCGTAGAGTAAGACGGGATTATTACCATCCCGCGCCAGCCCTTTTTTGTGGGTAAGGAACATAGGGATGCGCGTGCCGTCTTTGGAGGGGTAGAAAACCTGGGTGGTTTCGTACTTGTCCGGGTCGAAATCCACCTGCGGCTGGTAAAGGGGCAGCAATGCGTCATCGGCAAAATCATAGCGGAAGATGGTGGGCAGGTAGAGGAAGGACATGAACTGGAGAAACATCTGGCTGTGCCGCCGCTTGCCGGTCAGGGCCATGACAGAACCGAGGACGGGCAGGGCAATCTCGCCGGCCGGACGGCCATCTAAATCATACAGATGAAGGCGGTGGCTGGCGTGATGCAGCCGGGCCACGACAAACTGGTTGTTGACCATTCGGCTGAACTCGATTACGTCATCGCTTTGGGGGATGATTTCCCGCCAATTGGCCCGGTCGGGTTGGTCTGTGGGGATAGCGATGATACGGCCGTTTGCCGCATCCAGATCAGTCTCAAAGTAAAAGAGCGGGCCGTCATTGCCCAGAAAATGGTATTTGGCTTCCATCACGTCAATCAGGTGGATAAAGTCGTCCTCGGAAGCGAGCGGGCGGTAGTAGATGCGGTTGCGGCTATCTGTGCCATCCCAAACGTGCAGGATGAGATAACGGCCGTCGTCCGTAATCTCCGGGGCAAAACCCAGGTTGGGCGCGTCGGGGCGGGCGTAAACCAGGGCGTCTTCCGCCTGCGGCGTGCCCAGCCGGTGGAAGTAGACACGATTGTGCGTGCTGGGCGAGGCGTTCGGCAGTTCGTCCGGGGCGGGATAGCGGCTGTAGTAGAAGCCAGATTTGTCGGGCAGCCAGGCAGCAGTGGTAAATTTGACCCAGCGAATCTCGTCAGCGACGTCCTGCCCGCTGTCTACGTCGCGGATGCGGATGGTTTGCCAGTCACTGCCGCTTTCGGAAAGAGAGTAGGCCAGGAGACGGCCGTCGTCGCTGTACGATTGGCTCATCAAGGCCACCGTGCCGTCTTCGCTGAGGCTATTGGGGTCGAGCAATACCTGCGGCGCGGCGTCGGGGCCATCCTGCCAGTAGAGTACGGCCTGGTTTTGCAGCCCGTCGTTCTTCTGGAAAAAGAAACGGCCGTCACGCAGCACAGGCGGGGTGTATTTGGGATAATCCCACAGGGTGGTGAGCCGTTTTTCCAGTTGGGGGCGAAGGGAAAGCTGACTGATGAAACGTTGCGTTAATTCGTTTTGAGCAGCCACCCAGACGCGGGTTTCCGGGGAATCGGGGTCTTCCAACCAGCGGTAAGGGTCGGCTACGGCCGCGCCGTGATAATCGTCCACCACATCATCCTGCCGGGCAGGTGGATAAGTGAAGGTTTGTTTGAACATGGTGTTGCCTCTGTAATCGGTAAACGGTAATCGGTAATTCGCCACCGATCACCGATTACCGTTCACCAAAATGCGACTGTATATAACGCACAGCTTGACTAATGGTCAGCGGTTGGCTGCTGTTGCCGGTTTTAATGTAAAAATCTTCCTGGCCTTTGTGCGTTAGATAGGCCGGCATGGAAGCAGGCTGGACGATGACGGCGCAAATTGTTTTGCCGTCCAGTTCCGGAAAGGAAACGTGGACCAAGCGGCGAAAATCGGCGCCAATCATCTGGTTAAAAGCCACGTTGAACGTATTTTCAAAGCTGTCGGTATCTTTTTTCTTCATCACCTGCATGTCCGGCTCAATGCCCAGAATTTCGCCGTTGTCCCCCACACCGATGAGAATAGCGCCGCCTTGTGTATTGAGAAAAGCGGCAATGTTTTTCATCACGGGAACGTACAGGTTTTTATTGGGTTTTTGCTGGCGATAATCCCACAACAGGCTGGACTTGAATTCCAGATATTGGCTTTCGCCGTCGTGGATTAGTTGGGGCAAAGGTTTGTCGGGCTGGTAGACATCGGGTCGGGTTACGGCCGTTTCCATCTGCTCTATTTCCCGCTTCAGGCGATGCGGGTCGGGGATGTTGCTGACACGGCCGTCCCGCTCCGAGTCAGCCAATTTGAGAATGAGTGAACCGTATCCCAGCTTGCACCCCAGCCAGCCCTGCTCTACCTCGATCTTCAGAATTTCCGGCGGGCGGGCAATCTCCAAATCGGGCAAAATACCGCCGCGTGTGAGCATGATATTTTTCGGAGTGATGGTGTAGGTAGGGACAAACCAGATGACAAAAGCGAGGCCAATAGCCATAATTTGCAATACCATCACCATAAAAACGACAAACAGGTTAAATGAAAGGATTTGGGCTAAAAATGAAGCGTTAAAATAATCTGCGGCCGTTACCTGAAAAATGAGCGCCAGAAAAATAGGCAGAAAGGCGAACAAAAACTCAACCAGGATGATGATTTTGAGGAATACAACTGGGCTTCTTTTGAGGATAATATCGTCGGTTGACATACGGCCGTTTCTCTGTGAATATATTCAAACAGTAAACATACCTTGATAATGAGTGGGAGGCAAGTAGGAAATTGGTTATTGAGATATTCGGATATTGAGATATTACATCAGTATTCCACTATCCCAATATCGAAGCCAAAAACCAGGAGACACACCATGACAAACAACTTATACCCCATGACCTTCACCCCCGTCCTGAAAAATTACATTTGGGGCGGGCGGCATCTGGAAGCATTGGGACGGGAACTGCCGCCGGGGATTATTGCGGAAAGTTGGGAAATTGCGGCGCATGAGGATGGCGCGGCCGTGGTTAATAACGGCCGTTTCGCGGGCAAACTTTTAACCGAAGTACAAGCTGAATTGGGATTGGCGCTCATCGGCAAAAAGTGCGCCTGGGCGCAGGAACGCGGTAAATTTCCTCTGCTAATCAAGCTGCTGGACGCCAACCGCCCTCTCTCCGTGCAAGTCCATCCCGATGACGCCTACGCCCTGACCCATGAGGGGAACGAACTGGGCAAGACGGAAATGTGGGTGGTACTCCGCGCCGAACCGGACGCGGAACTGATTTTGGGCGTGACCAAAGGCACAACGCCGGAACTGTTCCGGGCGGGAATTGAAAACGGCCGTCTGGAACCCTACCTGCACCGTATCAAAGTAAAAAAGGGAGATCACGTCTGCGTCCCCGCCGGGTCTCTGCACGCCATCATGGGCGGCCTGCTCATCGCGGAAATCCAGCAAAACTCCAACACAACGTACCGGGTGTACGACTGGAATCGTTTGGGAGCAGATGGGCAGCCCCGGCCATTGCACATTGACAAGGCGCTGGACGTAATCAATTTTGGCCAGGTAGAACCCTCTCTGAACGAAGCAACGCTGATAGAAAAAAAATCGGGGCTGCGGCGTTTCGCCCTGTGCCGCAATAAATATTTTGTAACGGAGCAGGTGGAAATAACAAAGGGGGCCGTGTTTTCCGGCAACTGCAACGGAGATACGCTGGAAATCTGGGGGACGATTGCGGGCACGGCCGTGATCAACGACGTAGCGTTACCCACCATTCGCTTTACTCTGCTGCCCGCGGCCATGGGAGATTTTACGGTAACGGCCGTGACGAAGACAACCTTACTGCGCACCTATGTTGCCTAACGAAGGGGCAAAACAGCAAGGTATCACCCTGCACCCCCGGCTACTTTGGCCCACTCCTCGTATCTTCTCAATATTCAGGGGAGACCTGACAGGTTTGCTGCGATGACCGGCCAAAACAAGCTGCCTTTGCAAAACCTGTCAGGTCTTTACCGCGATTTATTGAGATGTTACCACTCCTCCGCCAAAAAACCAATCCGTAATCTCCGTTCTTCTTTCAATTAGATTCTACGCAAAAGACAGGTATAATTGCCTGCAAAAAATGGCAGAGGTTAAAGATATGTCAGAACAAACAGTTTCGGAAAAGAATAACAAGACCGTCACCACCTGGCTTTTCATGGTTGTTGCTCTCATTATGTTGCTTGTCACATTTGGCGGTTTTGTGCGCCTGACCCGATCCGGACTTTCCATCGTGGAATGGAACCCCATCACCGGCGTCATCCCCCCTTTAAGTGAAGAAGCGTGGCAAACCGAATTTGCCAAATATCAACAAACGCCCGAATTCCAGAAAATCAACCACACCATGACTCTGTTCGAGTACAAAGAAATTTTCTGGCTGGAGTTTATTCACCGTCTTATTGCTCGTTTTGCCGGGTTATTTGTCGTCATTCCTATCTTTTACTTTTTGTTCAAGGGCATCATTCCCTGGCGCAAATCGCCCATTTTTTTACTCATCGGTCTTCTCTTTGGCTTTCAAGGGTTTATGGGTTGGTACATGGTCAGCAGCGGGCTGGTAGACAATCCGGCAGTTGATCATCTTCGTTTAACATTCCACCTGCTCACCGCCCTTCTCCTGATGGGACTGGCTTTGTGGATGGCCCTCAGATACTTTTATCACTCCCCCAAAATTATTCGCGCCCAATTCAAATCAGCCGGTTTCATCATGGCTGTCTTCCTGCTCATCGTCCTCATCATTCAAATAGCCTATGGCGGCTTGATGGCCGGATTAAAGGCCGGACACGTCTCCAACACCTGGCCTCTGATGGGCGGCCGGCTTATCCCCCCCGGTCTACTGGACACATTTGACACAGCTCTGGAAAATTTACTGGAAGCTCCGCTAACGGTTCATTTCATTCACCGCTGGTTTTCTCTGGCTGTTCTCCTTGTAGCTATCGTACTCTACTACGTGGTTAAACGAAAAAATCATGCCTACGCCATCACAAAATTGGCTCTGATCTTTATTGTTTTGGCAATCATTCAAATCTCATTGGGGATCAGTGTCATCTGGTTTAGCGTGCCCCTGGTGCTGGCCCTAACCCATCAGGCTGTCGCCCTGCTTTTGTATGTAGCTTCCATTATCATCGTCTACCAGATTTTGCACGAGCCGGTCACCGCTCCCGTCCCCCAAACAGAAAAAGAATTGAAGCCAACGACGGCGTGATGCGTGATACGTGATGCGTGATGCGTATTCCTCACCCCCTCACCCTGTCACCCTGTCACCTTGTCACCCTGTCACCCCGTCATCCCCAAAGCCGCCAGCATCGCCCGATACCGCGCCGGTTCCTCTTCAAAAATGTAGGTGCAGGGCGCCACAATAACGCCGCTGCCGCCAATGGCTCGCAGTTCGGTAATAGCCGGAAAGAGATGTTCCTGGCGTACAATAATATTGATGGCGTACCAGCTGGTTTCCGCGCCGGGAGTAACGACGCGGGAAATGGTAGGGCCTTGCAAGCCGCTGATGTACGGCCGTCCCTGCATGGCCTCGGCAATCGCTTCCGGCGAGTTGCCGCGCACATTGGCCGTAACCAGGTAAGAGCCTTGTGCCCGCAGATGGGCTTCGATATACTCCAGCATTTGCCGGGCGATGTCCAACGCTTCGGGGCGGGTTTGTAAAGTTCGTTTGTTGGCAATAAGCACTGCCTGAGAAGCCAGAATTTGCCCGTCGCTTAACGGCCGTAAATGATTATCACGCAAGGTAATACCGGAAGAAACCAAATCGGCAATCAGATCGGCAAAGCCGATAGCCGGGGCAATTTCCAATGTACCTTCAACCTCTACCAGCTTGATCGGTTGTACACCGTTGTCTGCCAGAAATTGGCCGGTAGTGCGGGGGAATTTAGTAGCAACGCGCAGGCTGCGGCCGTCTGCCTGCAATATGCCGGCCCAATCAAGCAAATCAGCCAGCGTGCGCAGCGGCAGGGCTTCGGGAACAGCCAGATTAAGCGTACAATGGCCGTAACCCAGTTCGTCATGGAGGATGAGAATATTACGGCCGTTATCCCCAAATCCTTTTTCTGCCAGAATATCGTAGCCGGTAATACCAAAATCCACTGTTCCTTCGCGCACACCGACGACAATATCACCGGGACGTTGAAACATGACGGTCAAATCAGGCAGGCTGGGAATGGTAGCCGCATACTGCCGGGGATTGGGCCGGTTCACCCTCAAACCACATGCTGCCAAAAATTCAAATGTATCCTGGTACAAGGCCCCCTTACTGGGCAAAGCCAGGCGGATGTCGTTTCGGTTCATCGTATCTCCCATTGGTAACTGGCAATTGGTAACTGACAGTAACCGGTTACTAATTACAAAACAAAAACACCCTCCCCGGATTCGAGGAAGGTGTTATAACTAACAACTACAGGCGGTCAGACCGCTGCCTCAACCCAGAGTAAATCCTTGCCCCCAATGGAGGTGACGCTGGTGCTTCCTGGCGTGGGTTGGGTGAAATTTGTTCATAATGATAAAAAGTGTAGCACAGGCTGGATGAATAGCAAGCCTTTGGCCAATTCTGTTATAATTGAGAACGTTATGACAGTACACAAAAACCAACTTCAGTATGATACGGCCGTGCGCGACTTCAGGCGGGCGCGGAAAGCAGCTTCCATGCAGCAATTGATAGCTAAATTGCAAGGCAAATCAACTGACCTGCTGGCCTATGAAGATGTGTGCCGGCACATAGACGCCAGCGATTCTCAGGACAAAGGGGTACAGGAAATACCGCTGGACGCCATTGTGGGCAGCGTCGGCCGTTTTAAGGATTTTACGCGCGACTTTTTACCTAAAAATGACAGTGATGAGGAAAGATGGGCCGGAGTGAAAACGGCCGTCATGGACATGAAAGGAATGCCGCCCATTGACGTCTATAAAACAGATGACGTTTACTTTGTCATTGACGGCAACCACCGCGTTTCTGTAGCCCGACAGTTAGGCGCCACAACCATTACCGCCCACGTCGTCGAGATCAAAACCCGCATTCCCATCGCCCCGGAAGATGACGCCAGTGAACTGCTTTGCAAAGCGCGATACGCCGACTTCTTGCAGGAAACCGGGTTAGACAAACTACGGCCGAATGCAGACCTGTTTCTTACATTTTGCGGAAAATTTGGCGTACTGCACGAGCAAATCAAGGCATACCGGCAAACAGTTGAGCAGCGCGTCAATCACCCGGTGACAGATGAAGAAGCTGTGACCCGTTGGTATGACGAAGTATACCGGCCGGTCCTGCGCGTTATCCGGGAACAGGGTATCATGCGCAATTTTCCCCGACTAACCGAAGCGGATATGTATGTCCTGGTATCTGAGCGGCGGGAAGAACTGGTAGAGAAACTGGGCTGGCACGTAGACCTGGAGACAGCCGCGCCGGAAGTTGCCGAGGAAGAAAAAGAAAAGCAGCGCAATATTTTTTCCCGCGTCAGCGACCGTTTGCGGGACGCCCTTATTCCGCCTGAGTTGGAAGATGGGCCGCCGCCGGGTGAGTGGCGCAAGATGCAGGAAGTGCGCCGCCGTGACGTCCTCTTTTCCGATTACCTGGTTTCCCTGCCAGGGCGCGACTCGGACTGGCATATGCTGGATATTGCCATCAAATCCGCTAAACGGGACAATGACCGGCTGTTAGGCCTGCATGTGGTGCCAGAAAAGCGTCAGGTAAATTCAGCCAAAGTGCAGGCCATTCGGGCAGAATTTTCCCGACGCTGTGAAGCAGCCGGTTTGGTAGGAGAATTTGCGGTAGAGGTAGGCAATGCCGTGGATGTCATCGTGCGCCGGGCAGTCTGGGCCGATTTGGTGGTGGTAAGCCTGAAACATCCGCCGGGCGGCCAACCGCTGGAACGGCTGGGCAATCGCTTTAACCGCCTGATCCAACAATGCCCCCGGCCTATTCTGGCTGTTCCTGAATGGGCAGAGCCGCAGACAGATCGCATGATGTTAGGCTATGATGGCAGCCCCAAAGCGAAAGAAGCGTTGTTTGTAGCTACCTATCTGGCTGCCCGCTGGCCCAAAGAGGTGACGGTGGTGACGGTAGAAACGGAACACACGCCGGCCGAAACGCTGCAAGAAGCGCAGGCTTATCTGGAAAAACACGGTATCCACAATGCCCGCTATATTCTCAAGCAAAAACCAATTGCAGAAGCCATTCTGGATACGGCCGTAGAATATAACGTCAATTTCCTCATCATCGGCGGTTACGGCTTCCGCCCCGTCATGCAAGTGGTATTAGGCAGCAGTGTAGACCGCATCTTGCGCGAGTTCCGCCACCCCATCCTCATCTGTCGGTAGTTCGCTGGATAATCAGGCCGCCACTACACAGCCCAATTACCCGGTTACTCAATTATGTCCGAATTCAATCCCCGCACCTATCACGCAGCCTTGGAAGATTTTTACCGAGCCAGGCGGCAGGCCGCTTTGCAGGAGTTGTTGGCCCGCTTTACCGGAGCCAATACCCAACTGCTTTCTTATGACGAAATACGCCAGCAATTTCAGTTGACCAACGTCAGGCCGCGCGGCTTGAAAGATATACCCCTGGACAAAATTGTGGGCAGTGTAGGCCGGTATAAAGATTTTACCCGCAACTTTTTACCTAAAAGCGATTCTGACAAAGAGCGTTGGGCCAGGGTCAAGGCAACGCAGGAAAATTTGGCGGGATTGCCGCCCATTGAGGTGTACCAGGTAGGAGACGCCTATTTTGTCATTGACGGCAACCACCGGGTCTCTGTGGCCCGGCGGCTGGACATGCCCACTATTTCCGCTTACGTGACAGAGGTAAATACGCGCGTACCGCTGGAAGCCGATGATGATCCCAACGAAATTATTTGCAAGGCGCGTTATGCTGCCTTTCTGGAGCAGACAAATCTGGATAAATTACGCCCGGACGCTAATTTGGTAATGACGTTTTGCGGTCATTACCACACGCTTCTGGAACATATAGAGGTGCATCGCTATTATCTGGGTCTGGAACAGCAGCGGGAAATTCCCTATGAGGAAGCAGTGGTTAGTTGGTATGACCATGTGTACCTGCCGGTGGTGCAGATGGTACGGGAGCAGGGCATCTTACGCTACTTCCCGCAACGAACGGAAGCGGATATGTATGTGCTGCTGGCAGAATATCGAGCGGAATTGGCCCAGGCGCTGGGTTGGGATGTGTCGCTGGAAACGGCCGTCACCGAATTAACTCACCAGCAGCGCACTCCGCTGCAAGCCGTGGCTGACGCCGGCAGCAAATTACTGGACATGATGGTGCCAGACGAATTGGAAGGAGGCCCGCCGCCGGGGCAATGGCGTCTGGAACGGGTAAATAAACGGCCGTCGCAACGCTTGTTCGATGATTTACTGGTAGCAATTGGTTCACGGCCGTCAGACTGGCGGGCGCTGGACGCGGGCATACAAATTGCCCGGAAAGGACAATCACGACTGTTGGGCCTGCACGTTATCCCGGAAAACGCCGCAGCAAAGCCGGATGAAGCCGCACTACAGGCGGAGTTCGAACGACGCTGCGCCGAAGCCGGGGTTGCAGGCTATTTCGCTTTGGATCACGGCCCCATCGCCCGAACCATTGTAGCCCGCTCTGTTTTTGCCGACGCCGTTATCATCCCCCTGAATTCCCCGCCGGGCGAATCGGTGCGGGAGCGGTACGTGTCCGGTCTGCAATACATTTTGCGCCACACGCCCCGGCCTATTTTGACTGTACCGCAGCAGACAACGTCTACTTTTAGCCATGCGCTGCTGGCTTATGGCGGCCACCCGGCGGTGCGGGAGGAGGCGTTGTTTGTAGCGGCGTACCTGACTGCCCGCTATCAGATGGGGCTGACGGTGCTGAGTGTGGGAGAAACGGCCGTAACAGAAGAACTGCTGGCCCAGGCTCGGACGTATTTGCAGGAATTTGAGGCGCAGGCAGAATTTGTGGCCCGGACTGGCCCGGTGGAAGAAGCGATTGTAGCTACGGCCGTATCTGTTAACGCCGACTTCCTGATTGTAGGCAGTTTTGCTTACAGCCCCCTGCGCACCCTGCTCAAAGGCAGCACTATCAACCGCCTCTTTTTGCAAGATTACCCCAATCCGATTTTGATTTGCCGTTAAAAACAATTATGGGTGTGTTTCATTTGCTTAAAACGTGAGCAGTGCCAGGCACGGGGCGCCCTGATCCAGCCAATCAAGGCCATTTTGCCCCGCGCCTGGCACTACCCGCTAAAGTATTTGAAACACACCCTAATCAAATTGGGCACCTGTTTGCTCCGAAAAGCTGCCCAGCAGGTTCCTTATTTCTACTTCCGGCGGTTTGCCTGGTTTTGGCGGCGTCTGAGCTAATAATGATTTATTTGGTTTTTTGGTAGAAACGTAGGTGATGGACGGCCGTACCCTTTCCCCCCTGCTTTCTTCCCAGGTTTGATTAACTTGTACTGTCATGAGATCAACCTCCTTTCGCAGTTCCAACGGGCCTGAGCCTTCTGATAATTTTCAGGCGCACTAATATCAAACCAGACTCCCTGAAAGAAAAAAGCGCTGAGTTCCCCCATTTCTGCCAGCCGGGGGAAAACGTCTGTCTCTAATTTTGCCGGCTGCCCTTCGGGAATCAGGCTGAGTACCCTGGGTTGCAGCAGGTAAACACCGGTGTTCACAATGCTGATGCCTACATCACGGCCGTTTTCGTAAAAATCGGTAATCCGGTTTCCCTGGAGAATAACCTGCCCGTAATTCCTCTCCGCCTGCCGGGGCTTGACGGCGATAGCCGCCAGCGTTTTCTCGTTTTGATAAAAATCAATGAAATCGGCTATGTTGATACTGGTTAAAATATCCCCGTGTACCACCAGAAAAGGGCCGTTTTGCAGCCGCTGTTCGGCCAATTTCAAGGCACCACCCGTGCCCAGGGGATAGTCCTCCCGAACATAGGAGACGGTTACGCCCCAGCTTTCCCCTTCGCCAATGACGGCGCGAATGGCCGCCTCATTCTGACCGGCCAGAATGATAAAATCGGTAACGCCATATCTGGCTAAATGCTCGATAGTAAGGGAAATGAGCTTGCGTTTATTTATAGAGAGCAGGGCTGGAGGCGGGCCGTCCTGAAGCTGACCGCCGGCCAGGAGAACGGCCGTTTCCACCTGCGGCCTAAGACTTTGCCGGACCAACATTTCGATAGCGTGCGAGCGATTACGGATCGTCTGTTTATCAATCAGACGATCAATTTGCCTGAGCAAATCCTGGGGAAGCGTAATGGTCAGTCGGGCTTTTGAGCGCATCAATCTAAAGTGTCATACTTTGTCATACTTTTTTATCATAATACATTAAAACAGAGGCGTTAGTCAAGGGTAAATCTGAGGCGGAGACAGGCGTCGTGTAAAATTGCCTAAACTTAAAGAAACGATTAGAATCCCTTTCCGGGAAGATTATGTAAAAGGGTTGCTGTATGTGGCGTAGAAATTTCCACAATTTTGTGATTGGTTTGA
>JALUPA010000403.1 GCA_027054335.1 Ardenticatenaceae bacterium
GTTCCCGCCCACTTCCCCACCGACCAACATGGCCTCAGTTTTTTCGATGGTACACACCTATACGAACATGCTGATCCCCGCCTGGGTACGCAGCCGGATTGGGGGACGTTGGTGTTTAATTACGGCCGTAATGAAGTCCGCCAATTCCTCATCAGCAACGCTCTCTTCTGGCTGGACAAATACCACATAGACGGCCTGCGCGTGGACGCTGTGGCCTCCATGCTCTACCTCGACTTCTCCCGCGAGCCGGGCGAATGGCTGCCCAACCAGTACGGCGGTCGGGAAAATCTGGACGCCATCGCCTTTCTGCGCGAATTTAACGATCTGGTACATGGGCTTTACCCCCACACCCGCACCTTTGCCGAAGAATCCACCGCTTGGGGCGGCGTCACCCATCCCACCAGCGAAGGCGGCTTGGGCTTTGACCTGAAGTGGAACATGGGCTGGATGCACGACATCCTGCGCTACATGAGCAACGATCCCATCTACCGCGCTTACCATCAAGGTTCCCTGACCTTCTCCATGCTCTACGCCTTCACCGAAAAATTTGTCCTTCCCCTCTCTCACGATGAAGTCGTCCACCTGAAAAAAAGTATGTTGGACAAAATGCCCGGTGACGTTTGGCAGAAATTCGCCAATTTGCGCTTGCTTTACGGCTACCAATGGGCGCACCCCGGTAAAAAACTGCTCTTCATGGGCGGCGAATTCGGCCAATGGCATGAATGGACGGAAGCGCACAGCCTGGACTGGCACTTGCTGGATGAAGATGAAAAACATTGCGGCTTGCAACGCTTCGTGGCTGATCTGAACCGCCTTTATCGGCAAAACCCGGCATTGTACGAAGATGATTTTGCCTGGGATGGTTTTACCTGGCTGGATTTTCGGGACAGCCAGCGCAGCATTCTGGCTTTTGCCCGCCACGCTCCGCAAGCAGGCCAAACACTACTGATCGTTTGTAATTTTACGCCCGTCGTTCGGCATGGTTACCGCCTGGGTGTGCCCGCGGCCGGGGAGTACGCAGAATTGCTCAATAGTGATCGAGTGGCTTATGGCGGCAGCAACGTCATCAATGAAGGCGT
>JALUPA010000404.1 GCA_027054335.1 Ardenticatenaceae bacterium
CGGCGGACCAGCTCCAAAAGGCCCGCCAGACACTCTTCAAAACCATTCATGGACGGACCCTGAAAACCGGCTGACAGGACACGCTCTCACCCTCTCTTCAGACTCATTTATGGATTGGAAAATACTGAGGCCACCATGCGCCAGCCTGGACAAACAGACTACCTGATCCCCATCCTCCTCGGCGGCCTACTGCTGATCGCCACGGCCGCACAGACCGGTAACTAGGAAACCATCGAGCGATTGCAGGCGCAGGACGACGCCCCCTTCGGCGTGGTGTTCGAAATCGTCGAACACGACGAAAACGCCCTGCAATGGGCCATCCCCGCCATCGACCGCTACGTGCGACAACTGCGCAAACGCTTCCCGGACATCGGCTTGGCAGTAGTCTCCCATGGCCGCGAGGAATTCGCCCTGATGAAGAGCCGCTAGGCGGACAATGCCCCCGCTGCACTAGGCAGTGCGCTCGCTGGTGGCCGACGGTGTCCCGGTACTCGTCTGTGGCATCCATGCCTCATGGCGCGGCAAGGATGCCGGAGACTTTCCCGACTATGTCGACATGACCCTCGCCGGGCCAACGGCGATCCGCAACTACGAGGACATGGGCTACGCTCTCATCGAACTGAAGAAGGAGTGATGCCGCCCCACTTCCACAAAGGCCTCGGGCAACAATTTGATAACCTGTAGCACGTCGGCCTCGCCGACATCAATATCAGCTAAACTCTAGGGGGCGTTCTCAATTAATAACTCAAGTTTCGGAGTCAGATAGGGTGGGCGCGTTTTATGTGCCTACGCGGTATTGCAAGAGCATGGGATAATGCGTGGCCACAAAAGACGTGCCTACCCTGCTAGACTGCCGGCGCCGGTCGGGGCGAATCCTGTTTGTGGTTCATTGATCAAACCACGGCATATGAAACGCGGAGGACACGGAGCCGCGAAGCCACAGAGAAACTCGTTGACCACTCCGTGCCTCTGCGGCTCCGTGACCTCCGTGTTTCCATCCCGGCCCGTCATTATTCACTGCGGGCATGGCTCGCCCCGGGGGTGGAGAAGTCAGTATTGCAGGGCATGGGATAACGCT
>JALUPA010000405.1 GCA_027054335.1 Ardenticatenaceae bacterium
ATGATCTGGCTGTAGCTGTGGCCCAAGCCCGCCGTCTAACCCCCCATAAAATTGCGAATAAGATGTTGATATATGGAGTCCGCTGGTTAACGAGGCTATTACCAGACAGGCTAGTTAGCGCGCTCACAACCAAAGCCTCCGCCTTACTGGGAAGCAGTGATGGCAGCTTGCCCGATCGAACGGCAGCCATGTATGGCATGATGGGGACATTACCAAATCGGGGAGATTTGAAGGAATTAGTATTAGATCTGGTAGAGGGCTTTACCCGTGTTCCGGCAAATGACAATTGATCAAAGCATGATTGTTGCTATTGGTCAACAGCTTGCCAGGCTTGTTGGAGTGCCTGCAAGGCAACCTGGGCATCTGGATTCTTTGTAAGATTGGGATGTGTTTGAATGGCTTCTTGCAGGTCATGAAGGGAAACCGTATAAAGTAACCCTTCAGTCCAAAAGAAAAAGGCGCGGAATTGAAATCCCGCGCCTATATATATTATTGGACACTGGCGTTTTTTAAGCCAGAGTCATAAAACTGAACCTTAAAAACTCAATATCGTCTTATCTGCTGCCGTTGCAGAGGCAGGGCTGAAGAACGAACCAGCCGTCTGCTGATTCAAGCGCACAATCACTCGACTTGGCGGGAGAAGCCTTTCTGATTAGGTGGGCACAGGCAACCCAACGCTTACAAAACGGCGTAAGACCTGGGGCATATCCGCACAAACAACAGCCAGCTCACAAGCCGCTTCCAATACCCGGCGGGCATGTTGCTGCCGATGATGACGAATCACATCGGCCACCACTTTGAATCGTTCGTGCGGTTGGCTGTGATTCAACCCCCATTGCAAAAAGGTGTAAGCCAAAAAGATGATGGCAAACCATTTCTCCGCTGCCTCAAATGAGTGGACGCGAAAGTCGCCCAAACCCAACAATTGTTTGACGTAGTAATTGTCCACCTCAATCGGCCAACGCTTTTGATAGAAAGTCAGTATTTGCTGTGGCGACAAAGATAAATCGGTACACAGGAAATACTTGGGGCGTTTATCCCCACGGTGCCTCTTGCTGATGAGAACAGAGACCTCAAA
>JALUPA010000406.1 GCA_027054335.1 Ardenticatenaceae bacterium
GTGCAATGGCGGGATAGCAGCCTGGGCTGCCCCCAACCGAAGATGCAATACCTCCAGGTCATCACACCAGGGTATCGTATTGAGTTAAATGCCCAGGATCAACTGTACAGTTATCACGGCGCTGCCGAACAGCCACCCTTTTTGTGTGTACTCACCCTGGGGGGAAAAGAACTACCTCTACCACCTGATCCTGCCGATAAATAGATCGCAAAAGGTGTCACCCTGGTTAAGGGTGACACCTTTTAGGTAACCTAACTGAGACCGTTTAATGCAACCTCAGCCACTTCTTTTCTTATCTTTCAGAGATTAATCGCCCAGGTAATAGACCTTCAACTTCCATTTTTCGTCCTTATCGTAGGTTTGGTATCCGTCAACCAACACGTAGACCGCGGCGATGTTGTCTGCCTCCAGAATCACTTCTTCATGCGCGTTCAAGGTAGCACCACCATACTCATAATGTAGATTGCCGTCAGTATCAAACCAGGCGATGATCATGTCCAGATCGCTGGTAGAGTAACGTGTATAGCTACGCTTCCAATCAAGTTCAAACTTCACACCGTCTGGGCCAAAGCCTACAGGGAAGAATCCTTCGCTTTCGCCTGTATTAAGAACACCTTTGTAGCGCTCGTCTTTGGGGCCGCCACGGGCGTCTACGGTACTGATTTTGAATGTACCGGAAAGATTATCGTAGGATGTCCAGTCGTTTTCAATTACCAGCCGGACGTAACCGCGCATCATCGGCAAATCAGTGAGGAAAGCACCGAAAACGTCACCAGTAGCCTCGGTATTCATATCTTCAATGATGAAGTTGGCATCGCCATAGACATTGGTACTGTCAATGTAGGCGACATTCGCGGAACGGACAGCGCTGGATACGTACAGTTCAAAAGAGTTTAGCCCTAACGGATCCTCGCCCAAATCCACATCCTGCACTTCAATCTGGACGCTCTCCATTTTTCCAGGTTTCATTTTGAACCAATAATGTTGGGCTTCGCCAGGCGCCAGATCTTCTATATCAATGGTAATACCATTACGCAGCGCACCTATAGACAGGTATTCGCCCTTGGGTCGGGCAGCCGCTCCGTCACCACGTGGCTTCAAAGGAGCCTGCACTGTCCCCAAATCATCATCATCTTGCAGGGCAGCCAGGGCATCGGCAGCACTAACCAAGCCAGCGCCCTGATCATATTTGTCGTAGCCGGGCAGCAGGTTGGAACCGGCTACAAGGGCTTCTTTGATGTCGCCAGGGGAAGCACCCACTGTTTCGCCATAGGTGTTCAGCAAGGCAGCTACACCTGCTACAGAGGGAGAAGCCATGGAGGTGCCGGAAGCCCAACCGATACCCTGCGGAGAGCTTTCGGTATTGAAAGCTGACAAAACAAAAACACCGCTACCAGATACTTCCGGTTTCATCCGCCTGTCAGCCGTCGGCCCGCGGCTGCTAAAGTAGATCATTTGCGGTTCGTCACTGGTGAAAAGATAGTCACCAATGCCTAGGAAATCATAGAACACATCCCAGAAAACGCGCACATTAGCCGGTAAAGCGGCGGCACCAACGGTTACGCTGGTGTTGGCTGTACCGGGGCTGGCGATGGTTAGGGACGTAGGCCCATCATTACTGGCAGCCACAACAACGGTAATTCCGGCGTCAGTAGCGGCATCTACGGTCATATCTTCCAGATCACGGCCGTCGTAACCAGTCCATCCGCCCAAACTCATATTGATTACATCTACATCCAGGCCCTCTTCCAGTTTCAAATCAATGGCCCGCTCAATGGCGGCAATAATGATAGATTCTGAAGCACTGCCTCCAGTATGGTCAAAAACTTTGATACCGTACAATTGGGCAAACGGTGCGTTACCGAGCAACGGCAATATCTTGTTATCGGCATCATAGGGGGGCAACGGCCGTCCCGTATTCATCTCAATAGATTGGGTCAGCAAAGCATCATTAGGCAAAACAATAGCCCCATGGCCGGCAATAATGCCGGAAACATGCGTACCATGCCAATGATTGGTAGCCTTATCGAACCCTTCATACGGCGTACCAACGTCCGTACTCATATCTTCACCACCGATAACGCTGCCAGCCAACATGAAGTGTTCCGAGTAGATACCGGTATCAATAACCACAGCCAGAGAATCCTGCCCAAAGTTTCCTGTTTCCCATACATCCACAGCGTCCATAGCAAAGGGTGTATTATAAGTAGTGGGGTCAATATCGCTAAAGTCAGCCAAATCCAGAGAAGTGGTTTCAAATCCACTTATATCAAACGCAGTACCTGCACCGACGCGCATAGCGCCATCTACTTCTTCCATGTCGCTGCCCAACGGCAAAATACCACCGATAGCGTCGGCTGTTGTGGAACCGGTTTCCAATTGGCGGGGTTCATCAGCCTGCACTCTTTGTACTCCCGGTAATTCGCTGATGGACAAAACTACACCACGGGGTAACTCTGCGGCCAACCCAGTAGCATATTTATACTGCTGCGTTACCGTACCGCCAGCGTCTTCGATAGCCTGGACAATGGCCTCATAATCGTGGGACTCAGTCGTAATCAAGACAGGAACCATTTCGCTTGAAGTACCGAGTTCACTTAAGAGTTTGGGCGAAATGTTGGGTACCGCTAAGGCAGACTTGCCGTTGGACACACTGAAAACGACAATGATCGCCACGGCCAAAGCGGCCAATAACACAAATCTACTTATCAACTGTGAATGGTTTTTTCTTTCTTGCTGTAAGGAAAGCATTATTTTGATCCTCCTTCAAAATAAAATGTACATTTAAGTATAGTGGGAATATTTATGAACAACAGATCCATTGTTCATTACTAGGTACAGATCTAAACCATAAACCTCCTTATCCTGAACATCAGGAATTAAAAAAACTTTACTCAATTGTGGAAATTCCCATATTCTTTACACACAAATGGCCCCAATTTATCAAAGCTGGAGCATGAAATGAAAAAAAGCAAACGACCATAAATCGCTGTAAAGCGAAGGTGGCTGTTTGCTCTCCCAACAAAACAAGCTGCTCAAGTGATTGACATGACTTGCTCCGCACTTACAGATCAAGCCGTCAAAAACTGGCGTATATAGTTGCAGGATACTACACAGATTTGTTTAGTAGAGTTGTCTTTCTCCTCGACATCAACTCAATGGTTTGTTATTCACTGCCGAGAGCGACAACAAACAATCATTATCAAATGATCTGCTAATTTTACCATTCAAAAACTATCC
The DNA here is from genome assembly GCA_027054335.1 of Ardenticatenaceae bacterium. Lineage (GTDB taxonomy): Bacteria > Chloroflexota > Anaerolineae > Promineifilales > Promineifilaceae > JAJRTP01. The sequence goes on from JALUPA010000406.1 coordinate 3,241, forward strand.
AAGATAAGCATCGAATAAATCACACAAGAACATCTGTAAAGACACAGCCGCTATTATACACGATTTTCTTTCAATATACCTTTCGCACATATTTTCAGAAATTTCCCGGCCCATTATCAATTTTTGCATCCTGGGAAACAGACTGTACACTCATAAATATTAACAATGAAGTACCTGACACAATAAAAGGAGAATAACTTGCGAGGATTAGATATGAAAAAAGTAAGCGTTAGTCTATTATTGATGTTCGTATTTATATTGGCTGCCTGCGGCAGAGGGGAAGAAGAACCCACACCCACGGCCGTTATCCCCACACCTTTACCCCCACCTACGTCCACTCCCACACCCGGCGCAGGCGCTGAAAGTGCTGTTGCGCTGCAAGCCAATCCCTGGCAGTGGATTTCCTACCTGGATCAATCCTCCGGCCCTGTGAGCATTGGCGATCCCCAGAATTACATTTTGACCTTCCTGGCGGATGGCACAGTGCAGGTCAAGGCCGACTGCAATGACGCTACCGGCGCCTACACCGCCAGCGGCAGCAGCTTGAGCATAGCCCTGGGGCCAACGACATTGGTAGCCTGCGCACCCGAATCACGCAGTTCCCAGTTTCTCGATCTGCTGACGGGGGCGGCTACCTATGGCATTACAAATAACCAGTTACGCATTGATTTGATAGCAGACAGTGGCAATATGGTTTTTGCGCCGGAATCGGCCGTACCACCTACCCCTGTGCCGCCCACGGC
>JALUPA010000407.1 GCA_027054335.1 Ardenticatenaceae bacterium
GTTATAATAACTGCATAAAATACATTTGTCAAGCTATTTTATTTATCTTTTGTAAAATTATCTAATTTCAGAGTGTGTGCGTGCAATACGCAATACGCTTCACGCTTCACGCTTCACATTTTCGCGCAGGGTGAGGAAGGCGACGTAGCCGAAGCCGACAACGCAGATGGTGAGGAAGAAGAGTGGCCCCAGGTCGCCCTGCCGCAGGGCGAGGAAGATGCTCAGAGCGGCGTAGGCCATGAGGAATAGTTCGGCAGCGACAATCCAGTCAAAACGGAGGCGGTAGGGGTGGGTGATACGGCCGTTTCTCCCCTGCTTGGGCGTGCGCACAAAAACGTGGTTCCGGCCAAAAAATGCTTGCAGAATCGCCCGCGTGTTGGTGGGGGCCAGGCCGATGGCAATCAAAAGCAGTGTGGGCAGATGCCGCAGCCGCCGCCGCCAATCCGGGTAGAGGACGGCCTGGCTGGCAATGAAAAGTAGCGGCTGGCCGATTCCCGCCAGGGAAAAGAGCAGCAGCCAGCCAGGTAATTGATAATCAGCCACAATGAGGGGGAGCTGCAGGAGCAAAAGGGTAATGAGCAGCAGATGGGTGCTGTAAGCGGACATGGAAAGCAGGGCGTACAGCCGGGAAACCAGCGCGTGCTGCCGGTCGGCCAGAATAGGACGGCCGAACTTGACCAGGCATTGGGAGGAGCCTTTGGCCCAGCGGGCTTGTTGATTTTTGTAGGCGGAGATGGAGGCGGGCAGTTCAGCCGGGGCGACCACGTCGTTCAAAAAGCGGAACTGCCAGCCGCGCAAAATGGCGCGGGTACTCAGGCACAAATCTTCGCAAACGGTGTCGTCTTCCCAGCCTCCGGCGTCAACCATACACGCCCGCCGCCAGATGCCCCCGGCCCCGTTAAATTTGGGGAAGAGGTTGGCCCAGTAACGCACATTTTGTTCCATGGCAAAATGTTTGTCCAGGGCGATGGCTTGGGCGGCCGTCAGGGCCGAATCGCCGTCATTCAAATGCCCCCAGCGCGCCTGAATCATGCCTAACTGCGGTTCGGCCAGAAAGTGGGGGATGGTTTGCCGCAGAAAATCGGGCTGCGGCTGGAAATCGGCGTCGAAAATGGCGATGAATTCGCCGGTGGCCTGGGGCAGGGCGTTTTCCAGCGCGCCGGCCTTATAGCCTTGCTGGTTGTCCCGGTGCAGCAGGCTGATGTTGATGCCTTGTTTCCGGTGATGGGCGATGCGGGCGGCAGCGATCTCGGTGGTGTCATCGGTGGAGTCGTCTATGATTTGGATTTGTAGTTTGTCGGCTGGATAGTCCAGGGTTACGGCCGTGTCAATCAACCCTTCTACTACATAGCGCTCATTGAAAATGGGCAGTTGGATGGTGACGGGCGGCAGTTCCGGCGGAACCGGCGGCTGGGGCTGCTCATCGTGGCGGTGCTGCCAGTAAAGCCAAAGGGTGAGCAGACCAACGATGCCGTACAATGACAAAATTGCCAGTGCCAGCAAATACAAGGCAACGAGAAAAGTAATCATTTATCCCAAAGGTGACAGTCACTTGTAAGCAGCGCAGTTTCATCTGGACTCTCCTGCAGAAGTGACTGTCACCTGTAAGTTACTCCGTGTTTGTATCAGCCCGTTTGACGATGGTTTTCAGGCGTTTGTTGAAGGCGCCGCGAGGCAGCAGCACCTTACGGCCGCACGTTTGGCAGACCAATCCCACATCCACGCCCAGGCGCACCACTTCCCATTCATAGCTGCCACAAGGATGTGGTTTGCGCAGGCGCACGATATCGCCCAATTGAATTTCTACATACATAGGCGGAAATTATAGTGACTGGCAGGGGCTTTTCCAAGCGTATTGCGTATTTCGCAGTGTGTATTAACGGGATGTTATACTTTGTCAGCCGCGCGGCTTTGCAATGTACTTTACACCGGCAATCCCCTCAAAATCTGCATCTTGTGTCCAAAGGGCGGCTTTGTGAGCGCGTGTCGTTGCCAGGATGATGCTGTCGGCCATAGCCAGTTTGCGGGTGCTGGATATTTGCGCCGCGTTGATGGCAATTGCCTGTGTCAGATCGGCGCGAATTCCCAGGGACATAATGCCAACGGCTTGCAGGGCTGCCTCTTCGCCCCGTTGAGCCAGTATGCGCTTAAAGACTTCGTACATGCAGATCGTCGGCACGACTAATGTATCTGTTGTCTGGATGATTGGCGCGAACTGATTGGCATTTGCATCTCCGGCAAAATAGGAGAGCCAGCCTGAAGAATCTACGATGTTCATAATGGCCGGTCTGCCTTTTCTCTCTGCGGATCTGTGTCAATACCGGCGAACATGCCTTGCGCCTGTTCAATCGGAGGCACAACCACGACGCGCAATGTCTCGTTGTAAGGTAGGAACATAATTTTTGTTCCTGGTTTGAGATTAAATTGTTCCCGTATTTGGCGGGGAATAACTACCTGGTATTTGGAAGAAATTGTTACTGTATTCATACTTTACCTTTCCTTATCGAACGATAAACGTAAGACGATTGTACCATAAAAAGGCTGGATTTGAAATTCCGGGGGAAATTGTATGTGAGAAGATTCGCCGCCCTTTTGGGGGTAAGTTATACTTGACCCTGTGATGTTGGGCGCTGTTTTGTCACCTTGTCACCCAGGCAACTGAAAGTTGCCCACCTTGTCAAGTACAGAGAGGTTTTTTAGATGCTGTTATTACTGCGCAATGCACAATTCATCGTTCCTTCCGCTATCAGCTTTTTAATTGTGCTGATTTTTGCCTTTGCTTATCACGAACTGGCTCATGCCGTTACGGCTGACCGGCTGGGCGATCCGACGCCGCGGCGGCACGGCCGTATCACCCTCAACCCCTTCGCTAATCTGGACCGCACCGGCATGATCATGGCCTTGATTATCGGCTTTGGCTACGCCTTTACACCCATCAATCCCAACTATTTGCGCGGTAATATCCGGCGTTCCTTTGCCATTGTGGCTGTGGCCGGGCCGTTATCCAATCTGCTCATGGCCTTCCTGTTCGGCTTGCCGATTCGCCTGGGATTAGTGACGTACTCTCTGCCCGGTACGATTTTACCCTCTGTTTACTCATTCCTGGCCTTTGCGGTGTATTATAATTTGCTTTTATTTGCCTTTAACCTGATTCCGGTACCGCCGCTGGACGGTTTTCGCATTTTGATTGGCTTGGTGCCTATTGAGATGGCGCTGAAGTTGGAAGGACTGTATCAATACAGCCAATTTATCTTTCTGGGCATTTTTTTCTTGTTACCGGTGGCTGGCGTCAATGTGATTGGTTATATTTTGGGGCCAGTTCTGTCTACATTATACCCCTTGATCACAGGGGGATTTGCGCCGCTTATTATTTAGCTGATGCGTTACCGGTTGTGGCAGTTTTGGCAAATGGTGCGGGCACGGCCGTTATCCGCTGAGGCGTATGTGGCGGTGACGGCCGTACTGACCGAAGCGCAGTTGGCCTTATTCAACCGATTCAGCCCCAACGATCAATGGCACAGTTACCGGGTGATGTGGTCTCTGCAAGCGACGGGGCATGACCAGCCTGATTTACTGGCAGCCGCCCTTTTACACGACATTGGCAAGACAAAACTGCCTATTTCCGTCTGGGAACGGTCGTTGATTGTGTTGGGGCAGACGTTCCTGCCAGGCAAGGCGGCGGCCTGGGGTCAGGCAGAGGCGCGGGGTTGGCGACGGCCGTTTGTCGTCAAGTTCCAACATCCTGCCTGGGGCGCAGAAATGGCTAGGCAAGTTGGCTGTACACCCCTCACCATCTCCCTCATTCGCCGCCACCAGGATAGATTGGCTGGACGGCCGTTGACTGAAGAAGATGAACTGTTGCAGCATTTGCAATGGGCGGATGACAGGAATTGAGTAACTGAGTAATTGGGTAATTACTCAGTTACCCAATTATAGGAAAAACAAAATGCGGACACAAACGATCACCATCATTGGCCTGGG
>JALUPA010000408.1 GCA_027054335.1 Ardenticatenaceae bacterium
AGTCTCTCCTGAAGGCCGGGGCGCGCTCTGTCCTGACGAGCATCCTGCCCCGCCGCCAATAAATGCCATTCCGTTTACAATAGGGTAAAATCAGGGAAGTTTGAAATTATGTATTGCGTGATGCGTAATGCGTGAAAAAAAATCACGTATCACGCATTACGCATCACGTATTACGGAGAACCCATGTCTGAAACAGAAACCGATAATGGCATGATTGATATTTCCAAAACGGCCGTGGCCACTATTGCCAACCAGGCCATCAACCAATGTTACGGCGTCGTCGGTATGGCTGATAAGAGCCTGGCCAGCGGCATCACCAACCTGCTTTCGCGGGACAGCAAAAAAGGCATTGACGTCTTTATGCTGGATGACAAGATCAACATTGACGTTTACGTTATCGTCGAATACGGCGTCCGCATCAAAACAGTAGCCGAAAGCATTCAAAATACTGTTAAATTCCACGTAGAAAAATCCATTGGCGTTCCTGTGCGGGAAGTCAATGTTTTTGTGCAGGGATTGCGGTTGAATAAAGAACAAAAGAGTAATTAGTAATTGGTAATTGGGTAATTATCAGTTACCCGTTACTAATTACCTCCTTTGGAGGAACCAGCGTGACAGATGGATTATCGGCCCAACCACCGGCCGTGACAGAAAAGTGGTTGCACTGTAACGGCCAGCAATTCAAGAAGTTAATGAAAGCCGGCTTGTTCTGGCTGGATGAAAACCACCAGTACGTCAACTCGTTGAACGTATTTCCCGTACCGGATGGGGATACGGGTACCAACATGCTGCTGACGATGCGCTCGGCCTACGGCCGTATCGAAGACCTGGACGCCAATCACGTGGGCAAAGTGGCCGACACCCTGGCTCACGGGGCGTTGATGGGCGCGCGGGGCAACTCCGGCGTCATCCTCAGCCAGATATTTCGGGGATTGGCTCGCGCCCTGCGTGACCAGGAAACATTCGAGGCCGAAGACCTGGCCCGCGCCTTCCAATCTGCTTCCGATACCGCGTATGGCGGCGTGATGCGTCCCGTTGAAGGCACCATCCTCACCGTCATCCGCGAAGGGGCCGAAGAAGCCGCCGACGCCATTGGCAAAAGCCGCGATTTACGCTTTTTGCTGGAGCGCGTTTTGGAACGCTGCAAACAAGCCCTGGAACGCACCCCGGAGCAGCTTCCCGTTCTCAAGCAAGCCGGGGTGGTAGATTCCGGCGGGCAGGGCTTGGTCTATATTTTTGAAGGGATGCTGCGCTACGTTCACGGCAAGATGGACAATCTGGATGAAGTCCTGCGGGATGCGGCCCTGGCCCAGGCTGTCAACGGCCTCACCGCTCAGGAATTAGCGATGCCGGAAAGCGGCGTTATTGAAAACCCCTACGACGTGCAATTTATTCTAATGGGCGAAAATTTGGATGTGACCGAAGTGCGTAACCGCATTGACGCGATGGGCGATTCCACCGTCGTGGTGGGGGATGAAACGACCATCAAGGTTCATATTCACGTAGAAGACCCCGGCGAGCCGATTTCCTACGGTATCAGCCTGGGGAAGATCACGGACGTGGTGGTGGAAAATATGCAGTTGCAGATGGAGGAGATTGTCCAGGCGGGCAATCCGCTGCCGGCAGAAGTCCCGCCCATAACTGTCACGGTAGAACCGGGCCAAATCGGTGTGGCTGCTATTGCTGCCGGAGATGGGCTAATCAATATCTTCCGCAGTCTGGGCGCTGCTTATGTAGTCAATGGCGGCCAGACGAATAATCCCAGCACAGAGGAAATCTTCCAGGCTATTCAGGATGTGCCGACCGACAAGGTAATCATCTTGCCGAACAACAAAAATATCCTGCTGGCGGCGGAAGCAGCCCGCGATTTAAGCCCCAAAACGGTACACGTTGTGCCCACAGTAACGATTCCCCAGGGTTTGGCGGCGATGCTTTGCCTGGAACCGGATGGCGACCTGGACGACATCGTGGCAGAGATGCAGGCGGCAGCGGAAGATGTGCTGACCGGCCAGATTACCCGCGCTACCCGCTCGGTGACGCTGGACGGGGTGGCGGTGAATGAAGGGGAGTATATTGGTCTGGTAGACGGCCGTCTCTGTGTTTCCGGTGCGGATGTAACGGCCGTCCTGGAAGAGGTGCTGCATAATCTAGAACTGGCTGACCGGGAAATTGTGACGCTGTATTACGGCCGTGACGTAACCCAACCAGAAGCCGACGCCACCGCCGACCATATCCGCACTCTCTACCCCGACATAGAAGTAGAAGTTGTCCCCGGCGGGCAAGCGCATTATTTTTACATTTTAGGAGCAGAGTGAAGTTAGAGATTGGAGATTCGCAATCGCTAATCTCCAATCTCCCAATGACCATGATTAAAATCGTAACCGACAGCGGCTGTGACGTGCCCCCTGATTTGGCCCAAAAACTGGACATCACTATTATTCCGCTTTATGTCAATATCGGTGAGAAGGGGTATCGGGAAGGGGTGGACATCTCCCGCGAGGAATTTTACGCCAACCTTTCCCGCTACGACCCTTACCCGACAACGGCCGCGCCGCCCATTGACACCTTTACCAACGTGTATAAAAAACTGGCGGCTGAAGGGGCTGAGGAAATCATCTCTCTGCACATTGCCGGCTCACTGAGCAACACACTGAATGTGGCTGGCCTGGGAGCGCAGGATGTAGAATCCGCCACGGTGGTTACCTATGATACGCAGCAAATTACTCTGGGGGCCGGTCTGTTGGTGTTGAAAGCGGCAGAAATGGCCCGGGCCGGCCATTCTCTGGCGGAGATTACGGCTGCTTTGGATGAGCGTGTGCCCCGCACCCGCGTCTTTGGCCTGATTGATACGCTGGACTCGCTGCGGCGCGGCGGGCGGGTGAGCTGGGCAGAATTTGGTATCGGCTCCCTGCTGCAAATCAAACCGGTGATGGAGATCAGCGCCGGCGAGATTATGGTTCATGCTAAAGTGCGTACCCGCAAACGGGCCATCAAGAAAATGCAGACGATGGTGGCCGAATACCAGCCGTTTGAACGGATCGCTATTCTCCACGTCAATGCCCCGGAAGCGGCCGCTGACCTGCGGGAACAATCTAAAAATCTTTTCCCGGCAGGGGAAATGCCTATCATTCAGGATGTGTCTCCGGCTATTGGCACCCATCTTGGCCCCGGCGCGGTAGGGTTTGCCGCAATCTCAAGATAAAACGTATTGCGTATTCCGTAAAAAGATACGCAATGCGCAACACGCAACTATGGCACGAGCATTTATACGACTACAACGAGTACTGGATTTAGAAGCGCAGCAAGGGTATCAAAATAAGGCTGTGGTGGGCGGCATCCGCCAGTTTGCCACTTTTTGGGTGGGTCAGGCTCAGGAAGAAGCGATTGATGAGCAGGATCGGGCCTTTATTGAGCAGGTGGCGGAGGTGTTGTCAGATTACGGCCGTCTGCCCGGCCCGGAAGCGCGCGCCAAAGCGCTGGATAATCTGAACGTCCGCCTCAAGCAGCGGGAAGAACGGGCAGCGGCCTTAGCGCCGGCGGCCCCGGTCAAACCGGCCAAACCCACAGCGCCGCCACGACGGGTAACGGCCGTCACCAAAACCGCGCCGCCACCCACCAAGCCCAAAGCCAAAACCGCGCCACCACCTGCCCCCGTCAAAGCCAAAAAAGTACCCAAACCAGCCAAAATTGTACCCGCCGAACCGGACCCAGAAGGCTTGCGTCAGCCGGTAACGGTACTTAAAGGCGTCGGCCCCAAAATAGGCGAACAGTTAGCTAAACTGGGGGCCAAAAACATCCGGGAACTACTCTACATTTTCCCCCGCCGCTATGACGATTACACGCTGATGAAGCCAATCAGCAAGCTGCAATACGGCGAGCAGGTGACCATCATCGGTACTATTTGGGAAACCCGCGCCCGGCGCACCCGCACCAATCAAATCATCGTGGAATCGGTTATCAGCGATGGTACGGGGTCGGTGAAGGCCAGTTGGTTTAACCAGCGCTGGCTGGTGGGCCAGTTGAAGGCGGGGATGCAGATTGTGATCAGTGGCAAGGTGGAGCAGTTTTTGGGCCGGCCGGTGTTTAACAACCCGGAATGGGAACCGCTGGAAATTGAACCGCTGCGCACCCGGCGCATTGTGCCCGTGTACCCGCTGACGAAAGGGCTGTCCAGTAACAAAATGCGAGAGATTATGCGCACGGCCGTGACCCAATGGGCGCCCCGCGTACCCGATCCGCTGCCAACGGCCCTGCTGCGGCGGCTGAAGTTGGTTAATCTGACGGAGGCCCTGGCCCAGACCCATTTCCCGGATCGGCAGCAGACTTTGCATAACGGCCGTCGCCGCCTCACCTTTGACGAACTGTTCCTGTTGCAATTGGGTATGCAAGCCTCCCGGCGCGATTGGCAGTCCCAACCCGGTATTCCCATCCCCACCGATGAATCCGCCCTGGTGCTGTTCCGCAAGCAGCTGCCCTTTGAGTTTACCGGAGCGCAGCAGCGCGTCGTCAAAGAAATTGCTGCCGACATGGCGGACGGCGTGCCCATGAACCGGCTGCTGCAAGGAGACGTCGGTTCCGGCAAGACTGTGGTGGCCGCCGCCGCCCTCCTGCTGGCCGCCAAAGCTGGCTACCAGACGGCGCTGATGGCCCCGACGGAAATTTTGGCCGAGCAGCACGGCCAGGGGCTGGACAAACTGCTCACCCCGCTGGGGCTGCGTCTGGCCTTGCTCACCGGCAGCACCCCCGCCGCCGAAAAAGAGCGCATTTACGCCGCCCTCACCGCCGGGGAGATTAACGTACTCATCGGCACGCACGCCCTGATTCAGGAGGGCGTCACCTTCAAGAATCTGGCGCTGGCGGTGATTGACGAGCAGCACCGCTTTGGCGTAGACCAGCGGCAGGCGCTGCGGGACAAGGGAACGCCGCCCGGCGCAGAGAAGCGCAACCCGCACCTCCTCACTATGTCGGCCACACCCATCCCCCGCTCACTGGCCCTTTCCCTATACGGCGACCTGGATTTATCCATCCTGGATGAGATGCCGCCGGGCCGCCAGGAGATTAAGACGCGCTGGCTGGCCACGCGGGAACGAGAACGGGCTTACGCTTTTGTGCGTGGCCAGATTAAAAAGGGGCGGCAGGCGTATATTATTTATCCGCTGGTGGAAGAATCGGAGAAAATTGAGGCGAAAGCGGCCGTGGCCGATTACGAGCGGCTGCAAAAGGAAGTATTCCCGGATTTGCGCGTGGGGTTGATTCACGGCCGTCTCAAGTCAGCGGAAAAGGAAGCGGTGATGCGCGCTTTTTACGAGGGGGAGATTGATATTCTGGTCTCTACCTCGGTCATCGAAGTGGGCGTGGATGTGCCCAATGCCTCGGTGATGCTCATTGAAGGGGCGAACCGTTTTGGCCTGGCCCAACTGCACCAGTTCCGCGGGCGCGTGGGCCGGGGCGAACACCAATCGTACTGCCTGCTGATCTCGGATGCGGAAACAGGCGTGGCGGAAGAACGTCTCTCCGCCCTGGAAAAAACCAACGACGGCTTTGTCCTGGCGGAAAAAGATTTGGAAATTCGCGGCCCCGGTGAGTTTTTCGGCCGGCGGCAAAGCGGCCTGCCGGAACTGCAAATGGCTTCCCTGCTGGACATGGAACTGCTGGAACTGGCCCAAAAAGAAGCCCGCACCCTGTACGAAGCCGATTCCGACCTGACCCAACCCGAACACCAACTGCTCCGCGAGCGTGTCCAGCAATTCTGGGAACACGCGGCGGATGTGAGTTAGAAGATTGGAGATTGGGAGATTGGGAGATTGGAGAGTGCCCAATCTCCCAATCTCCAATCTCCCAATCTCAAAAAAGGAGACTACCCTGTGACCGCCATTCGCGCCCTGTACACCGGTACCTTTGACCCCATCCATTTCGGCCATCTGGATTTGATGGTGCGGGCAGCCGCCTTGTTTGATGAAATCATTGTGGCTGTCTATGATCACCGTATCCCCACCAAATCCATCCTCTTCTCGGTAGAGGAACGCATGGCTATGATTGAGGAATCACTGGAGGACGCCAAGCCGGATAACATCACCGTTACCAGCTTTGGCGGTCTGGCCGTAGATTTTGCCCACGAGATGAATGCCCAGGTTTTCGTGCGCGGTTTGCGCGTGTTCTCCGATTTTGAGTTTGAGTTCCGCCTGGCGCTGGCCAACAAACGGCTGGCCCCCGATATTGAAACGATCAGTCTGATTACCCGTGAGGAACACACGTTCCTCAGCGGCACGACGGTGCGGGAGATTGCTTCTTTGGGCGGCGACGTGAGCAGTATGGTGCCGCCTTGTGTGGCCGAGGCGCTTTATGCTAAATTTAATGGTAAGGACAAGACGGATTTTACACGGCCGTTGCCATTGCGAGATTAGGGTATTTCCTTTTATAATAGGCTCTATCGGAAATAACGTTATGTAGAATTTTGCGCGCTGATTAACGCAGATAACGCTGATTTTTATCTTTTAATCTGCGTAGATCAGCGTTAATCAGCGTCCTAAAAAATATAAACTCTTATTTCCAATACTGTATGTGGCGTATGGTGTAAATGGGCATTTCTTACGCCATACGCCACATTCCGGGATAGAACAATGGACATACAACATCTGGTTGACCGAATGGAACAAGTACTCAATGACAGCCGCCGCCTGCCCCTGACGGCTTACTTGCTGGTGAATGAGGACCAGGTTTTTAGCATCGTTGACCAGATGCGGGTGGCCGTACCGGAAGAAGTGAAGCGGGCCAACCGCATTGAAGCGGAAAAAGACCGCATCCTGGCCCAGGCCAACGAGGAGGCCGACCGTATTCGGGAACTGGCCCGGCAGGAAGCAGAGGAACTGGTCAGCCGGGATTCTGTCATCCAGTCGGCCCAGCAGCGGGCCGAGAACATCCTGGAACGTGCCCGCCGCGACGGCGACGCCCTGCGCAATGACGCGGACGCCTACGTGGTGGAAGTGTTGATGAAGCTGGAAGAAGATTTGCTGCGCTCCCTCTCCGTCGTGCGCAACGGGCTGCAAAAAGTTCACACGGATATTGATACGACGGATGCGGGGATGATGGGGTAGGGACGATGGCTATTTTATATTCTTATTACCACACTGCGTAAACCTCTTAATCAACAGCTCCCAACAAGTTGCTCTTTTCTGGAAGCAGTACTTGTAGTACTTATACAGATTCTTCAATTATTTTCATCACATTGTAGTCAGGAGTATCTTCAACATGGAAGGAAGTATTCAGTTGTTATTAGGAGAACTTCCAAAGTATCTACATTGTATTTCACATGAATTTACAGCAATTCTTATAGAGGCATGTGTGGTTCGCTTGCATGAGCAGGGACATCAAGGGGACAATATAGATTTAAAAGTGGTTGGCAAATTCTCAAAGGATGTTGAGATCAAAAAACCTTACCCTGTAACCGATACTCTATTGAGAACTTGGACTGAACACAATTACACAACTGATCATGCAGCTTGTGCCATAGCCCTAAGTCTTGTATACGAATTGACTGAATTAACTGTTATAAGTCGTTCATGGACTACAACGGGATTCGATTATTGGCTCGGTCCTAAAGGTACACCTTGTGAGATAAATCTGCCATTTGACAATGCTGTAAGACTTGAAATATCAGGTATTCGTCAAGGAAACGATTACCAAATCAACAAGAGAGTAAAGGAGAAACTCGTTCAAACCGGGCAATCAGATGGTCTAAAATTACCAGCATTTGTAATTGTTACAGAATTTAGCACACCAAAAGCAAAATTTGTGGAGAAACAAATATGAATTCTGTTGGTGAGCTTCACAACCAAGCTATGCAACTTGCTGAACAAGCCTTTGTTGCAGCATTTGCAGAAGATCATAATAAAGCTAAGGCTTTATACCAGCATGCTTACAAGTTGGAGGCGAAAGCAGCCGAACTCTTAAAAGATGAACTGAATACCGAACCAAACCGTTCAATCCTTTATAGAAGTGCAGCTTCATTAGCTTATCAATGTGGAGAATATCGTGAGGCTGAAAGACTCGTTGCTTACGCTCTTACAGGTAATCCCCCACAAGAAATAGCTGATGAACTCAGAAATTTACTTGAGCAGGTAAATTTTCATCGCCATTTGGAATTGAAGGATATATCTATCCAACCAAATGAACTTGAACTATCAATCAGTGGTAAAGAAACTGGGTCAGGCATAGCACCAAGTGACATTGTTTTAGATAGATTGCAGCAGTTTAGGAAATTAATTCATAGAACGGTCGAACGGATGTTTGAACGACCGTACCGCGAAGGTGGCCCCAGCAGTTTAGCTAACAATTACCCTATGTTCCTAAAAGCATTGAATCCTGGTAGTTTTGCAGTGACGTTAACAATTGGTCAACCGATGCAAATGTATTTACCAGGAATGGAGGAATACAGTCCAGAAGTTGACCTTATTAAAGAAATTCTTGATTGTATTGAACTTCTCAACCAAGCTAAAGAAGAAGATTTGCGACAAAAAATTACCGATCCTGCTTATTATAACAATTTCATTGGCTTAATGGAGAATATTGCACCTGATGGGGAAAATGTTCGTGTGGTCCGTTTTTCGACTATACAGAATGGTGAAACTCGTAATGTACCTTTATTGAGAAAAAAAGATGTCATTTCTCAGATACCTAAAATAGTAGCGAATATCGATCTTGAAAAAGGAGCACGTGAGCAAATCAAAGGGGTTTTACGTTATGCAGATGCAGTAAAGAAAACAGAATCTGGCACAATCAAACTTATAGATGAACATGGTACTGTCTTTACAATCATTGTGCCCCAAGGGATGGATGATATTGTAGGACCATTATGGTTTCAGACTGTCATTGTCACAGGCAAAAGAATTCGCCGAAAAATATATTTAGAAAATATTGAGCGGGTAATAGAGTGACAAACGAGATTTCATTATGATAAAGGTGTGTTATGGAAAACTTTTCTGAATTTGATGCGGTTGACTATTTAGACAGTGAAGAAATGATTGCGGAATACTTAACGGCCGCTCTCGAAGATGAAAACCCTGACGTTTTCCTGATGGCTATTGGCGACGTGGCCAGAGCGCAGGGCATGAGCGCGATTGCCCAAAGCGCCGGGCTTGGCCGGGAAAGTCTTTACAAAGCATTTTCTCCGGGAGCAAAACCGCGATATGATACTGTGCTAAAAGTTTTACGCAGTTTAGGCGTCAAACTAACGGTTGCCGTCTAATACAAAGGCCATCTCTGCCTGGAATATGGAAATGCAACGAGGAAATATACCGCAGGAATTCAAAGATATACCAAATTTTGAGAGTGAAGATGAGGAGCGGGCATTTTGGGCTATGCACGACTCCACAGAATATATTGATTGGGATAAAGCTGAAGTTACCACTTTGCCCAAACTCAAGCCGTCTACCAAAACAATCTCCCTGCGTCTGCCGGAAATGATGCTGAATGAGCTGCGCATCATTGCGAACAAACGGGATGTCCCCTACCAATCATTGATAAAAGTATTTCTGCAAGAGCGTATTGACCAGGAATTGAAGCGATTTATTTCATCCTCAACAGTGTCATCCCCCCAACGCTAATACGTTAACAGTTTTCAGATTGGTTCAATCTTCGAGATTGAACCAATCTTCGAGTACAACCCCAATCCCCACCCGCTGCGGCAAGTGCAGGCGGTACGATTCATCATACTGCACTCCGGCAAAGGGATCGTTGGCGATGAGGAGGGGGGCGTCCAGGTCAATCCAGTCGGCCAGGCCGGTGAGGTGGGCCATGGCGGTGACGCCCAGGGAGGTTTCTACCATGCAGCCCAGGATGAGGCGCAGGCCCAGGTCGCGCCGGGCGATTTGTAAACCGGCCGCCAATCCCCCACTTTCATCAGCTTGAGGCAGAGATTTTTATTTGCGCCTCTGAGCAATGCCAGGCACGGGGCGAACGGATATAGCCGATTAAGGCCGTTTTGCCCCGTGCCAGGCACTACCCTCTAACAGTATATTCCTCACTCCAGCTCTGCAAAATAATCTTGCAGCAGGCGATGGCGGAAGGTGTAGCCGCCGCCCACTCTTTGCAGCAGGACGCAGTCGGCGGCGCAGTCGAGGAGGCGGGCGTAACGCAGGGGGACGCGCTGTTTGCGCCACAGCAGCAGGCGCACAACGAGGTGTTTGACGACATCGTTGAAGCCATGAACCACCCCCGCAAACAGCCCCAGCATGAGGCCGGTATACAGCCCGGAAACCAGGTTTACAGTCACGGCCGTAAACACCATCGCCGGCACAGCAACCACACTCATCGCCATCACACCGTTTCGTCCCGCAATCCGCATTCCTTCATTGGGACGGTTTCTTATTTCCGGCCGTTTGTCGTTCAAACCGCCCAGTAAAAAGAAAAGCAGCCCCATATTGAGCAAGTTAAGCCCTCCGGCAAAGGCTGAGGGGTCACGCAGCCAAATAATGCCCGACCAGACCAACGAGACCAACGCTCCCACCACGCCCAAAGTAAAAGCGCTGCGCCACGACCATTTTAAGGCGCCCCGCACTCTGATTTCATTTCGGAAACTTTGACCGTAACCAGGCCCGCCAAAAGTTAAAGCCAGGCCAATCGCCGCCATGCTGCCCCAAAACAAAGCCAGCGCCAACTCGTCGGTTTGAGCCACAGGAATGGTAACGGCCGTCCACACAATGCCGCCCACAACCAGCAGTTGCAGCCAGCCCAGCCGCCGGTCGATCCGCGCCTCATCACCACGCCGCCGCCGCCACAGAAAGAACAGCCCGCTGGCAATGGCCGACAAAGTCCCCGCAAAAAAATTGAGCCAAAATAACGAAAATAACGCATTCCAGGGCGAGGCGGCAATGCCAAAAAAGGCGGCAAATTCGCTTAAAAAGTTAATTTCAATATACGGCGGATTGACGCCGATGAGCTGCGCAAAACTCCACATGATCAACATGCCCAGAACGGCCGGCATCATGACATGCGCCCAAAATAGATAGGCCCATTGGAAACGGCCGTTAGCCAACCAACTGGGCTGCAACTGTTCCATTAAAAAGATGGATTGGTTGTGCCGCTCCATCTGCCGCGCCAGCCAGCTTAACTGCCCGGATAGTTCCGCCGGGTCATACGCGCCGTTGCCTTTGGCCGCCTGCCGCCGGAACATGCGCTGCACGTATTGGGCAAACAGACGGCGGCGGGTGAGGGGCGCTGTGTCTGGGGATGGGTCTGTGTCGTCGCCGGAGAACGCCGCCTGCATCATGTCCAGATTCAGGGGGGATTGGGCCATATCCAGCAGCGCTTCGTCCTGGAAGATGGCGGCGGCGAGGGCTGGCGGGGTGTGCTGGCGGATTTGGGCGGTGGTCAACGGCCGTACCCGTACCGCGCCATGCAATTGCAACTGCGCCCCGCCCAGGGCCACGGCCGTCTCATACGCCTCCTGCCGGCAGCAAACCGCCACGTCCGGCATTCCCTGCGTCTGGCAAAAGGTGTTGATGGCCCGGATACAGGCCATCTGATCCGCCAGAGGCATCTCGTCCAGCCCATCCAGCAGCAGCAAAATGTGGTCATGGGCCAGCCAGTCGCGCCCGGCGCGCCGGGGAATTTGATACTGCGCCACCAATTCCTTGACAGCCCACTGCGCGATGCTGTCCTGGGTTCCGGCCCAACTGCTCAAATTGAGGATGACGGGGACGGGCGCGGTTTCGTCTTGAACGGCCGTTTGCAGCAAACC
>JALUPA010000409.1 GCA_027054335.1 Ardenticatenaceae bacterium
TACAAACTCGTTTTGGAGGGGCAAATGAGCGCATTGTGTCATATGCCTACCTCTGGATGCGTGGCTGTGCTGACGAAGGCAATTTATCCCTTGTATGTTCCTTTTGCGGTTACTGAAAAATAATGACCCGGCGCGCAGCTTACCTCAATAGTAAAATCGGCTATTACCTTAACCAGTACGGCTTCCCGGCGGAGGCGCGGCCATACTACGAACAAGCCCTGGCCATCTACCAAAAAGTCCTCGGCCCCGACCACCCCGATACCGCATCCAGCCTCAACAACATAGGCGCCCTGCTGAAAGCGATGGGGCAGCTGGCGGAGGCGCGGCCGTATTACGAACAAGCCCTGGCCATCAGCCAAAAAGTCCTCGGCCCCGACCACCCCGATACCGGAATGAGCGCTGGTAATTTGGCTAGTATTTTTGAAGCAACGGGTAATTTGGAAGATGCTTTGCCTTTGCGAAAAATGGCATTAAAAATTCACCAAAGTTCTTTGGGCAATGACCATCCCATTACCGCCACCAGCCTCAACAACATGAGCGGCCTGCTGGATTCAATGGGGCAGCTGGCGGAGGCACGGCCGTATTACAAACAGGCCCTGACCATCCGCAAAAAAGTCCTCGGCCCCGAACACTCCGATACCGCCACCAGCCTCAACAACATGGGCACCCTGCTGCAAGCGATGGGGCGGCTGGAGGAGGCACAGCCGTATGTCGCACAAGCCCTGGCCATCCGCCAAAAAGTCCTCGGCCCCGACCACCCCCAGACCGCCCTCAGCCTCAACAACATGGGCGCTCTGCTGGATTCAATGGGGCGACCGGAGGAGGCACGGCCGTATTACGAACAGGCCTTGGCCATCCTGGAAGCAAAATTAGGGCCGGATCACCCGCACACAAAAATCGTGCGCAACAATTTACAATTGTTGTAGGGGCGGGATGGCGCGGTGCGGTCTTGGGCCGCGTTTGGGCGTCATTCCGCGCCATCTCGCCCCGTATATGGCCGCACACAGGGCGAGATGGGCGGGAGACAGGCCGTTCTGCATGGCAAGGGCGTTTTCCGCCCATCCCGCCCCTACAT
>JALUPA010000410.1 GCA_027054335.1 Ardenticatenaceae bacterium
GACCCGCTTTACGTCAACGGCATCCCCCCGGAATTGATCATTGTAATGCCGGAAGAAGTGGTGCAAAACTCACGGGAGATTTTTGCCAGAGGGCAGGCCATGGGGCGCAATCCGCTGCGCTTCAGCACGGCGGGGGACAGCATTGCCCAGACGCCGCAATACCTGACCTGGTTCGACGACCCGGTGCGGTACAACCTGGGTGACTTTGCCTATTTACAGCCAGTAGTTGACGCTTTTGCCGGTTCGTTTGCCCACCAGGGAGAGGCGATGCGGGACGGGTTGAATACGACGGCCGTGTTAGACCCCACCTGGGCTGACAAAGAGGTGTGCGAACCCAATGAAACACCACTGGTCTGCGAAATCCGCATCTACAATCCGTCTGTCATGTTCATCCTTTTTGGCACGAATGATTGGTCGGATACCTTTCAGGAGAACATGCGGGAGGTGGTGGAGTACACTATTGAGCAGGGTGTGATTCCCGTCATCGTGACCAAAGCGAATCGTGTGGAAGGTGCCAACAACTATCGTAACATCATCATGCGGGAATTGGCGGCCGAATATCAGGTTCCCCTGTGGGATTTTGACCGCATTGCCGAGACGATCCCCAATCGCGGCGTGGATGAAGACCAGGCGCATATGACCATCATCAATCTGGCCGATTACACTCATCCGGCTACAATTATGCGCGGCTATGGTTTACATAACATAACGGCATTGATGGTTCTCGATTCCTTACTACGGGATGTGATCTGGGCGGATTTGGAGGAGGGCAGTCAGTGATCGCGGCCGTTAACCGGACGTTAGGCGGAGAGTAGGCAAAAATGAAGGATATACGTAACTACTAAGCCCGAAGGCTATCGGTCAAAATGTTAATACGCTTCATATCAAATTTAACCCGTTATTTCTCTCCCCTCCTCCACTGGTTCAGCGATTACGTCTATGACCGCCTGATTCTCCCGCGCAGCAACCACCTGTTACTGGAACTGAACCGAATTCTCGACTTTCCCCTCTGGAAACTGCCTGCGCCGACCATACCACCCTGGAACGGTTCGAGATACGCCTCATCCTTTCACC
>JALUPA010000411.1 GCA_027054335.1 Ardenticatenaceae bacterium
CCGGGGAACAACCGGATCGACCGCCGGTGGCTTTGTGGCGGCATTGGCCGGGAGATGACCAGGATGCGGCGGCGCTGGCAGCGGCACATTTGCAGTGGCAGCGGGATTATGATTGGGATTTGGTGAAGGTAGGGCCGGCCAGCAGCTTTTCGGTGGCCGGTTGGGGTTTGCGGGATCGCTGGGTAGGCTCTATTGAGGGGACGCGGGAGATTACGCATCAGCCTATCCAGCGGGTGGAAGATTGGCAAAAACTGGCGGTGCAAGACCCGTCACAGGGCATGTTGGCGGTGCAGATTGAGGCGCTGCGGCTGGTGGGAGAGGGTTTGGATGAGGAGACGCCGTACATTGCCACGATCTTTTCGCCGCTTTCCCAGATGAAGTACATGGCGGGCAATGAGCGGCTGGTGAGTCACATGCGCCATTACCCGGATTTGTTTCGGGAGGCGCTGGCGGTGATTACGGAGAGTACGATTCGTTACGTGGAGGCGGCGAAGGCGGCGGGGATCAGCGGTATTTATTACGCGGTGCAGCACGCCCGTTATCCGGCGATGAGTCGGGCGGAATTTACCGAATTTGGCCGGCCGTATGACCGGCAAATTCTGGAAGCGGCTTCTGATTTGTGGTTGAACGTGCTGCACATCCACAGTACGGATATTATGTTTGACCTAGTGGCGGATTATCCGGCGCAGATTGTGAACTGGCATGACCGGGACACGGCCGTATCGCTCACAGAAGGTCTGGCCCAAATTCAGGGGGCAGCCAGCGGCGGCGTTAGTCAGTGGACGCTGCACCAGGAATCACCGGAGCAGACATTGGCCGAAATTGAAGATGCGCTGCAACAGACAAACGGCCGTCGCCTTCTCCTCAGCACCGGCTGCGTGGCCATGGCGACGACGCCGTTACGGAATTTACGCGCCTTCCGGGAAGCCGTAGAAAAATAGATAGAGATTGGAGTCACGGTTAAGTTAAAAAACCTCTGAGGTCTTCAAGACCTCAGAGGTTTGGGTTTACTGGATGGGGAAACCGGCCATGCGCCAGCCAATCATGCCGCTGCTCAGATTGACTGTATTTTCAAAGCCGACGTGGGCTAACTGCTCGCAAGCGACCATGCTGCGGTTGCCGGAACGGCAGATGAAAACGATGGTTTGGTCCGTGGGCAGTTCGTCCAG
The DNA here is from genome assembly GCA_027054335.1 of Ardenticatenaceae bacterium. Taxonomy (GTDB): domain Bacteria; phylum Chloroflexota; class Anaerolineae; order Promineifilales; family Promineifilaceae; genus JAJRTP01. Next base: position 1,170 of record JALUPA010000411.1, read on the forward strand.
GCGTTGGCCCAGAGCGGAAAGGGGCAGCAGACGGGAACCGGCAATGTGCCCGTCATGCTGATATTCGCCGGGGGTGCGGACATCTACCAAAACCAGCGGTTCACCGGCGTCCAGCCGTTCTTTAAGTTCGTTGGGGGTGATGTTCTCGATTTTAGGCAAGGTTGGTGCTGGGGGTGTCTGTGTATTCTGCTTAAATAAGTTGCGAAACATTTCATATTCTCCTGTGGGCGGGCAACAAATTTGTTTTGTTGTACGCTCCGGTTGATTTTATTTTATGCAGGTAACTACTCAGCCCCAGAGGTGACAGTCACTTAAAAGGCCACATACTGTGACTGCCGTCTCTGGGAAAAGTGACTGTCACCTGAGTAGCCACTTAGGCAGGTAAGTATAGCTGGTTAATGCAAGAGTTGCGTAAAGGGGATGTAAGAGTTGTGTAAGGATCGTGGTGCGTCAAGACGAAGACACATTATGTTTTTACGTTTTAACGTTCCAGGTACGGTTCCAGATCGAGGGATTTGTAAAGGCGCTGGCGGAAGTCGTCAGGTATGTCGGGCTGGGTTAGAGTGTGGTAGAGGTGAATGGTCTGGCGTAGAGTGTCTACCACGACGCGACAGTCTTCACATTCCTGCAAATGTTGTTCAATCTCGGCGCAGATGGCAGCTGACGCCTCGCCGTCGAGGTAGTCTGACAGGTGGTCGAGTAAATTGCCGCATGAGTTGTCGTCCATAGTTGAACCTTTCAAGATGTCTGTTGTTCAGCGAAATAGTTGCTGAGATATTCACGCAGCCAGAGCCGGGCGCGGCGCAGCCGGGTTTTTACCACGTCGGTAGACACGTCCAGGGCGTTGGCCGTTTCCTGGGTAGACAACCCTTCCAATTCCCGCAAAACAAACGTGCTGCGCAGGGTAGGTGGCAGCTTGCCTACGGCCGTTTCCAGTTCCCGGCGCACTTCCTCTGTGGCAAAAGTCTCTTCCGGCAGGCAGCACCAGTCAAATAGCTGGCGGGGGACGGTCGTTATTTCGCCGCTGTCGTCCAAGGTTTCTTCTACAGAGATGATGTGGGGAGACGGCCGTCGCCAACGCATCATCGCATTGTTATAAGCAATCCGGTACAGCCAGGTACTCAGACTGGATCGCCCTTCAAAAGAATCAATTGCCTTAAACGCATTCATAAACGTCTCCTGCACCACGTCTTCTGCATCTTCCTCATTTTGCATCAGGCGCAGCGCCAGCCGGTAAATGGCCGGGCTGTGAATAGCCACACATTCCGCGCAAGCCGATTTGTCTCCGGCGCGAATACGCGCCAGTAGTAATTCATCCGTTGTTGCCTCAGGGTCAAGCGTTTCCATTGTCGCTCCAAAATCAAGATGACCCTGATTATAACAAGAAATGGCCTGCTGCAAGAGCAACAGGCCAAACCTAAGGAGATGGGGAATCCCCGTATAAGCCCTTCATCCTCTCTTGCCGGAGTGGATTCCCTTATGGCAACGCTTGATGAATACGTAAGCCATCATTATTTGGTTAGATGTAGCGATGCAGAAAAGGTGACAATCTTTTGTTTTGACTGGGTTGTTGATTATACTTACAAGCATGAGGAACAAAACAGTGGTAAAAAAAGAACCTGAAAAGTCGGCCCCTTGGTGGCGCAGTGAAGAGCCGGCCAAAACAGTTTGCCAGATACCGGCCAGACCGGGCCAAGTTTGCCCTCATTGTGGCGAGGGCGTTCTGACGTATGATAGTCTGTTTCTTTTGACCTGCCCTGCCTGTGACTATGTGGCCGAGGGTGGCGTTTTTACCTGATGAATTATTGGCAAAGGCGTGACCTTTGCCTGGATATTTTGTAATTGAGCAACCGAATAATTCCCGGTTACTCAATTACCCAATTACTAAGAGGAGAACTTCAATGAGAGCTTCAGTGGATTGGGATCATGGATTAACTTTTGTGGGAACGGCCGATTCCGGCTTTACCGTCAATTTGGGTGGCGATCCCTCTGTTGGCGGGGACGATGATGGTTTTCGACCGATGGAATTGATTTTGACTGGCTTGATTGGCTGTACGGCAATGGATGTAATTTCTATCCTGCGGAAGAAACGAGAAGAAGTAGCCGGTTTTAAGGTAACGGCCGAAGCGGAACAGGCCGATCAACATCCGCACGTTTTTACGAAGGTGCATATTCATTACATTGTGGAAGGCAAGCAGGTGAACCCGGCCTCCGTAGAGCGGGCAATTGAACTGTCCGAGGTGCGGTATTGCCCGGCTCAGGCAATGTTGAAGCAGAGCGTGGATATTACCAGTTCATATGAGATTGTTGAGGTGTAAGGAGATAGCCGTGAGTACGACTCGATAATAAAAAAGCCCTCGGACTTCCGAGGGCTTTTTTTTATTCCACTTTTGTTTGTTTCAGAAAAAGATTATTCGCTCAAGCGAGCCAAAACGTCGCTCTCGTCCATAATCAGGTACTCTACGTCATCTACTTTAATTTCCGTGCCGGAGTACTTGGGGAAGAGGACGCGATCACCGACGGCCAAATCTGACATCATTTCTTCTTCCGAACCGACAGCTTCAATAATGCCTTGCTGCGGTTTTTCTTTGGCTGTTTCCGGCAGAATAATACCGCTGCTGGTCTTGGATTCCTGAGCTAAGGGACGAATCAATACACGTGCGCCTAATGGTTCGATAGTCATAATATTTTATCTCCTCTTGTAATTTTTGAATTTTGTTGTTGTGTTTGAGACAGCCAGGCTGATTGGGTACCTGACCCTTCTAATGTATCAAATTATTGGGCAAAGGGCTAATTTATGAGCCGGCAATGCCCAGTAAGCTGTTGATTTTTGGTTTGTCAAAACCCACGATGATTTTCCCATTGATGTCAATGACAGGCACGCCCATTTGCCCGCTGCGCCGCACCAAGTCACGGGCTGCTGCCTGATCCCGGCTGACGTCCACATCCTTGAAGCGGATTTTATTGCGCCGGAAGTATTGCTTGGCCATATTGCAATAAGAGCAAGTAGGCGTGGTGAAAATAATGACTCTGGGTTGTTTTTTCTTCTGTGCATCCGGTTTTGTTTTAGTTTTTGCGGTCATAGGGTCTCCTTGCGTTCCGCAGCGACATTGCATATTGAATGTTGATTATCCCACAGCTTCCTGCACTTTGGCTAACAACAGCGGTTCCGGTGCAGCCCCTTCCATATGGACTGTTTCGTTAATGACGGTGCGTGGGACACCCATCACGCTGTATTTCACGGACAGATGGGGGAATTCGGTGGCTTCTACCATATCGGCCGTTACCAGATCGCTTTCCATGGCCATTTTGTGCGCCAGCAAGACTGCCTGCGGGCAGTAAGGGCAGGTAGGGGTGACAAATACCTGCATGTGAACCGGCTCCGTCAGATTTTTCAGCCATTCTCTGGTTTCCGGCAGCAATTCGGAATCACCCTGGCTGACCATGAGGATGTCATGGATGATGGAACTGAACTCATAGCCGGAGGGGATACCGTAGTAGCGGATGCCGTAATCCTGTGGTTCGTCACCGCCGCGCATGATGATGGTGGCTGGGATTTTGTCAATATTGTACTGTTCGGCAATTTCCTGGTCTTCTACAAAGTCGTAGACTTCCAGGGTAATCTTGTCCGATAATCCGGCCACTTCTTCGGCAATCTGCCGTGTTTCCCGGCAGTATTGGCATTCAAATTCCTGAGTAAAGACAATTAGCTTGACTGGCGTCTCTAATGCTTTGAATTCTTGGGCTAAAGTTTCTCGGTCTTGTTCGCTTAATAAAGACATATTTGCTCTCCTACATAAAAATCAGGCCCGAATGGCCTGTACTGCTTGTTTAGATGCAGGGGAGTAGAGAAGGTGACATGAAATGTTTGTTCAGAGGGATGATGAATTTCCAGTCAATTCTCTTTTTGGAAGGCATACCTCAAAGTAACGCCTAAAATATAATACCCTGCCAGTATTGAGCCGCGCAGAGTGCCGCTGACTTTGGACTGTCCGCTGCGGCGGACGTGCCAACTTACGGGAACTTCCCGGATACGGTTACTGCGACCTTGCTCAGGGCAAGCATTTCCCTTGGCCACTTTCACCATCATCTCCGTTGGCCAGCCAAAGGTCATCTCCTGCATATCTAGTTGGCGCATGGTGGCGGCGCGGATGGCCCGGTATGGCCCCAAATCGGTGACGCGGATGTGGTAAAGCCAGCTCATCAGCCGGGAGGAGAGCCAATTGCCAAACTTCTGGTGGGGCAGCATGGCCCCGGCGGCAATTTCGCCCAATGCCCGCGACCCCAACACTAAATCGGCTTCACTGGCCTGGATGGGGGCGAGTAGGCGGGGCATTTCCTGGGGCAGGGAGCTAAAGTCGCCGTCCATGTAAACCAGAATGTCAGCGTTCAATTGCAAAGCTACGGCCGTACCCGCTGCACACGCATAGCCATACCCCCGCCGCGCTTCCGTAACCAGTTGCGCTCCGGCTGCTTCGGCGAGGACGGCCGTATCATCCGTCGAGCCATTGTCCACCACAATCACCCAAGCCACCGGCTGGGCCAGCGTTTGCCTGACCAGTGCGGCGATGTTGCTCCCTTCGTTGAGCGCGGGGATGATAACGGCCGTTTTCAATGGCGACTGAGATAAAGGGCTTTGGTCAAAATTAAACTTGCCCATGGTTCGCAAACACTAATACAGGTCATAAAAAGACTCTTTGCCCAGATGTGGGATATATTTAGCCGCCAATCTGGGCAATGAATCATCGCCGTCGAGAAACATCCAGTCGTCAATGGAACCACGGAAATTAAAACGTTCGACAATAAAGTCGCGATTTTCTTCGTCCACCAGGGTGAAGCGCATCACAGGAGTATACGTACGACTGCGATTTAGTACGTCTTGCAATCCCGGTTTGAGGGCAAATGGACTGAGTTCTTTCAGTAAGGGGCCAAAATTTTGGTCTACGGTGTGGATGGTAATTGTGTTTTTCTTGATGTCTACAAGCGCGTCCAGATGGGATTGTTTGTTTAAGGCTTTTTTTATGACAGCCTGTTCTTGATCGGTGATCAGCTTGGGCTGGATTTTACGCAAAAAAACCTGCCCGTTGGGAATTTCGTGAATTTCGTAGCCATCAGGGATTGTTTTAAGGGCTATTTCTGGTTTCTTTTTTGAAAAATAGTACCTGGGATTTCCTTTTTTGGTGGTTCCCTGGTGCAGATGGTAGGTAACGCCTTTGCGGTTTGTGTAGGTAATTGACATATTTTTTCTCCTCACATTCGTAAGCGCTTACGCGCCAAGATCGATAAAAGATTGTCGGGGATAGTCATTGTTTCGGCCAAAAGATGTAGGACGATTTGGCAAATCGCCCTACGTGGACGAAACGATGACCAACCCCAGATTGTCAATAAAATTGTAAATGGTAAATGGTAAACGGTAAATGGTAAATGAACCGTTGGGCGGCCGGATTTTTTGTTGATATGACCCTGTTGCCCTTATCGCCGCCGAATACAATTCGGTGTTTGAGTGGCGACGTCCGACTCCCCAGTGTGCTTCAGCACACTTTCTGTCTCAACCTGGGATTTGCAATCCCAGGCGATTGGCTTCACCAAAAACCCACTCGTATGGAGAGCAACAGCAGGGTTGGCCTGTAATTCCCGTTGCAGACGGCGCAGTTCGGCCAGTTCGTCCACGTCGTACCAGGCGGGGAGGAGGGCGACGCGCAGATTTTCTTCTTTGGCAATGGCCAGGGTGTCTTGCAGAACGTGGTTGGTGGACATTTGCACGTCGCGCACCAGACGGGGATGGGCGCGTTTCCAGCCAATCAGGTAATAGCCGCCATCCTCGCACGGCCCCAGCGTCACGTCCACCGCCGGGTCATCCAGCCGGGCAAACGCCTGGGCCAGATAGGCGGCGGGCAGGGTGGGGCTGTCGCTGTTCATGGCGGCGACCTGCGCATAGCCGTTTTGCAGGCAGTGGGTCAGGACGCCATCCAGCCGCGCCCCTAAATCATCGCCGAGCTGCGGAATCAGCCCAAAACCGGGGGCGATGGTTTCAAAATACGCCTGCGTTTCTTCATCTGCCGGAGCATAGGCGATGAAGGGCGTCACGCCGGGAACGCTTCGCGCCAGCGCCAGCACGTCTTGCAAAAAGCAGGCGTACAGGTCGGCCGCTTCCTGGGGAGTGAGGGCGGGAATCATGCGGGTTTTGGTTTGGCCGGGATACGGCCGTTTTGCCATAACGAAGAGCGCTTTCATAACAGAGATTAGAGATTAGAGATTGGCGATTGATCGATCTCTAATCTCCGATCTCCAATCTCTTTTACTCCTTTTTGGCGACGGTAGACACTGATAGTTTGCCAGATCGTGGTTGCCGCCGCAAAAATAAGCCCGACGCCAAAGAGGAGGGCGTAGAAGGCGATGCCCCACGATTCCAGATTGGTTGCCAGCCAGACGGTCCCCAGGCTGTACATGCCCAGAGCCAGTTCCGGGTAAACAATAGAATCAAACCGAAGCTGGTATTTTTGTTGCCGCCAATCCTGCTCTTTTTGTTCAATACCAAATTTGGCGGTGCGCTCGAATACACCGTCAGGCTGCCGCCAGATTTGCCAGGCAGCCCGCGCAGTGTTCAACATCAGGCCCGATCCTACCACAGAAATCGCCAGAATTTTAGGCAGCATTCGCCAGTGCCAGCGCCCCAACTGCTGTTGACCCATCAAAAAGAAAAGCGTCGGGGCCACGGAGGTCAGGGCAAAGAGGTAGGCAAAGCCGTACAAGGTATTCAGATGGGGATACCGGGCGGTGAAAAGAGCCACCAGCGGGTAAATCAGCGTCAGGATGAACAGGAGCAGGTGGACGATGTAGCCGGTGAGGTGCAGCGTGGCCTGGAATTTTTGGCGGAAGGGGATGGGGGCGCGCCACACCTGGGGGGCCAGCTTGCGGGCGCATTCCAGGCTGCCTCGCGCCCAGCGGTGCTGCTGTTTGCGAAAGCCGCTGAAGCTGGGCGGAATTTCCCCCGGCACGACCAGATCGCGCAGGTAACGGCCGTGCCATCCTCGCAAATAAGCCCGGTACGACAAATCCAAATCCTCCGTCAGCGTATCGGCCGTCCAGCCCCCGGCATCTTCCATGGCCGCCCGCCGCCACACCCCGGCCGTCCCGTTAAAATTAAACCAGAACCCGGCCCGGCTGCGGGCAAACTGCTCTACCATAAAATGCCCGTCAATAGCCAGCGATTGCAAATAAGTCAGCCAGGAATAATCCCGGTTCAGATGCCCCCAACGCGCCTGGACAAAAGCCACCTTTTCCTTTGCCTCTGTAGGGCGATTTGCCAAATCGCCCAACTCATCCAGAAAATGGGGCAGAGCGCGGCGCAAGAAATCGGGCGGCGGCACAAAATCGGCGTCAAAGATGGCGATGAACTCGCCGGTGGCCTGGGGCATAGCCGCTTGCAGCGCGCCCGCCTTGTAGCCGCTGCGGTCGGTGCGGTGCAGGTGGCTGATGTTGACCCCCTGCGCCTGCCAGTGGGCCACTTCCCGGCGCACAATCTCCCGCGTTTCGTCGGTGGAATCATCCGTCACCTGAATTTGCAGCCGGTCGGTCGGATAATCCAGCTTAACGGCCGCTTCAATCACTCGTTTGGCGACATACATTTCATTGTAGATGGGTAGTTGCACGGTGACGTAAGGCCATTTGGCCGGATCAGGCGGCGCGGGCTGTGGTACACGATTTTCCCGCCAGGCACGCCATGTGAGATAGAGAAAATTAAGGCCAAAGGTGAAGAGGATGGCCGAAACCAGGAAGTAGAGCAGGGCGATGAGGAGGAGTAGGATGTCTGTCATAGAAGTTTTGTGATGCGTGATGCGTGATGCGTTTCGCGCCTGTCACGAATCACGCATCACGCATCACGCCCGTTTTTACCAAAGAATATGCAATTTCGATTCGCCGTATTTTTGCTGGAGCCACTGGTCTACACCCCATTGGCGGCCGGCCACAGCCAGGGCAACGGTCAGGGCAGTCATAAACAGCAGAACGTAGACCCAAATCCATTCCTGCCCGCCAAAGTAGGAGAGGAATAGGTTGGTGAAGAAAAACATGGCGATGAGACCGGACAACCGGGTGAACAGGCCGATGGTCAGAGCAATGCCTAGCAAAAGTTCGCTGACCAGTTGGAAGGCGGAAAATGGGCCAGCGATGGGGATGACGGCCGTATCCAGAAACGCCTTGTAAAATCCCAGACTGCTGCCGTTGCCGTTGGGGTCAAACAGCCAGTTCAAAAAGCCGGTCAAGCCGCTGGTCGTGTATAGCCCCTTGTTCAGATTGCCGTACCAGGTAGCCAGGATGACGATGCCCAGGGTGATGCGTAAAAGGGCTACGGCCGTGGCGCGCTGCTGTGTTATTTTGTCATCATTCATGTTTCTCTCCGATTTTTAGTGTTCAGTTTACAGTGTGCGGTTTTCAGTTCCCCACTGAAAACTGACGACATAGAAAGCAAAAGCCGGGTGTTGCGCTTCCAGTTGCAGCCAATCCATCAGGTCGGGCCGGCGGCGATGGGCCAGAGGGGGGCGCGTTCTTTGAGGTTCATAGGGTGGCGCGCTCGAAACTTAACCGCAAAGGACGCGAAGGGCGCAAAGTTTTTTTCTTTGTTTTTTGCCGCGGATTGTGCGGATTCTTGGGATTGGGTTTATACAAATCCGCGCTAATCCGCGTAATCCGCGGCTGAATGATTTGAATTTGACTCTACTGGATTTCATGCTTCCTCCGGCGGCAGGACGCAGATGCGCTCTCGCGGCAGGTGGATCAGGATTTCTTTGTCGGCGCGCAGGTTGGTGTAGGGGGGCGGGATGAGGTGCAGGTTGACGCCGTTGACGTTGACCTGACATTCCTGCGCCGGGACGCGGAAGGTGCAGGATTGCACCTGCGCCGGGAAGTTGTTGTGCCCGTTGGCCCCCAGTTCTATCGCTTCCGGGCGGACGGTGAGCAGGACGGGGCCATCGGGCAGGGGCGTGGCAGGAATCTCCACGGGGCCGATGGGGGTGGCGACGGTCTGGCCTTGCTTGACGCCGGGCAGGAAGTTGTCGGTGCCGAAGAAGCGGGCGACTTGGGCGTCGGCCGGGTGTTCGTAAAAGTCGCGGGGACGGCCGATTTGCCGGATACGGCCGTCCATCATCACCCCAATCCGATCCGCCACCGCCACCGCTTCCGCCTGATCGTGGGTAATAAAAAGGGTGGTAATGCCGGTATCCTGCTGTAACTGGCGCACCATCTGGCGCAATTCTTCGCGCAGGCCGCGATCCAGATTGCTGAGAGGTTCGTCCAGGAGGAGCAGCCGGGGGCGCACGACGAGGGCGCGGGCCAACGCGACGCGCTGCCGCTGCCCGCCGGATAGTTGATCCGGCCAGCGATCCTGAAAATTGGGGAGTTGTACGGCCGTTAACGCCTCTGCTACCCGCTGCCGAATCTCTTCCCGCCCCAATTTACGCATTTTCAGGCCGTAAGCCACGTTGTCGCCCACGGACATGAAGGGGAAGAGGGCGTGTTCCTGAAAAACCATGACTGCGCCCCGCTTTTCCGGGGGGACGTTAAGGACGGAACGGCCGTCGAACAACACATCGCCAGCGGTAGGCGGCAGCAGTCCGGCGACCATACGCAGCGTCGTCGTCTTGCCGCAGCCGGACGGCCCCAGCAGGGCCATCAGTTCCCCGTCCTGCACGGTGAGGTTGAGGTTGGTTACGGCCGTAACCCCCGGCGCATATTCCTTTGACAGATTTTCCAGCGTTAAAGTAGTCATGGTTGCAAAGTAGCGGGTGGCAGAGTGGCAAGTCACCGTGTCACCTTGCCACCCTGTCACCTTGTCATTTTAGGGCCAAACTTCCATCTGTCCGCCCAGCGGCAAATCTACCAATTTGTCCGGGCCGACGAACCAGCGGTCATAGATTTCCTGGTACGTGCCATCCTTCCACAATTCCTGCAAGGCGTAGTTGACCTGATCCCGCCAGAGCGAATCGTTGTTGGGCAGGCCGATGCCGAATTGTACCGGATTGTGGCCGCCGGGCAGCAGTTCCAAATCGGGGTCGCCCGCCGCCAGAGAGAGCATGGTGATGTTGTCTTCCGTGTAGCCTTCCACCGCGCCGTCCCGCAGGGCTTGCATAGCCGCCTGCTTGTCGTCAAATTCTACGATGTCCGGGGCCGGGCCGCCCATAGCCGCCGAATATTCCTGCCAGGAGGGGATGGCCGAACTGCCCGCGTTGGCGGCAACCGTCTGGCCCATTAGCTCGTCAATCGAGTTGTACGTGCCTTTGCGAACCAGGAACGACTGGTTGTCCCAGAAGTAGGTGATGCTGAAATCTATGGCGTCGTCCCGATCCCGCGTGTGGTTCATGCTGGCGACGGACATAGCCACTTCGCCATCCTGCAAAAAGCTGATGCGCGTGGTGCCATCCACGACGACCAGTTCCGGCGCGACGCCCAGTTCGGCGGCCAGCGCGTTGGCTAAATCTACGTCGAAGCCGACCCAGTCGCCGTTGTCGTTAATGAAGCTCATGGGCGGGTTATCATTGCGCACACCGATGCG
>JALUPA010000412.1 GCA_027054335.1 Ardenticatenaceae bacterium
ATCCGAGCGCGGTGGGGCGGGCAAAGGAGGCCCCGCCGCGCGAAAAAGCGGCCAGTAGTCAGCGGTCAGCGGTCAGAAAAGCTGATAGCTAAGAAGGTGCTTCAAAAGTATGAGGTTGAGCGCCATTCGCGGCTTGAATGGCCCCCCTAACCCCCCAGCGGGGGGAATCTGAGGCTCGCGGTCACCCATTTCAGCCAAAATCAGCCCCGAACGACATCCGTTCGCCACGACATCCGTTCCCCGCTCCCCCCTTTGGGGCAGGGCTGTTAAGTTCTAAAGAAAAGGGGTAAAATAAGGAGAAACCCTGCAAGAAAGAGAAAGAGCGATGAAATTAGTCGAGTATTTCAAACAAATCCCAGATTTTCGACGAGGGCAAGGTCAAAGATATGACCTGGCCACAGTATTGATAATAATCACCTTAGGGGTGATGAGCGGCTACTACGGCTATCGAGAACTGGGGGCGTTTATGAAAGCCAATGAGGCTGAGTTGAAAGCGCTGTTAAAGCTGAAGTGGCGAGCGATGCCCAGTTACGTGACGGTTCGAACAATAATGAGAAACGTCCCAGCCGAAGACCTGACAGCGGCGTTCACCCAGTGGGCGCAAGAGCAAGGCTATGATGAGGGTGAAGCGATAGCGCTTGATGGCAAGTGTCTGGGGTCAACGGTGGAACAAGCCCACGATGAACAGCAGAACTTTGTGCAGATTGTGAGCGCCTTTGCCCATCAACGACAGTTGGTCTTGGGCAAAACGAGCTTTCAAAATGGCAAAGAAGGCGAAGGGCAAGCGGTGCGCGATTTGTTGGAGCAGCTTGAGCTGGACGGCGCGATTTTCACCTTGGATGCCTTGCATTGTCAAAAAAAACGCTGAAGTTGATCAGACAAAACCAGAGCCATTATGTGGTGCAGGTCAAAGACAACTGTTTCACTTTGGTGGCACAGGCGCAGCAGATTAAAGCCAACTTACCACGGGACAGCTTTTTCAGCCGTGAGATGAACCGAGGTCGTCTGGAAGTGCGCTGGGTTCGGATCTACGATTGGACTGGTTCACCCGCTGCTTGGGCTGAGGCTGAAT
>JALUPA010000413.1 GCA_027054335.1 Ardenticatenaceae bacterium
CCATACATCCGCCCCCCCATGTGGCAGATCAATCCGGCGCGTTCTCTGAATGAAGCAACTGTTGTGGCTAACTTCGTAGAGGTCTTTTTGGCTAAAGAAGGGCATCAGAACCCGGTGGGCATCAATCTGCTGGAAAAAGTGCAAATGCCCACGATGGCTTCTCTTTACGGAGCGATGCTGGCGGGCGTGGACGTGGTGATCATGGGCGCCGGGATTCCCGTGCAGATTGCCGGGATTCTGGACAAGTTAGCCAACCATGAACCGACCAGCTACCGGCTGGACGTGGTCGGGGCGGTGGGGACGGATGATTACCGCCTCCATTTTGACCCGCAAGCTGTTTTTGAGGAAGATGTGACGGAAGTGGGGCCGTTGAAACGGCCGTACTTCCTCCCCATCATCTCCTCTGTCATCCTGGGCAAAGCCCTGATCAAACGCTCCACCGGCCAAATCAACGGCTTTGTCGTGGAAATGCCCACCGCCGGGGGGCACAATGCCCCGCCGCGCGGCAAAGTGCAGCTTAATGAAAAGGGCGAACCGATCTACGGTAAAAAGGACGAAGTGGATTTCTCCAAAATCAAGGCGTTGGGGCTGCCCTTCTGGTTGGCCGGCGGCTACGATTCACCGGAAAAATTGCAGGAAGCGCTGGACGCCGGGGCCGCCGGCATCCAAGTGGGTACATCTTTCGCCTATTGCGCCGAATCCGGTATGGACAGTAAGCTAAAACGGCAGGTTATCCGACAGGTATTGGATGAGTCCGTGACCGTGCGCACTGACCCCCGCGTTTCGCCCACCGGCTTTCCTTTTAAGGTGGTGCAGCTGCCCGGCACAATGGCCCAGCCGGATATCTACGCAGCCCGCCCCCGCCTGTGCGACATAGGCTTGCTGCGCAGCGTCTATAAAAAGGAAGATGGCAAAGTGGGCTATCGCTGCTCGTCTGAACCAGTAGATCAATATCTGAAAAAGGGGGGCGCACTGGAAGATACGGTGGGCCGGGGCTGCTTGTGCAATAATTTGTACGCCAGTTGCGGGATGCCCCAACACCGCCGGGACGGTTACGTGGAAATGCCCATTGTCACTTCCGGCGACGGGCTGCCGGGGATTGGCAAATATGTCAAACCGGGGCAGGACAGCTATACGGCGCGGGATGTGCTGGATTATCTGACAGGCGGGTAAGATGTGAAAATTGGTTCATTCGCCAAGAATGAACTAATTTGGCGCAGAGAGCATGAGGCAGCGACTACGACGCACAAAACTGGGGCGCAAGTTACGGCCGTTTCGGGCCGTCATCCGGGATACGCTGCTTCTGCTGCGCCAATTCTTCTGGCCCCTCATCCTCTTCTCATTGGCCGTACTGGTGGGCAGCCTCATCTACCACGCCATTGCCAAAGAGTCCGGTGAAACGGTGGGCGCGGCGCACATCAGCGAAGCCGTCTATCAGGTATTGGGGCTGACCTTCTTTAGCCCGCTGGGGGACAATCTACCCAATGATTCTCGCCTGAAACTGTTTTATTTCATCATGCCCGTCCTGGGGTTGATGTTTTTGGCCATGGGGATTGCTGATTTCAGTATTCTCTTGTTTAACCGGAGTAAACGCAGCAAGGAGTGGGAAATGGCGGTTGCCTCTACCTTTAATAACCATATCGTTTTAATTGGCCTGGGACATCTGGGCTTTAGAGTCACGAAAGAGTTGCATGGTTTAGACCTGGACGTGGTGGTCATTGAGCTAAACCCGGATGAGGAACTGGTTGGCTATACTAAGCGAAGCGGCATCCCGGTTATTCCCGGCGACGGCCGTCAGGAAAGCAACTTGCGCGCGGCAGGAATTGAAAAAGCGCGGGCGCTGGTCATCTGCACCCAACACGACAGCATGAACCTGCAAATTGCCTTCACCGCCCGCAAGCTGAACCCGGACATCAATATTGTGGTGCGTATTTTTGATGAAGATTTTGGGGAGGCCCTGGAAGAACAGTTTGGCTACCACGCCATGAGCGCCACCGGTATGTCGGCCCCGGCTTTTGCCGCCGCCGCCGCCAACGTAGACATCACCCGCCCCATCACTGTGGAAGGGGAATCGTTCAGCCTGGCCCGGATTGACATTGCCCCGCAGTCGCGGCTTATCGGTTTGTCGGTGGAGGAAGTGGAGCAGAATTACAACGTCAGCGTCGTCCTGCTGCGCCGGGACCACGAATCAGAATTTCACCCGGCCAGCGAGCGCTGCCTGTGCGATACGGACGTCATCGCCGTTCTGGCCGGTCACCACGAAATCAGTCACTTGGTGGATGATAACGGGTGAGGGCAGCAAATTGGGGAAGGAGCGAGTTTTGCTCGGGAAATTTATTTATTGCGGGGAACCTTTATAAGGCAGCGCTTCCAGGTCAACGTATTCCTTAGCAGCCTCAAATTCAGGGTCTTTGTGCAGCAGTATGGCTTTTTTTCGTATGGCAAAGGCGGCGATAATGGCATCGGCCAATGATAGCCGATAACCAGCTTTTAACCGGGCTGCCTTTAACATAACAGCCTCATCAGCTTGCCATATGATTGTGGCTGGCGATTGTTTTAGTAAGGCATACCGCAAGTTAGCTTCAGCCTTACTCTGTTCTTGTCGGGAAATATAGTAAGTCTCCAGTAAAACAATCCAAGGCAACCAGACTAACTCTTGGTACAGTACAGTCTCTACTCTCTCCGCTCCAGGCTCATTCTCAATAAACGCTAAAACAGCCGAAGTATCAAGCACATACCTTTCACTCACGTTCACGTTCCTCGCGACGGGAAGCCAACAACCGCTCTACCAAACGTTCGCCTTTCCCCCGTCCGCGCAAAGCTTTAATCGGATCATCTGGCACTGGAATTACTGTAATTATTTCGCCATCATCCAGCCATACCAAGCGATCTCCCGGAAGAATATTGTAGCGTTTGCGGATAGCGGCCGGAACAACAGTTTGCCCGCGTTTTGTTACAGATGTTTGCATAAGCGCCTCCATATCTTGATTTTACAAGATGATTACACAATTCACAAGTCGTTATTAAAAATTATATGCGATATTCACAAAATGGATGCACGGATGATACGGGTTTGACGGATTCCCACGGATTTTTTGTTTTTTTATCCGCGAAAATCCGTCAAACCCGTTAAATCCGTGTATCCATCAACAGCATCAGGCAAAGACGAAGGCGCCGTAGCCGACGACGCGGTCTTTTGGCCCGGCCGTATCGCCGGAGTTACGCAGGTCTACGGCCGTAGCCTGCCACCCTTCCCTTTGCGCCATTTCCAGCAAGCCCCGGATGGGAATACGGCCGCAGGCGCTGTCATAGCCCAGTTTCTCTGGCTGCAACCGGGTGATGGCTTGGGCTGTGGCCGCATCCAACCGCCGGGCGGTGGCGTAATCGTGATAATGGCTCAGGTCGGAACTGATAACGATGCGGGTGGTGGGATCGTCCTGGAACAAGGCCAGGATTTGGGCTACTTCCGGGCCGCTAGCTTCCCCGGCCACCAGGGGAATGATGCTGAACTCGTTGAAGATGGTTTGCAGGAAGGGCAGTTCTACCTCCAGACAATGTTCGCGGGTGTGGGCGGCGTCGAGGATGTGTACCTGGGGCAACGGCCGTAACCATTCCATCCCTTCTCTATCCACCGGCACCAGACCCAGCGGCGTGGCAAAAGCATCCACACTGACCCCGGCCAGGCCGCGAATAGCCATCGTGTGCGCCGGGCCGATGAGAATAATGCGGTTCACGGCCGTTTCCCCCCGCCACGGGGCAAAGGCAGACCCAGCTACCGGCCCGGAATAAACGTAGCCGGCATGCGGCGCAATGACGGCGCGGGGCGCGGGGCCGTTGTAAGGCACGGCTGCCGCCAAAAATTCATTGACCATTTCCTGCAAAACACGCGGATTATCGGGATAAAACATTCCGGCTACAGCCGGTTGGCGTATCTTACTCATCACAATCACCTCTCTAACGTGATACGTGAAAGCGTGATACGTGAGGCAGATACGTGTCACGCATCACGCATCACGCCACATTCTTACATAGATCAGACACGCTTAGTGTAAACTGGCAACGTAGAAATAACGTAAACATTGGGGGATTATGACCATGACAAATACAGATATTAACTTTACCGAAAAAACTGCAGAGAACACGAAGAGCGCAGAGAATTACCAGAGAAAAATCCCAATAAAGCCGCGCAATCCGCGGCTTTTTTCGGGAGACTCAGATATTTATCCGACGAAATATTGGCACAAACTGGAAGACGGCCGTATCCAATGCGACCTCTGCCCCCGTTACTGCAAACTGCACAACGGCCAACGGGGGATGTGCTTTGTGCGCATGGCCCAGGATGACCAGATTGTGTTGACGACTTACGGCCGTTCCAGCGGCTTTTGCGTTGACCCCATCGAGAAGAAGCCGCTCAACCACTTTCTGCCCGGTTCGGCCGTGTTGTCCTTTGGTACGGCCGGCTGCAATCTGGCCTGCAAATTCTGCCAGAACTGGGACATCAGCAAATCCCGCGAATTTGATACCCTGGCCGACCAGGCCTCGCCGGAAACCATCGCCCGCGCCGCCGCAGAACTGAACTGCCGCAGCGTAGCCTTCACCTACAACGATCCGGTCATCTTTATGGAGTACGCCATCGACGTGGCGAAAGCCTGCCACGAAAAAGGGATCAAAACAGTGGCGGTGACGGCCGGCTACATGACCGACGAACCGCGCCGCGAATTTTACCAATACGTAGACGCGGCCAACGTAGACTTAAAAGGATTTTCCGAAGAATTTTACGAGCGGCTGTGCGCCGGGCAGTTGCAGCCGGTGCTGGATACGCTGCTGTACCTGAAGCACGAGACGGACGTCTGGCTGGAAATCACTAATCTGGTCATTCCCGGCTGGAATGATTCGGCAGAGGAAATTGACGCTATGACGCGCTGGGTGGTGCAAGAATTGGGGCCGGACGTGCCCCTGCACTTCTCCGCCTTCCACCCGGATTACAAGATGCGGGACGTGCCGCCCACCCCGGCGGCTACCTTGCAACGCGCCCGGCAAATCGCCCTGCGTAACGGGGTACGCTACGCCTACACGGGCAATGTGCATAACCGGGAAGGGGACACGACTTTTTGCCACAACTGCGGCCAGCCGGTCATTGTGCGGGACTGGTATAACCTGATGGAATGGCATCTGACGGAAGACGGCCGTTGCCAATATTGCGGCGCCCAATGCGCCGGCGTCTTTGACCATTCGCCCGGTCATTGGGGGGCGCGTCGTCTGCCGGTGCGTCTGGCAAACTTTCGGTAGCCGGTTGTCGGTAATCGGTTATCGGCAATCGGTAACCGGTCTTGCGGCGCATCCGGCGACTCTCCATAATAAAAATCTCCGCGTTCTCCGCGCCCTCCGCGGTAAAACATTGTTTGGCGCATTTTCCGCCAGTGGTATAATAATTCCCTTGCCGGGGATGTGGCGGAATGGTAGACGCGCATGACTTAGAATCATGTGCCGCAAGGCGTGTGGGTTCGAGTCCCTCCATCCCCATTTTACTTTACGAAACGTGTAAGCGTTGCCCCCGCAACGCTTTTTTGTTGAACAAAACTACATAAGTGACAGTCACTTGGCAAGTGACTGTCACTTAATATGAAGAGAGGTAAACCAGTGACATTAAATATTCATACGGAAGAAGACGATCAGCGACAGCTCACCATGACCATCGAAGTACCGGAAAAGCGCGTCCTGCAAGAAATGAAAACATTAGCGCGTAAACTGGCGCGGGATATCAACGTGCCCGGTTTTCGCCGGGGCAAGGCCCCCTACCACGTGATTGTGAACCGGGTGGGGAAAGAGTATTTGCGCGGCGAAGCCATTGAAGCCCTTGTCCAGCCCGTTTACGAAGAAGCCCTGGCCGAAGTGGAACCGGATATTTACGCCCAGGCCAGTCTGGACAAAATTGACGATGAACCGCTGACCCTGACCTTCACCATTCCCCTTATCCCGGAAGTAGATTTAGGTGATTATCGTTCGCTGCGCAAAGAGATTGACGAGGTGGAGATTAGTGATGAAGCCGTGGCCGAAGCATTGGAAGCGGCCCAAGATCGCTATGCGGAATTGGAAGAGGTGGACCGGCCGGCCGCAGAAGGCGACGTGGTGACCATTGCCGGCAAAGGCATTGTGCCGGCGGAAGAAGAGGAAACGGCCGTGGAAGATACCGACGCCGACAGTGAATCTGAAGATGAGACAGCAGATACGGCCGTAGAAGACGCCGACGCCGACAGTGCTTCTGAAGACGCAGAAAAAACTGCCGCAGAAGATATTGTTCTGTTCGACACGGAAAGTCTGCAAATCATTCTGGACAGTGATAAATTGTTCCCCGGCACCTCTTTTACCGAAAATATTGTGGGTATGTCTGTCGGAGATGAAAAGACCTTCACCTTCACCTTCCCGGAAGACTTTGAGGAAGAAGAGTTGCAGGGTAGAGAAGCCACCGTTACGGTAACGCTTCTCCAGGTGCAAAACCGCCTGGTACCCCTGCTGGATGATAATCTGGCCGAACTGGAAGGGTATGACTCTCTGGAACTTATGCGGGAAGGCGTCCGCGAAGACCTGAAAAAAGCAGCGGAAGACCAGGCCAGAAATGAATTGATGGATGAAATGGTGAACGACATGCGGGAAATGGCGACTATGGTTTATCCGCCCGCGGCCGTTAACGAGGAGCTTGACAATCGCATCGCCCAGTTCAAACGTCAGGTAGAAGAGACGGATTGGGAATGGGAGGATTACCTGAAACTCCAGGGAACCACCGTAGAACAGTTACGGGAAGATTTTCGGGAGGCGGCGATTAAAGCGGTAGAAACGCAACTCGTTCTGCGCCAATTCGTCCTGGATGAAAAAATTACCATTAAAGAAGCTGACGTAGACGCCAAAGTTGCAGAACGCACAGAGAGCTATGGCGACAATGAAGAGTTGGCCGCCGCGCTTGGCGAATATTACAAACAAGGTCCTGGTCTGGACATGATCAGCAGTGAAATCCTCACCGACAAAGCTTACGAGCGTATGGTCGCCATCCTCAGCGATAACGCGCCTGACCTGGCGGAATTGGAAGCTGAAGCCGAAGAAGACGCTGAGGCCGAAATCGAAGCGGCTGAAGAGACAGAAGAAGAAGAGATGATTGAAGAGATGATTGAAGAAGTGGCCGAAGAAGTGACTGAGGCCGAAGAAGACGCTGTTGATGAAGAAATGGATGAGGAAACGGCCGTAAACGAACAAGAATAATACAAATCTAACGCAAATAGGCTAAACTCACCAACTGTCAACAAAAGTTTGTAGGGCGATTTGGCAAATCGCCTTACACCTTACAAAACAAAATGGGCTAAAGCCCACCACCATGAATAAAATACCGCAGATTCCCCAGGTTACGTATAATCTGCGAAATCTGCGGTTCGCTTTCAAGGAGAAATACCTGCTATGATGAATATACCAACCTCCCTGGTACCCATGGTCATCGAAACCACCGGCCGGGGTGAACGCGCCTTCGACATTTTTTCTCTGCTCCTCAGAGAACGCATCATCATCCTGGGCACGCCCATCAACGACCAGATTGCCAACCTGACGGTAGCCCAACTTCTCTTCCTGGCCCGTGAAGACGCCAGTAAGCCGATTCGCATGTATATCAACAGCCCCGGCGGCCAGGTGTACGCCGGGATGGCTATTTACGACGCCATCCAGCAGGTGGAATGTCCCGTCTCTACGGTGGCGGTGGGCTTTACCGCCAGCTTTGGCACGGTGCTGCTCACGGCCGGCACGAAGGGGATGCGGTATGCCCTGCCCAACGCCACCATCCACATGCACCAGCCGCTGGGTGGCGCGCAAGGTCAGGCGTCGGACATCGCCATTCAGGCCCAGGAAATTTTGCGCCTGCGCACCACCCTTAACGAGATTCTGGCCTACCACACCGGCCAGACCACAGAGAAGATTGCGGAAGACACCGACCGGGATTTGTACATGACGGCCGAACAGGCGCAGGAGTACGGGCTGGTGGACGAAGTGCTGCGTCACCCGGACAGGTAAATTGTGGGGATTGGAGATTGGAGATTGGAGATTGGGCGGCCGTTTGGCTGCCCGATTTTCGTTTTGGCGGGGCAGATTGCTGCGTGATTATCGGCGACAAAGTTATGCTATAATCAGGAAGCAAACGACAAGTTTTTGGTTTTGGCTACGGCCGTCACCCTAAGTCCAATTGTACGAGAGGTCATTACATGACACTTTACACAGTTAATGTACCCGAAAATTTATATCGCCGGTTAAAACAACAAGCCCACGCCGAACGCCGTTCAATAGACGATCTGGTGCAGCAAAGTTTGTCTCGCCAACTGCCTCCTGCTGTGCCAGTGGAAGATGATTTGCCACCATCATTACGCGAAGAGTTGTTGGCAATGGAACACTTGTCAGACGCCGCCCTTTGGTCATTAGCCCGCAGCACGTTATCGCCAGAACAATTAGCAGAGATGGATCGGCTGCATAACATTACCCAGGAACGCCCCCTCACCTCAGATGAAAATGCCAGACAGCAAGATTTGTTGCGAGAGTATGATGAAACGATTCTGCGTCGTGCTCATGCGGCTATGCTGCTCATGAGCCGTGGGTATGATTTGTCAGATCCCAAAGTGCTGCAGTAAACGTGAGCAAAACCAGGATTCCACCAGCGCAACGAGCCAGAGTGGCTGAAGCTGCCGGCTACCAGTGTGGTTATTGTCAAACACAGGAAATTGTGATTGGGATGCCGCTGGTTATTGACCATATCATCCCGGAAGCGGAAGGCGGCACATCTGAGGATCAGAATTTGTGCCTTGCGTGCCATCGCTGCAACGAATTTAAAGGATCGCAAACTTTCGCCGATGATCCAGAAACGGGTGAACAAGTACAACTCTTTAACCCTCGTACACAAGTGTGGTCAGACCATTTTGCCTGGGCTGAAGAAGGCGTCATGATTATCGGGCTAACATCAGTGGGACGAGCGACAGTAAAAGCGCTCAAATTGAACAATGAGTATATTGTTCGCTCCCGCCGCCGCTGGGTGAGTACGGGTTGGCATCCACCGCAGGATTAGAGGGTTTTGTTACATAAGAGGAAACGGGCACGTTTACCACGGAGTAGCTGAACTGTTTTCGGCCGTCTGACTAAATTCCCAGTAGCGTATTCTCCCATCAACCATATAATTACATCATTCGCGTCAAGTCACGCTAAATGGGAATATCGGGATGTCGCTAAAAAGTTTGCAGCTTCCATTGACAATTGACACATCATCGGCCGATATAGCTGCTGATTTCTATGTGCCTGCGCTTTCGGTCTCCATACGTTATGACCGGGGTGTAGGCTTTTTTAGTTCCGGCTGGCTACGGATGGTCGCTCAGGGGCTGCTCCCATTTGCGGCTAACGGCGGGCGGGCGCGTATTATCACCAGCCCCATCCTCAATGAAGCGGATTGGGAAGCGCTGCAAATGGGGACAGAGGCGCAGATTGATCCGGTATTACGGGCGGCATTGGCCAGAAATTTGTCAGACCTGGAAAGGACGCTGGAAGAAGATACGCTGGCGGCATTGGCCTGGATGGTGGCTGATGAGGTTCTGACGTTCAAACTGGCGCTGCCCCAAAACAAGCTGGATGGCGGGGATTTTCACGACAAGTTTGGCATTTTTACGGACGCGGAGGGGAATCAGGTTAGTTTCAGCGGTTCGCCTAATGAGAGTGTTCGGGGAATGACTAATTATGAGTCCATCAAGATTTTCAAGTCGTGGGAGCCGGCTTTTGCGCCGTTGGTGGCAGCGGATGCAAGCCGTTTTGAACGACTGTGGGGCAATGAAGACCCGAATGTGCGCGTCTATGCCCTACCGGAGGCGGCGCGGGAACAGATTTTGCGGTTAAGGCAGGGGGAACGGCCGTATCCCGCCCCACCCTGGATGCCAGCCACAATACGCGATCTTTCTCCTGGCTACAAGCCAGCCCGGCCCGCTATTCCTGCCCACATCACCCTGCGCGACTATCAGGAAGAGGCCATTGCCGCCTGGTTTGAACACAACTGTAAAGGATTGCTGGAAATGGCGACTGGCACAGGCAAAACCATCACTGCATTGGCCGCTTCGGCCCGCTTGTATGAGCAAGAGGAACGGCTGGCAGTGATTATTGCTGTCCCTTATCAGCATCTGGTTGACCAGTGGCGAGAGGAGGCGGAAGCGTTTGGTTATCGGCCCATTCTGGCTTACCAGAGCAAAAGCCGTTGGCTGGATGGGTTGAATCATGCGGTTGTTGAGTTTAACGGCCGTTACCGCCCCTTCATCTCCGTCATCACCACCCACACCACCTTCATCAGCCCCGACTTTCAGGCAGCAATTGTCCGGCTGCAAGCACCCGCCTTGCTCATCGCCGACGAAGCCCACCATTTGGGAGCGGAACGCAGTCGGCAAAATCACCCGCACCAAATACCTTACCGGCTGGCGCTGTCGGCCACGCCGGATCGTTGGTTTGATGATGTGGGAACGGCCGCGCTCCGCGCCTACTTTGGTGAAACTGTTTTTGCTTTCACGCTGGAACAGGCGATTGGCGTCAGCCTGACGCCGTATTATTATTACCCGCATCTGGTTCCGCTCACTGACGAGGAGATGGACGAGTACGAAGCATTGTCAGTTAAAATTGCGCGGTTGGTGAATCAGGAGGATGTGGAGATGCAGGAAGCGTTGAAGATGTTGTTGATTAAGCGGGCCAGGTTGTTGAATACGGCCGTAAACAAACTACAAACTCTTTCCGATCTACTTGATCAAGAAACTTACGTTGAACACACCTTGTTTTATTGCGCCCCCGGTCAAATTGATGAAGCGCTTCGTCTTGCAGGCTGGGAAAAAGGTATCCTCATTGATCAATTCACTGCCGAAGAAGACCCAAAGAAACGCCAGCAATTATTGAGCGATTTTGCCAGTGGCAACTTGCAAGCGTTAGCAGCAATGAAATGTTTGGATGAAGGGGTAGACGTACCCAGTACTCGCACCGCTTACTTCCTGGCCAGTAGCAGCAACCCGCGCGAGTTTATACAACGACGCGGCCGTATTTTACGAAAATCACCCGGCAAGAAACATTCCGTCATTCACGATCTTATTGCCGTGCCGCCTAAAGCTTTGGATCAAGAGTCACCTGCTTTTCAAGCTGAACGCAGTATCATGCGCCGCGAATTGCAACGATTTAAGGAATTTACCAACCCGGCGCTGAACAAACATCAGGCGTTGGATATTATTTGGGATTTGGCCGAACATTACGGTCTGTTGGATTTTTAACGAGGACAAACTTATGTTACGGGATCGTTTGAAAACATTGTTTAAAAATTATAACCCAGCTGTGCGCCAGGTAATCTATGAAGTCGGCGAGATAGAACAGCAATTTATTTCTATGGAAAGACCACGCGGCATTTATGACAAAATTGACGAAGTGATCACTCGTATCGCTGAAGAAGAACTCAAACGGCAGGAAAAAGAAGGAGAATAGCCCCCAATGAAACTGGAAAGAATTGTTTTGGATAATTTCCGCCAGTACTGCGGGCAGCAACGACTTAATTTTGCCAGAGATAAAAAGCGAAATGTCACAGTCATTCATGGCATTAACGGCGCAGGCAAAACTTCTTTGTTTTTGGCAATCAATTGGTGTTTATACGGCCGTAACGTGGAAAACATTAAAGTCGTAGACAACGTGGGCAAGCTGATTAGCAAGGATGCCATCAGCCGCGCCCAGCCGGGCGATAAGGTACACACGTCCGTTACCATTGCTTTTTTGCACAATGGCGACAGATATACTGTCAAACGAATACTGAGCGGTTACAAGCTCTCAGATGGCACATTGGAAATGGAACCCGATGAATTCGTTATGAGGCGACAAGGCGCTAACGGCCGTGCCCAGGAAGTGAAAAACCCTTTGGGTACAATGAACGCTATCCTGCCCGTCAACGCCCGTGAATATTTTCTTTTTGATGGTGAAAAAATTGACAACTTTGCCAAACCAGAAGCAGCTGCCGAAGTTAAAAAGGCCATTCAACTCATTCTGAAACTGGAAATTCTGAAACGGGCGCAATACCATCTGGGAAAACGTGCAGACGAATATCGTCGGGAACTCAAGCGAACCTCTGGCGGCGAATTACGCGATTTGATTGAACAGGATGAAAAATTGCGTGCCGAAAAAGAAGAAACTATACGCCGTAAAACAGAATTGACGGAGGAAAAAGAAGCAGCGCGGCGGCAAATTAATGACATTGAACAAAAATTACGCGACTCACAGAATGCCAAAGCGTTACAGGAACGGCGCGATCTTTTGGAACGGGAGTTAAAACAACGACGTACCGAACTGGCAGATGAAGTAAAAGCCATTCAGAAAACGGCATCAGCCGCTTATGTTGTCCTGGCTAAACCAGCGATAACCAAAGCCTTGAACGTTCTCAACGAAAAACGAGAGCGCGGTGAAATCCCCAGCAGTATCCGCCAACAATTTATTCAGGATTTATTGGAACAGCAGATGTGCATTTGCGGTCGTCCCTTTGCCGAACATGGCCCTGAATATCAACATTTAAGCAGATTGTTGGATAATACCGTTCCCGGCTCGTTAGAAGATGATGTGTTGAATACCAGCGCCACGCTGTCTGCTTTTGCTGACAAAACTACCCGGCAGAAAAATAATCTGGACAACGGTATGAAGCGCCGCACGGAACTATTGGACATAATAAACGGTTTGGATGCCGAATTAGACGACGTTAGCCGCCAGTTGAAAGGCTCGCCGTTAGAGGAAATAAGCCGACTGGAAAAACAACGTCGTGACTTTTTGGCCGACATTGATGATTACAACCTGGAAATTGGAAGATTGTCGCAACGAATCGAACAGATGGGAAACGAAATCAACGATTTGGAAAAGAAAATAGCCAAAGCGCAAAAAGAACAGCAGCGTGGCCGAAAATTGGGTATGAAATACGAACTGGCCCAACAAGCGGCTGACGCTCTGGCAGATATGTACGAAGTGTACGCCGATGATATGCGCCAAAAAATCGAAAACCGTACCAAACAGATTTTCCGCAGCCTCATCTGGAAGGACAGTCATTTTAAGGATGTGCGCCTGGATGAAAATTTCAATCTGGAAGTGATTGATCGCTACGGGCAGCCCGCCCGCCCGGAACTTTCTGCCGGAGAACGGCAAGTGTTGAGCCTGTCATTTATTACGGCGATGGCCCAGGTCAGCGGAGAGGAAGCGCCGCTGGTGATGGATACGCCGTTCGGCCGTTTGTCTTCTCATCACCGCAACAGTATTGCCAAAAAACTTCCCCAACTGACGGATCAACTGGTCTTGTTTGTCACGGACGAGGAGTTACGCGACAAGGCTCGTAAAAATATAGAACCTTACATTGGCGCTGAATATCGTCTGAATTTTGATAAAATGACCAGTTGTACCACCATTGAAGAGGTGTAAAATGCCCGATTCAAGTCACACGCGCACAGACCGTGTTTATATTGATGAAGCTGTCATTGACGTTTACCGCCAATTAAAAAAAGAAGGAAATGCAGAAATAGAAGATGCTCCGTTTGAGACTTACAAAGATTTGTTTATGTTTGCGGCGTGTTTAGGGTATCAAAACGGCCGTCGCACCAAACCCCGTAAAGGTGCTGGCGGCGAAGTGCCCACAAAAGTATTTACTCCGGATGACATGGCTATTCTTAAAGCTATTGCCATTGCTGAAGCAGGCGATATAGACATACTTACCCGCTTTGGCGAGATTTTGTCCATCACTGAAGAATATGCCAGTACCGGTATTTACGAAATGAAGGCTTATCTGATTGATGAGGGAGGACGGCCGTTGTGGAATCTGGTAAACTTGTTAAACGAAAATGAAACCTGAACGAACTGATTATCAATCACTCTGGCAAACGCCCGCAGCTAACTACTGCGGGCGTTTTTCTTTTAACTACCAGCCAGACTGTTAGTTTTACAAAAACGATTATGGGCCAGCTACGCCAACAATTTGCCAAACGGCTAAAAGAACTCCGCCAACAAAAAGGCATGACTCAAGAAGAACTTGCCAAAGCGACTGGCCTATCTGTTAGTTTCATTCGTGCAATTGAACAAGCTACACACACACCATCATTTGATAGCATTGAAAAGCTTTGTGACGCTTTGAATATCCAACCTAAAAATCTATTTGACTTTCCTGGGAGGAACAATGATTAAAGGTACAGAAAATATACCAGTTGGAGATTTAATTTCTCGTAGGGTACCATTCGTCATCCCGCGCTATCAACGTGGGTATGCTTGGGAAAAAGAAGAAATTGCCGATTTTATCGGAGATATACAAGCTCTATATTCAATTCATCTAAACCACAATAAGATGAAACGACATTTTTTTGGAGGTTTAGTTAGTGTTGATCAATATGTTCCAAATACTGTCACTGGGCGCGCCTTCGAAGTTGTTGATGGACAACAACGTCTAGCTACTTTTATGATTACTATGGCTTTAATGATTGACTCTTTAAAGAGTGTTGCATTACAAGCAGAACAAGCAAACAACCCGGATATTCAAAATGCTGCAGTTGCACATGCTGAACAAACTCGAAAAGATTTTTTGATTTATCAGGAAGTTGAACAAGGCCAACTAAAGGATAGATTACGTTTGCGTTTGTCAAAAGTTGATCATGATTTTTTTGAAAAATTGTTGATTGGTGAGATCAAACCCAAACCTAAAAAAGGACAAGATTCACATCGTAAACTCAGATATGCCTATCGGACAATTCGCAAGCAAATATTCGAACCAATCCTGGAAGATAAAAAGCTAGATGTTGGCGAAAAATTAGAAAGATTACTTCTATTACGAACTTGCATCACAGATGATTGCCATGTTATTTTCATTGTAAGTGACGATAAATTCGAGGCATATCATCTTTTTACAACATTGAACGATAGAGGACGTAATCTTAGCAATGGGGATTTGTTACGTTCCACCACACTTGAACTTTTGGAAGGAAATCAAAAACAACAAGAACGCGTAGAAATTCTTTGGCACAATATTCTTGCCGGACGAACATCTGAAGTAGACAAGTTTCTTCACAGTTACTATATATCGTTTTCTGGAATGCGTGCGCCGAAGAAAGATTTATTTGATGACTTTCGAAAAGAATTTTTCAACTATGAAATTCCCCCTCCAAACCAAGGGGTATCAAACACAGAAGCTATCGAAATTGAACAAAAAATCTGCAATATGGATAAACTTTCTGTGGTATTCAAAAAAATAGCAGATGGTGAATGGCCTTATGACTCAACTCCAACTATATCAGATTGGGAACGAGACAGATTGTATCGTTTAATCAAAGTATTACAACACACACTATGTTACCCGTTACTCCTAACAGCTTATGATAAACTGACCGAAGCAGACTTTAACAATTTGGTTCTTTTACTTGAGCGATTTGTCTTTAGATATATCATTATTGCAGGAGTGCATGAAAGCAAGTTGGCTGACGTTTATTATAGATACTGCACTAATATCCGAGCGAATCCTACAGATTACAAGATTGCAGACTTGGAATCGGACTTGAGGGCATTAGCTAGAAATGATGCTCCAGATTCAGTATTTGAAACAAATCTTATAACAAAATTGACATATAACGGCGCATCTTCTCAAAAGCGTCGAATCAAACATTTTTTAACCACTCTTGAAGATCATCATACTTGGTTTCTTAATGGCGCTTCTGGAAAACCATCTCCCAATAAAATGAGCGTATGGGATCTTAATCAGGTAACCATTGAACATATTTACCCGCAAAAACCGAAGCCTGAAGATATCGATCTAGAATTAGAACCTCATAAGCATGAGATTGCTAATTTATCTTTTTGGGCCTCAAGAGAAAACAGTGCCGCAAGAAATGATCCATTTCCAAGCAAGAAGTTCAGATACGAAAGATCAACTGTAATGATGAATCAAGAACTTGCGGACATTCCAAATTGGGATTTACAAGCTCTGGAAAAACGAACTCAAGAATTATTAAAAAAAGCAAAAAAATTATTTGCAATGTAATTCAATCATTTCCAACCCAACCACATACCCCAAACCTTCCAATGTCCCTTCTTCAATCGGGTATTGTTCAACGCGGTCACGCGCCAGTATGCGATAATAACGGACAAACTGCAAAAGAGACGGGTTCAAAACATATTCTTCCGGGCCATCAAAACCGCCGGTAAAAATAGTATCGTAACCGGCGGCTTTGATAGCTTCTGTCCATTCCGACTTCCATTCATCCCACAGCGCTCCGTGATAAACCATGAAACTTTTGTAAATCCATGGATCGCCAACAATCTCCGCCAACTGTTTGATACCTTCCGGCACGTATTCCGAAAATCCTTCTTCATCACGCTCTGTTACTAAAACCAGTCGTTTGGCGGCAGGGCGCAAAATGGCTTCCAAAACGTAGCCGTGCGGCGGATGGGCATACCCTTTGGCGTCATCAAACCTTCTGCTCCACGTTTCCCCGCAGCCGCCGTGAACGTCAAGCCCAATCTTGCCCGATGTTAAACCTCGATAAAGCGTCATGCCGTTTTGATTCATAGCATCTGCCTTCACACTGGTTGGAGTTGGCGTAGAGATTGAACTGTGGCAATGATTTGAGTAACGGCCGTATCCACCTCATCATCCGTATTAAACCGCCCCACACTAATCCGCAGCGCGCTATGCGCCCGCTCGTCGCCAAAACCTAACGCCTGAATCACGTGCGATGGCTTCACCTCCGCTGACGTGCAGGCGGAACCGGTAGCAATAGCGACATTTTTCAATTGCGGAATCAGAGCGCGGACTTTAATTCCCGGAATACTCACATTCAAATTGTGCGGCAACCGCTCTGTCGGATGGCCGTTTAACTGTACGCCGCCCAATTCCCGTTCCAGCCGCCGGTACATCCCCTGTGTCCAGGTGCGAAAACGCTCATCCTCCGCCACCATTTCTTTTTTAGCAATCCGCGCCGCTTCGCCAAAACCAACGATGGCCGGCACATTCAGCGTACCGGAACGCAAGCCCCGTTCATGCCCACCGCCGTAAATCACCGGCTCCAACTGCACGCGCGGATTACTGCGCCGCCGGTAAAGCACCCCAATCCCCTTCGGCGCGTACATTTTGTGCCCCGAAAGCGACATAATGTGAATATTCATTGCCTGTACGTCCAAAGGAATGTGGCCCGCCGCTTGCGCCGCGTCCGTGTGAAACAAAATACCGTACTCGGCGGCAATCGCCCCAATTTCCGTCAACGGGGCAATCGTGCCAATTTCATTGTTGGCCGCCATGATAGAAATGAGGATGGTTTGGGGAGTAATGGCTTGACGGACAGTTTCCGGGTCTACACGGCCGTATTCATCCACCGGCAAATAAGTAACCTCAAACTTACCCTGCCGATTACCGTCCCGCTCCAGCTTGCGGCATACGTCCAACACCGCCTTGTGTTCCGTCACACAAGTGATAATGTGATTACCCTTGTGCGCATACTTCTCTGCGACACCCAAAATGGCGATATTATCCGATTCCGTCGCCCCGCTGGTGAAAATAATTTCATCCGGGCGAGCGTTAATTAACGCCGCAATCTGCCGCCGCGCCTCATCTACCGCCTGTTTAGCCTCCAGACCAAACCCATGATCGTTGCTGGCTGCATTACCGAAAACCTGGGTGAAATAAGGCAGCATTTTTTCCAGAACGCGGGGGTCAACTGGCGTGGTGGCATTGTAATCCAGATAAATGCGTTCATTCATCGGCTAACGCCTTCCCGTTTCTCATTTCCGGCGGTAAAGTTAGCAATAAGCCATCCAATGATTTCAACTTTTTATGGAGCAATAAAACGCCGCGATTCATATGCGCCTTAAACTGCGTGCCGATTTCAGTCTCCGGCAAATTGTCCTGATGGCAACGCTCCTTGATCAAAGCCACAAACAACGGGTCATAATAACCAGTCAAAACGTGCCGCTTGATATTGACATACCCTGTCCCGTCATAATCAGACGGATCAGGCAGTCCCGGATTTTCCAGCGAGAGGCAAAAGCCGATACGGGCTAAAATGTTGGGCGTCAAACCGGTACGCCCTTTCATCTGGCTCAATTTACGCGACGCTTCTTCAGAAAAGTGCATTTCACTCAACTGCATGGGATGCCACCTCCTCCAGGGAAATCAATGGTATTTGCCGGGCCATCGGCTGTTCGCTGGCCTGGGCAACCGTCTTATCAGCTTGCAGCAGGTACGCCCGCGATACAGTCGGCTGCAAAAAGGTAAACGTCTCCTCGTCAATTTCGGCCGTCGTCGCCAGGACAATCACCTGCTGCGCTACCTGGGGCATAAATTCAGCCAGCATTGCCAGTCTGTGATCTTCGTCCAGGCGGCTAAGCGGGGTATCAATGATGACGGGTAACGGCCGTCCCGACACCTCCCGCAGCGCCCACAACGTAGCAATAGCAAATATCTGCTCCTCTCCCGCCGATAATTGCCTTCGGGGAAACGACTTTCCGGCGCGGTACAACGTCATGCTAAACGTCTCCGGATCAATCTGCACCCGCTCCAGAAAATTGCGTTTGCGAATTAACTGGTTAAACCGCTTACATAATTGCTCTGATAACTGCGCCAGTTTGCGTACCGTCAGCCGCTCCTGGTAATCGCCCAACAGCAGCTTGGTACGCGCCGCCAACTTGATGCGATTTTCATCGGTATTGATGCCGGCGATTTGCTCACTCACCCGCCGCTTGCTGCCGGCAATACGTTCCAGGTGATAAGTCAACCGCCCATCTTCCGCCACCAACCGTTCCTGCTCCGCTTCCAGGCGGCCCAATTCCCGATCCAGTTGCCGCAATTGGTCTTGCAACGGCCGTAATATTGCCATCACCGGTACGCGAGATAACGTTTCATCTACCGCTTTCAGTTGCGCTTGAAGCGCCTGTCGTTTTTGTAGCGCGGCGGCCAATTGGCGCGGGGCTATCGTCAACGCCTCCTCAATCCAATTCAGCAACACCCCCCGTTCTTCTGCCGATACGTGATGCACAACGTCATCTTCCGCCATGGGCGGCTCGCTATGGTTTTGCAGCAGTTTCCGGAGACGGGGAATGAGCGTATCCGGCTCCTGTTCGCGGGGCGCTACGGCCGTATTGGTCGTGTAGTAAACAGGCCCGGCTTCCTTGACCAGAGATTCGATTTCTTGCAAAACCGGCTGCGCTGCCTGCCAACGTTCATAAGCCGCTTCCTGCCGCAACCGTGTTTGCACCGCCCGCAGCAAATTAGGAGCCACAGAAAAAGGCATTACACCCCGGCTTAATTCATAAATTTCCTGTTCCACCAGAGCAATGGCCGCGGCGATTTCCTGTCGCTCCGCTTCGCGGGCGTTCTGATTTTCGGCGTAACGGCCGCCTTCACGGGCAATTTTTTCTTCCAACAGGGCGATGGCTTCCCGTTTATGATTAAGCTGGCGACGACAATCGGCCAATTGGCCGCGAACTTCTTCCCGCTTTTGGGCCAGTTCCGTTTCTTCATCATGTAACTGTGCCAATTCGGTCTGGTAGATTTGTAATTCCCGCACACCGGTTTGCCGCGTCAAATAAATGTCCAAATCACGGTCTAATTGTTCTACCAGATGCAGCCCCAGCAAATTCTTCACCGTATCGCCCAACAAATCAGCGCTACCGGCCCCTTCTTCAGATAAGGTGGCAATTTTTTCGCCATCGAAGAAGAACAGTTCAGCCACACCCGCCGGAACCAATTCCCGCAGCAGGTACTCTTTTTCATCATCGCTTTCGGTCAATAGTTCGCCATCAACCCAAATGCGCAGTTCAGTGGTCAGGCGACGCCCGCGCACACCCCACGCTCGCATTACCCGGTATTGGTGACGCCGCCCCAGCAAAACATGCTCAAATTCCAGAGTGATGTGGGCGGATACGGCCGTTTCTCCATTCTCGTTCCGGTGCAACCGCTGCCGTAAGTATGCTTCATAATCCCGTTGGCGGGTACGGCCGCCCAACGCCAACTTGCCATGCAAACAAAGCCGGATCGCCTCCACCAGCGTACTTTTACCCACCCCGTTTTTACCGCGAAAGAGGATGATGGGACGTTGAAAACGTTCCCCACTCTCTGGCGTCAGGTCAAAGGAAGCATCCCCGCCATAGATACCAAAATTGTGCAGTTCCACTTTGCGCAAAATCATGCCTCAGCCTCAACCAGCGCTTGCCGCCGCGCCATTTCCGCCTCAACGTCTGCTTTGGAACGCCAATCTTCGCGGAAGATTTTTTCGATGCGGTGGTGGATTTTGGCCCGCCGGTACATTCCTTGATACTGCCATTCGGCATCAAATAATTTCTGCACCAGGGGCATGGGCACGTCATTTTCCGCGGTCAATTCAGCCAACAATTCCGCTTCCAATTGGCCGGGCATAGCTGTGTCGTCCCGTTCCCAATCGAGTTGCTGACCAGTCGTAGCTGTGTAAATATCCGGCAGCGAATCTTCCCAATCTTGCCGTTCCGCCAGCCAGATACGGCGAATTTCCCGCAGCTCATCCAGGCTGATGAGTTCCGTTTCCGGGCTTTCTTGCTGCACCTCCATCTGGGCTTGCAGCAATTTTTGCAGCATCTGACGGGAAAAATCCAGGGTATACGTGCGCCAGCGCAGCTTGCCGGACCGGGTAATTTTGATACGGCCGTCCCGCCCCCGAAACTCCCGCTGCGCCGGCTTCACCGCCGGGTCCTGCGTAGACGACAACCAATCCCGATACTCCAGCAGCGGGATCATCCAATCCGCTCCCGCATCAATCATCGCCTCCATAGATTTATCGCGGGTCACAACCGTACACACCCAACAGCCAAAACGGGAATTGCCGCACGAACTCGTCTTGTCGTCCACCACCAGCGGACACTCCCCATCCTGCGCCGACTGGTACAGCGACGCCAACTGCATATTATCCCCGCCCCAGGGAGAAGGAACTTGCATCAGATACGTCCACACGTCGTCCGTCGTGAACTGCTCAATGGGCATATAAACCCACGCCCCCGGCAACTGCCCGTGCCGCGCCAGGTTCATCCCGGTGATGCGGTGCATATTCAACACCTGATCCCGCGTTGCGCTTTCCCCCCGGCGGCTGCCCAACACCAGAATCACTTCCCCATGATCGGCCACCTTGTCTAAAATGAACCGGTTGGACGGGTTAATCTTGAGCCGTTCCGTACACCAACGAAAGCCGCTATTAGGGGCAGGGTAGCCCCGCCCCAACAAATTCACCCAAAAACTGTCATTCAAAACGGGGGACAGCTTATGCGCCGTCAAATTCATTTGCTGCGCCTGCGCCGCCTCGTTAATCATGCGTATGCTTTCGTCAATACGATCAACGATAACCGGCGTCTCTACCTTCGTATCGGTTGAGATGACGTAAATTGGTTTTGCGCGCTGCTCCGGCGGCAATTCAGATAAAGCATACCAGACTAATTGCAAGGTCGTGGTGCTGTCTTTCCCTCCGCTGTAACCAATTACCCAGGGATAAGGATAGCTCAAGTAAGTCTGCCGTATTTCTTCGTGAATCTCCGGTAATCTCGACAAAACCGATTGAAGGTAAAGAGAGGTCATATCCACTCATCCTAAATTTCTGTGTTTTTGACAGCCAGGAAAGCCAGTATGTTGTAATAATACAACAAAACCTTTTGTTGTGCTATCTCTACAACAAAAGGTTTGACCAATTTCCAATCTCAGTATAGCCAAAATCTGCCACGAGTCACACAAATTTCCACTGATTTTCGTGGTCATTCGTGAAATTCGTGGCAAAAAATTAAGCTCACTGAATCTCTATTGCGCTAATCCACCGAAATACTATCCCGCAGCCGGCCCAACAACGCCTCAAACTCCCCCTCCGTACCGTCGCCGGTAGACAGGATGACCACTTTGTTCTCTCCTTCTATGGCCGTAAAGGAAATCAAGCCCGTCTGCCCGCCTAACTCACCCTGCAAGACGGCCGTAGCCCCGACCTGCCCGTTAATCGTCGCCGGCTGCACCTCCTGCACAATCTGCACCGCCGCCTTATCAGATAGCGCCTGAGCCACAAACAACCCCAGTAAATCCGGGGCATTCTCCGCGCCAAATGACGCCAAATCAGCCCGGTTCAGGACAAATACAATCGCCCCCACATCCTCGGTCGGGTGCGTCAACGACACAATGAGGCCGCTGGTATCCCCGTCATCCACCTGCCAATCTACCGGCATGTCAATGGAAAAACCCATATCCCCATTCTCATACGTCGTCCAGACCACGTCATCAGCCTGATCCCCACCGCCGCAAGCCGCCAGCAGCCCACCCGCCAGCAGCAAAATCAAAATGACCCAATAAACTTTACGCATACTTTTTATCATTTCAAAATCTCCTCGAAAACAATGGGATGGTTCAAATTGCCCTTAACACTTTGTAGGACGATTTTGTAAATCGTCCAGAGAGCGATTTGCAAAATCGCTCTACAAAGCTCTACAAAGTGTCAAGCTGATTTTCCAGGTTACTGAACCATCCCAAAACAATCCATAGATAAACACAGACTAAATCGGCGAAATCGGCGAAATCTGTAGTTTTCTTTACCGGAAAGACGATTCCACCGCCTGCGCCACGGCCGTCATCTCCCCCAACAATTCATACAACGCCTCAGCCGGCAAATTGGGATTCGGATGATCGTGTACCAAAATCACCGGCGCGTCCGGCAAAACCTCGCCGGCCAACTGCGCCTCCGGCGTCCCTGGCCGGTCGCGCAGCGTTAAATTACGCGCCCCCTTGTCATAACGGTACGTTGTGCCTTGCAGCCCCGTTTCATACCCTTTTTGCACAAACGCCAGCAGCGCCGCCTGCGCCGAACCCGTCAGGCGGGAAGCATTCTTAACCGCGGGGAACGCCGCCTCAAACGTAGCCGCCCCGCCCCGCTCCTGCGGCCGGCGGTAAACCACCACGTCCAATGGCTCGTCCACCTTCACTTCCAGCACAATACGCAAATAATAGTCCACGTCGGGGCGACGACGACCCCTGCCATCATAATAATGACTTTTGATACCCACCGGCTTCACGGCAAAACGACGGCCGTCGTACACCCCGCCATACCAAACATTCACCGGATTACTCGCCCGATTAAGCTCTTCCAACCCCAACGATTCACCCAGCCGCACGGCCGCTTTACGCGATTTGGCGTTATGATAAATCTTCCAGCCCAGGCCGCCAAAAGCCAGCGCCACCGGCCCCAGGCAAATCAGCGCAAAAAACAACGCGCTCCCCACATCCTGCAAACCGCCGGACGGCAACGTAGAAATAATCAGGCCCACAGCCAAAACAACGATGGGCAAAATGCAAACTGAAACAAAAAGTGCCGCCAATATGATTACAATATTTTTATTTTTCATAGTTTCCTTCTCTAATAAGGGCCAAAAATGCAAAGCGGGCGGATTGTAAAGCAAACCTGCGGCTTTGCCACTTCTTCTTTAGGGGATCATTGACTGGCAAATTTCGTTTTTCACCGCAGCGAGCGCCGAGAACACGAAGGTTTTCCCTCCATTTTTCTCGGCGATCTCCACGTCCTCTGCGGTTTGATACGTTTTGCCAGTCAATCAGAGATCAATATCCATCTTTTTCCGCCAATGGCTAACGCAAAATCAGCGGCAGGTAGGTGTTGTAATAATCATCGTTGAGAATGCGCCCGGTGCTGCTGGCCGCGGCGATGGGCACCGAACTGGCATTGCTGATATTCATGTCCAGCGTCTCATCCGCTTCAATGACCGTATCCCCATAGATGGTCACCGGAATATTCTTGCTGGTTTCCCCGGCGGCAAAGAGCAGCGAGCCGGAAGCGGCGGCATAATCGCTGCCGGCCTGCGCGGGTACGCCGGTAACGGCCGTAGCCGTAGCATAATCAACCGTAACCGGGAAGCCGGTGGGCCTGGTAAGCGTAGCCACAAAAACGGCCGTCGTCGTCCCCGTATCCCCCTCCACAAATTCCGGCGCCGCTTCCAGCAAGAGGCGGGCCGTATCGTCATCCACAATCGTGCCCACCGCCGCCCCGTCGCCGATATTGGCGTTGACCGGGCTGCTCAGGGCCACGCTAAACGTCTCGCTGCTCCCCTCGTCAATATTGTCGCCGTAAACCTGGACAGCAATTGTCCGGCTGGTCTGACCGGGAGCAAACGTGAGAACGTCGTTGGCCGCAGCGTAGTCAGCGCTCTCGGTGGCGCTGCCAGCCAGCGTGGCATAGGTGACGGAAACTGTATCCGTAGAGGCGGGCGAAAGCGTCACGGTAAACACGGCCGTAACCGACCCCGTATCCCCCTCAACAACCGTCCCGTCACTAATCGTCAGCGCCGCCAGCCCATCGTCGTCAATAATAAGCCCCTCCCCCTGCCCGTCAATAATACCCGCATTGGCCGGATTGCTCAGGTTCAGGAAAAAGCGTTCGTCCAGTTCGTCAGCCGTATCGCCATTGACGGTGACGGTGATCGTCCGGCTGGTTTGGCCGGGAGTAAAAGTAAGTGTATCGTTGGCCGCATTGTAATCGGCAGGGGACACGGCCGTATCATCCGCCGTCGCATAATCCACCGTCACCACCTGCGCGCTGGCCGGCGCCAGCGTCACCGTAAACACCGCCTCCGTCGCCCCCGCGTCCCCTTCCGTCACCGTCGTCACGTCATTGATGAGAAGCTGGCTGTCCAGTTCAAACGCGCCAATGTCGCATTCCGCCGTGCCGTTATTGTCCCCATCCTGCGGCCGGGCGACGCCCCGCTGGTCAGCGGCCGGGCAAGCCGCCGCGTCTCCCGCTTCAATGGCCGGGCTGCCGGGCAGCAAAGCGTGCGTCTGTGTGGCCCCGCCATAATCCCCCAAAGCTGCCAGCAAGGGATCGCTGCTTTGCCAATCCCCGGCCGCCACAAAGCTGCAGGCCGTATCGTTAGCCAGATTATTCCCCAATGAGGTGATGCTGCCCAGGCAGTTCTGCTGATCATTGAAAGCGACAATCGAGTTTTGCACCGTCACCGTGCCGCCGCTGACATTGACGAGACCGCCATACCCCACCACCCCCGAACTGGCCTGGTTGTAAGCAATGGTGCTGTTGGTCACCGTAGTAAAGGCCGTCGCGCCCACGTTGTAGACGGCCGTATAGTTAAAAGCGCTGTTGTCGCTCACTGTGCTGTTGGTCAGCAAAAGACGGCCAGCGCGATTATTCAACGCCGCCCCATTCAGCACCGCCTGATTGCCGGAAAACGTCACCCCGTCAAACGTTGCCACCACGTCTCCAAAAAACAAGGACGCCCCGCCGCCGGAATCCGTGGACTGATTATCCCGAATCGTAGAATCGCCAATCGCCGCAGACGACAGCAGGAAAAGGCCGCCCCCTTCATCGGCGCTGTTATTGGCAATGAGGCTTTGCGTCACGGTAAGCGTGCTGGAATAATTGGCGTAAATCCCGCCGCCCCGGCCGCTGCCGTCCCCATTGGTGGCGCTGTTGCTGATAACTTCGCTGTTTTGCACCGTGAGCGCCCCGTTGTTGTAGATGGCCCCGCCGCCGCTGTCGCTGCTGTTATTGGTCAGGCGCACATTTGTCAAAGCCAGCGTGCCCAAATTGTAGATGGCCCCGCCCTGCTGCCCGGTGTAACGGCCGTTCTGCACCGTCACATCTTGCAGCGTTATCTCCGCAGAACCGAACAACCCCAGGACGCGGTGCGCATTGGCCCCGTCCAGATAGGTAGCGTCCCTTCCCGCGCCAGTCATCGTCAGCGTCTTACTCGTCGTCAAATCCACTTCGTAAACGCCGGCGGCAATAATGATCACGTCCCCATTGGCCGCCTTGCCCTCAGCGCCGCCCACAGTGAGGCAGGGCGTCGCCGCCGTCAGGCAATCGTTGCCGTCATTGCCGGTGGTAGCCACGTACCAGGTAGTCGCCAGAGGCGCAGCGTAAACAAACGGGTTCTGGCTGCCCAGCCAAAGCAGCCCGCCCCCCAATACGGCCGTAGCCAAACTCAAACTCAGCAAAATTCGCCATAATTTTTTCATTGTGTCTCCTTTGTCAGATGAACAGACGTGACGTCGCGCCAAGACGCCAAGACGCCAAGATTTTTCCCTTTGCGTCCCTGCGCCTTTGCGTGAGAATTTTTATTTCTAATCTCTTCAATAATCATCTTCCGCTCGTTGTTGGGTCGTTGTTTCCGGCAGGTCAAGCTGCGCCTGCAAATAAGCCCAAAACTGTTCGGGTGAGGTAAACGTATGCTTTTCACCGGTATGCGGGTTTTCTACCGCCGCGCGCCACGGGGCACGGCCGTCTTCCCGCCATATTCGTAATAAAAATGCGTGATAATTAGATAATTGCATATCATTCCCATAATGCCATCCATTTTTTTATACCAATTTAGGGACGGTTCAAATTGCCCCTAACAATCTGTAGGACGATTTTGTAAATCGTCCAGAGCGCGATTTGCAAAATCGTGCTACAAAGTGTCAAGCTGATTTTCCAGGCTACTGAACTATTCCCCAATTTAAGCCCCAGTATAAAAACCAAGTGATCGAGAAACGATCAAAAAGCATATTGCCTGCATTTCCGCTATAATCCCGCTTATGGGAGACAAACTAATCATCCGGCTGTTGGGCGCAATAGAAATCGAACTGGCGGGAGAGCCAGTCACGGGATTGGGCACACGCAAAGCGGAAGCCCTGTTGGCCTATCTGGTCAGCCACAAACGGCCGTTTTCCCGCGAACAATTAGCCGATCTCCTCTGGGATGACCGCCCCCAAAAACAGGCTCTGGCCAATCTGCGCTCCCTCCTCTCCGGGATGCGCCGCAAAATCCAGCCGTGGCTCATCGTCACCCGCCAAACTGTGGCCTTCAACCACGAGAGCAGCTACTGGCTGGATACGGCCGAGCTGGAAAAACTGGCCCGCGACGACGCGGCCGCAGCCGGCTCCTCAACCCTGCTCACCCTTTACCGCGGCGACTTCCTGGAAAGTTTTCACCTGCGCGACTGTTGGGGATTTGAAGAGTGGGCCACGCTGGAGCGGGAACGCTGGCAGCGCCTGGCCGTCAACGCCCTGCACCGCCGGGCAAAAGATTGTTTGCGCAGCGGCCGTTACCAGCAGGGCCTGCAATACACTGACAAACTGCTCAAACTGGACGATTTGAGCGAGCAGGCGCACCGCCTGAAAATGGAACTATTGGCCCGCAACGGCCGTCGTAACGCCGCCTTACAGCAATACGCCGCCTGCCGCCGCATCCTGGCCGACGAACTGGGCGTGGAACCCGCCCCGGCCACCCAGTCCCTACGTCAACGACTGCTCAACCTCTCCTTTCCGCCCCCCCACAACCTGCCCCCCGATCCCACTCCCTTCCTGGGCCGCGCCGCCGCCCTCGACGAAATAAGCCGGAAGCTACTCTCGCCGGATACCCGCCTGCTCACCATCGCCGGCCCCGGCGGTATCGGTAAAACCCGGCTGGCGCTGCAGGCCGCCCAACACATCATCCAGGAACAGCCGGGCCACTTTCTGGACGGCGTTTTCTTTGTACCTCTGGCGTCCGCCACCATGACAAACAGGCTGCCCTTTCGCCTGGCCGAAGCGCTTGGCTTTGCCTTCCAGGGCGCAGAATCACCCCACCGGCAAATCCTGGCCCATTTGCACGCCAAAGAGATGCTTTTGCTTTTCGACAATCTGGAACAGCTGCTCACGCCCCGCGACGATAACGCCGCTGCTTTCCTGGCAGACATCCTCCACAATGCCCCGGCCGTCACCCTGTTAGCCACTTCCCGCGAGCGGCTCAACTTATATGAAGAGACGGTCTACGCCGTGGCCGGATTAGCCCTCCCGCCTGACGAATCGCCCCAACCGGAACAGCACAGCGCCATCGCCCTCTTTTTACAGCGGGCCCAACAGATCAGGCAGGATTTTGCCCCGTCACCGGAAGAGATGACCGCCATTGTACGCCTTTGCCGCCTGCTGGATGGTATGCCGCTGGCCATCGAATTGGCCGCCGGTTGGTCGCTCCAGCGTAGTTGCCGGGAAATTGCCGACGAGACGGCCGCCAGCCTCGACTTCCTGCGCACCACCTACCGCAATGTGCCGGCCCGCCAGCGCAGTTTGCGGGCCGTGTTTGACCATTCCTGGACGCTGCTGTCCCCCGATTTGCAAACCTTTTTTGCCCGCCTCTCCATCTTCCCCGATACGTTTACGGCAGACGCAGCAGCGGCCATGGCCGGGGCAGCCACAGATAATCTGGCGGCCTTGCTGGAAAAATTCCTGGTGCAGCGCAAAGTGAACGGCCGTTACCACATCCACCCTCTCCTGCAGCAATTTGCCGCCGAAAAACTGGACGACCCGTCCGGAGCCGTTGCCCGGCAGCACGCAGAGTTCTACCTGACGTTCCTCGCCGGGCAAGACAGCGGCGAATCCGTGGCCGAGCGGGCTGCCATCCGGGCCGAACTACCCAACGTGGAAATGGCCTGGGAATGGGCGGCGCGTCGCCGCGATTACGCCGCCTTAGACCGGGCCATCCCCACCCTGCACAACTTTTTCAGCGCCCAAAGCTGG